>DATILR010000122.1:0-43954 GCA_035476275.1 Binatus sp. (SeqCode) | reverse complement strand
ACGGCGCTGGGGTTGGTGCGCTGTTGCGGGTGGCGTGATCGGGGGCTTGGCAGGAGCCGGCACCGCCGGAGGCCTCGTCAACGCCTACGAAGGCGGCTCGGGTGGCAGCCACCAGGAGACCGGTGAGGCAGCCGGAGCTGGTGCCGTGGCCGGGGCCGGAGTGGGCGCCCTAATCGGCCACCTCCTGTGCGACCCGAAAGAGATGCCACCCCCGCCGCCGCCCGCGCCGGCACCACCTCCGCCGCCGGCCCCGAAGCACATCTCGCTCTCGGCTGACACCTACTTCGACTTCGACAAGGCCACGCTCAAGCCGCAGGGCAAGGAGAGAGTCGACGCGGAGATCATCCCGCCGATGAAGCAGCATCCGGAGCTCCGCGCGCTCGTCGAGGGCTACACCGACTCGATCGGGTCGGATGCCTACAATCTGCGCCTGTCCGAGCGGCGAGCAGACGCGGTCCGCGACTACATGGTTTCGCAGGGGATCGCGGGGTCACGCATCACGACGAAGGGCTTCGGCAAGGCGAACCCGGTCGCCAGCAACGCGACGCGCGAGGGCCGAGCCAAGAACCGGCGCGTGGAGATCACCGAGCAATAGCTGTGCGTCCGTGAGATCCGCGAAGCGGCCGGGTCGACTCCCGACCCGGCCGCTTCACTCCGGAAACCGCGGCGCGCTTGCTTCCGCCCGTGCCCCGCTCGCCTCGACGCCCTGCCCGATGTGGTTTGCGACGACGATGAGGGCAAGCTCCCGGGGCACCTGCTTCACCCGGCTGTCGCCGCGATCCGGCCGAGGTATGATTGCCCCGTGTCCACCCGGAGCTTTCGCCCCTCCCGTCGCGGTCCGCGCCACCCGACCGACGTCGACGCCCTGATCCGCGAGGCGAATGCCGAGGCGCGCGCCCGGCAGCAGGGCTACCGCGAGCGCTCCCTCGCGCTGCACGGCTGGATCTGCGCCAAGTGCGCGCGCGAGTTCGACCGCGCGAGCCTCCACCTGCTGACCGTCCACCACAGGGACGGCAACCACGACAACAATCCGCCGGACGGCAGCAACTGGGAGAACCTCTGCGTCGACTGCCACGAGGACGAGCATGCCCGTGGCATCCTCGGCGACTACCTCACCGGCAAGGACTGATGGCGGGATCGCGAGACCGTTTCCGCACCGCTACACGTTGAAGCGGAAGTGGATGACGTCGCCGTCCCGCACCACGTAGTCCTTGCCTTCGAGACGCAGCTTCCCGGCTTCGCGGCACTTCACCTCGCTCCCGTAACGGGCGAAGTCCTCCCAGCCGATGACCTCGGCGCGGATGAAGCCGCGCTCGATGTCGCTGTGGATCTTGCCGGCCGCCCTGACCGCGGTGGTGCCGCGACCGATCGGCCAGGCGCGACACTCGTCCTCGCCCGCCGTGAGGAAGCTCACCAGGTCGAGGAGGGCGTAGCTCGCGCGGATGAAGCGATCCCGCGCGCTCGCCTCGAGCCCCAGGTCGGCGAGGAAGGCGGCCCGGTCCCCGGGCTCGAGCTGCGAAAGCTCGGCCTCGACGGGGGCGGAGAGGACGAGCGCCTCGGCACCCTCGGCGCGCGCCCGCTCGGCGACGTCGGCCGGGAGCGCGCCTCCCGCCTCTGCCTCCGGGACGTTCATCACGACGAGCAGGGGCTGGAGCGACAGGAAGGCGAACCCGGCGAGCGCTCGCCGGTCGTCGGCGGAGAGGCCGAGCGTGCGGAGCGGCCGGCCCGCCTCGAGGTCCGCCACGATGCGGTCGAGGAGGGCCTTCTCCCGCTCGTGCCCCTTCTCCTTCCGTACGCGCTCGAGCCGCTTCTCGACTACGGCCAGATCGGCCAGCACGAGCTCGGCGGCGAACGCCTCGAGGTCCTGGACGGGCGTCGCCGGGGTGCCCGTGAGATCCGGAAAGCCGCGTACGACCTCGACCAGGGCATCCGCGTCGCGCAGCTGCGCCACGGTGTCGGCGTCGAGGACCGCCCGGCGGCTGCCCGCGGCGCGCGAGGGCGGGAAGTCGACGAAGTTCACCTCGGCGTAGGTCGTTTTCCGCGGACGGAAGATGGCCGCGAGGGCATCCACCCGGGCGTCGGGGACCTTGATGACCCCGAGGTTCCGGCGGCTCTCGCTCTGCGCGCCGGTCGGCGCCTGGAGGCCCGTCAGCGCATTGAAGACGGTCGTCTTCCCGGCGCTCGCGAAACCCGTGAGCCCGACCTTCATCCGGCGCTCCCGAGGGTGGCCGCCGCCAGGTGGAGGCCCGCGATCGTCTTCCCGTCGGTGATCGTGCCGCTCCGGATCCAGGCCAGCGCCTCGCCCAGCGGCACGCGCGCGATCTCGGCGATCACCTCGTCGTGGTCGTGGCGATGGCCCTCGTCGCGGAGTCCCTCCGCCAGGAAGAGATGGATGCGCTCGTCGCAGAAGCCAGGGGTGGTGAAGATGGCGCCCAGGCGGCGGAGGCGCGCGGCGACGAGTCCCGCCTCCTCGCGGAGCTCGCGCGCGGCGCAGGCTTCGGGCGCCTCGTCGGGCGAGGCGAGGATGCCGGCCGGGAGCTCCCAGAGGAATCCCCCTGCGGCGTGGCGGTACTGGCGGATCAGCACCACACGCCCGCGGTCGTCGGCCGCCACCACCGCGGCGGCACCGATGTGGTGCATCAGCTCGAGGTCGACCACCGTGCCGTTCGGCAGCGTGACGCTCTCGACCCGCAGATCGACGATCCGCCCCCGATAGATCTCCCGGCGCATGGCTCGGACATACCGGCTGGGCGCCGGGAAGAAAAGTGCGGAGGCCGAACGGCTTGCCGGCGGATCCGCCCCATATTAAAGGGCCGAGCATGAATCGCCGGCAAGCCATCGCCCTCACGCCCGAGGAACAACGCCGCTATCTCGACGAGTCGGACACCATCATCCTGAGCACCATCGATCGAAACGGGTATCCCCACACGGTCGCCATGTGGTACGTCGCCGACCCCGACGGGACCGTCCAGATGACGACCTACGCGAAATCGCAGAAGACGCTCAACGCGAGCCGTGATCCGCGCTGCTCCCTCCTGATCGAGAGCGGGCGCTCCTACGAGGAGCTGAAGGGCCTCCTCATCCGCGGCCGTGCGACGATCGACGGCGACGTCGAGCACGTGCTCGACGTGCTCACGCGGGTGCAGACCAAGTACAACCCCGGCCTGCCGGCCGAAGGGCTCCGGGCCGCCATGCGCGGGCAGGCCTCGAAACGGGTGGTCCTCCGCATCACGCCCGAGCACGTCGCCAGCTGGGATCACCGGAAGCTCGGCGGCGTGTATTGAATCCTCCCAGATAGCTTTCAGAGACGGCCGGGCGGCCCTGTTGCAGGCGGGCGGCGACCTGTCGTAGTCCTCGCAAGCCCGCTAACAAGAAGGAGGATCAATGGCCGTCTCGACTCGGATCGTCCTGGCGAGCGTGGCCCTGTCCGCCCTGCTGACCGCGCCTGCCGCGGCGAAGCCTCCTCCCGTGCAGGAGCTGGTCGCGAAGACACGAGCGGCCGTCTGGCCGGCCCAGCCGAGCGTCCGCCAGCTCACCGTCAAGGTGACGACGCCCCAGTTCGGCGGCGAGGTCACGGAGTCGATCGCCAGGCAGGCGCGCAAGAAGGCCGCCGACGGCGGCCGGATGCTCACCGTGGTGCAATCTCCTGCCGGGGCACAGGGCATGGCCTGGTTGATCCAGGAGGGCCCGAAGCAGAGCACCCAGTGGGTGTGGGACCCGGTATTCCGGCGGGTGCGAACGCTGATCCCACTCGAGGGGTACGAGGTGTTCTTGAGCTCGGACTTCACCTACGCCGATCTCGGCCTGGTCGATCTGCACTCCACCTACAAGCTTCTCGGCGAGGAGCAGCACGACGGGGTGCGCGCCTACAAGGTGCAGGAGGTCCCGCGCTCGCAGTGGTACTACACCCGCATCGTGACCTGGATCGCCATCGACTCCTCGCTCCCGCTCGAGCGGCAGTTCTACGACCCGGCCAACCAGCTCTGGAAGGTCGAGCGCTACGACCAGGTGACGGAGATCAACGGCATACCCACGGTGCTCCACCGGCGTATGGAGGACCGGCAGACGGGGACGAGCACGGACATCAACGTGAGCGAAGTGAGATACGGGGCCGACATCCCCGACGCGCTCTTCGACCCGGCGAAGCTCCCACAGGCGGCGGCCTCGCCCGCCTGGAAGTGAGGGCGGGCCGTGGCACCGGGGATGGAGAAGCTCCGCCGGCACTGGGGGCTGTGCGTCGTCCTCGGCATCGCCTCGGTCATCCTCGGCACGGTCGCGCTCGGCGCCTCGGGGATCGTCACCCTGGCCTCCGTGCTGTTCTTCGGGTGGCTGCTCGTGATCGGTGGCGCCGTGCAGGCGGTGCATGCGTTCTGGTTCCGCCGCTGGGGCGGGTTCTTCCGGCACCTCCTGGGTGGCGTCCTGGGCATCGTGGTCGGCGGCTTGATGGTGGCGCGTCCGGTTGCGGGAGCCCTATCGTTGACACTGCTGCTCGCCGCCTTCTTCGTCGTGGGTGGCGTCTCGCGGATCATGACGGCGCTCGCGATCCGCTTTCCGGGCCGGGGGTGGACGCTGCTGAGCGGCGTGGTCACGCTTCTCCTCGGCATCGTCATCTGGAGGCAGTGGCCGATCTCGGGCCTGTGGGTGATCGGAACGTTTGTCGGGATAGACCTGATCTTCGACGGCTGGTCGCTGGTCGTGCTCGGCATGAGGGCACGACAGCAGCCGGCCTGAGTCAGCCGCGAATTCTCCCTGCGCTCGGGACGATCAGGGGCAAACGAACCGTCGTTGCCCGGCCACGCGTCAGCGGTCGTTCTCGGCTGGCATCTTGATGCCGGCAGCCTTGAGGCAGGCTGCGACGCGTGACTGGTCGACTTCGAGCGCATCCGCGGTCTCGTCGACGGACTGGTTGACCTTGTAGGTCTCGACGATCTGGGCGCAGCTCACCACCGGCTTGTTGCCCTTCTTCTCGGGCTCCGCCGCAGCCACGAGCGCCGCCAGACCGAGCATCCCTAGGGCCACTGCCATCGTCGCTCGCCAGGTCTTCATGGAGGGCCCGATATCAAGTCGTGGGTGAGAGCGTCTTGCCACTTCGCGACAATCGCCGGAGGTCGGTGCGACCTCAACGATACGCCGCCACGATCGCCGCGATCAGCGCCCCGATCAGCACCCAGAAGAAGAGCCCGACTCCCACCAGGACCTCGCGCTCCAGCTCGACCTCCTGTCGATGGCTCTGACGCTCATGGGGTGAGACTGCCACCAGGAGCACGGAGAGCAGGACCGCTATCAGCAGGAAGGGCAGCCAGATGATCCCGAAATGGGTTGGCCCCACGGGCGCCAGCCACAGTCCCCCGGCCCAGATGCCGAAGAACAGCAGGAGGAAGAGGCTCCATACGGGCTTGCTCGGACGAAAGCGCAGGCCCCTGACCAGGACCGCGACGGCCGCTCCCGAAAGGACGAGGGACAGCAGGAGATGCCCGATCACGGGGCGGGAGCCTCCCTCGCCGGCGGCGTGGCGACGTCGCTCTCGACCAGGAGGACGTTCCACAGGAGCCATCCCGCTGCCAGGACCGCCGCCGCTCCGACCAGCAACCAGTGATGCCGCTTCATCACCCGCTCAATGCCGCGAGGGACGGCAACCCGCAAGGCTCACGGGGAGGTCCCCAGGGTCCTTTCCGCGCGGGTCCCGTCACCGGTTTCTCACATGAAGTTGGCGAACTGGGCGAGGCGCTCGACCCACTCGGTGGGGATGAGCGCCAGCTCGCCGCCGAACTGCTTGCAGTAGAGGACGATCTTCGCCGTCTCCTCGAGCATCATGGCGCGCGTGGCGGCGTCGCGCATCGTCTTCCCGACCGTCATCAGACCGTGGCACTGGAGGATCGCGCCCCGGCTCACCTTGAGCGCCTCGCCGACCGCGTCGGCCAGGTCTTTCGAGCCGGGCATGAACCACGGGACGATCCGGGTATCGGCAAGAAAGATCGCGTCCGTGTTGATGGGGGGAAAGCTCTGATGCGTGATGCCGAAGGCGGTCGCCACCGGCGCGTGCGTGTGCACCGCCGCCGTCGCGTCGGGGCGTGCCTGATACGAGGCCCAGTGCATCTGGTACTCGACCGAGGGCTTGTTCGCCCCCTCGCAGACCGTACCGTCGGGACGGATGCAGACGAGGTCGTCGATGGTGAGGCCGCCCTTGTACATCTGGCTCGGCGTGATCCAGTAGAGCTCCGGATCGGCGCCGCGGGCGCTGATGTTCCCGCCCGTCGGGGTGAGCAGTCCCATCTCGAAGAGCTCGTTGGTGATCTGGATGATCTGCTGCTTCGCTTCCTGGTCGGTCCGCATTGATCTCCTCGTCGCGCGCGGTCAGCCGCCGCGCAGCACCCGCCCGGGCCGGCGGTCGACGGGTCGACCGCGGTCCACGAGCGGCTCACCGTTCACGAACACGTACTCGACCCCCTCCGCTCCCTGGAGGAGCCGGTGCTGTCCGCCCGGCAGGTCATGCACCACCTGCGTGGGGCGGGTGGCGACGCGGGTCGGGTCGAAGAGCACGAGATCGGCAGCATAGCCGGGGGCGAGCCGGCCGCGGCCGCGGAGGCCGTAGCGCCCGGCGGGCACGCTCGTCAGGAGCCGCACCGCGTCCTCGAGCCGGAGCGCACCCAGCTCGCGCACGAAGCGTCCGAGGAGCGACGTCGTGAACCCCTGGTCGCAGAGCGTATCGACGTGCGCCCCCGCATCGGAGAGCGCGAGCAGGCCCGCCGGGTGCCGGATGAGCTCCGCCACGGCGTGCTCGTCGCCGTTCAGCAGGACGACCCCCCACTGCGTCGCGAGATCGTCCTCGAGCACGACATCCAGGAACGCGTCGAGTGGCGCCGCGCCCCGTGACGCGGCGATCTCGGCGACGCTCAGGTCCTGCCAGCGCGCGGTCGACGCGCGTGCCGGCAGACGACAATAGAGCTGGTCCCAGCTCCGGGTGAGCCCGGCCACGAACCCGCGCTGTGCGCCGAGCGCGTCACGGAAAGCGGGGGTCGCGAGGAGGCGGCGGCGCTCCGCATGTGGCCGCGCCATGATCTCGCGCCAGAAGGGGTTGTTCTCGAGGTAAAAGGCGGGCTCGCGCAGGTCGAAGCGTACTTCGAGCGGGCGGCACCCGACCTGCGGCACGACGGCGAGCCCGCGGGCCTGGTACTCGGCCGCTTCGGCGAGCACCTGCTGCGCCGCGCCCGGGGCGAAAGGGGTCTCGTGGAGCGGCGCCCAGGTGACGACGCCGCCGCTCGTGCGCGCCAGCTCGGCGAAGAACCGCTGCTCGGCCGCCTTGTCGGCGGGAGGGCCGATGGTACTCCTCGGGGCGAGCTCGATCACGCCCCGGCCGATCTCTCGCAGCACCGCAGCAAGCGCCAGCAGCTCCTCCTCGTCGGCCAGACGGCTCGGCGCCGGCGTCCCGTCACCGAAGAAGTGAGTCGGCGAGAGCGACGTGGACCAGCCGATGGCGCCCGCCGCCATCGCCGTTCGGATGAGATCGCCCATCTGGGCCCGCTCGCCGGCGGTCGCGGCCCGTTCGACGGCTGCCCGTCCCATCACCCGGTAACGGATGGCCGAGTGCCCCACGAAGGAGGCCACGTTGGGCCCGACCCCCTGGCGCTCGAGGGCGCCCAGGTATCCGTCGAAGTCCTCCCAGGTCCACGTGATGCCGGCCTGCAGGGTCTCGAGCGGCATGCCCTCGACGAAGAGGAGGAGGCGCATGAGAACGTCGCGATCGGCTTCGCGGCAGGGAGCGATCGTGAACCCACAGTTCCCCATCACGACCGTGGTGACCCCGTGCCAGGGCGACGGGCTGGCAGTCGGGTCCCAGAAGAGCTGACAGTCGTAGTGCGTGTGGACGTCGATGAACCCGGGTGCCAGGACGAGACCAGCCCCATCCAGCTCCGTCTCGCCGCGCTGCGGCACACGACCGATGGCGGTGATGCGATCGCCCTCTACCGCGAGGTCGCCACGTGTCGCCTCGCCACCGAGGCCGTCGCACACGAGAGCGCCGCGGATCACCAGGTCGGCCATGGCCGGCCTTCTAACACTGGTCGTGGGCCGCGAGAAACTGCACCCACGGCCCAGCCCGAGATCCGGTCAAGCGCCCCCGGCGCGATTCGAACGCACGACCCCTCGCTTAGGAGGCGAGTGCTCTATCCTCTGAGCTACGGGGGCAAGGTGGCGAAAACGCTTACCGCATCGCTGGCGGTCGTTCAATTGGCGAGCGCGGGTCCAGTCCACGACGCAGTGTGTTAGTCCCGAGGGGTGTCGTCTTTCTAACCTGATCAAACCACGCTCGTGGCCGCGGACGCAGTGCGTAAATTAATCCACAATCAGGTGGAGCACATCGGACGGGACGGCGCTCTCACGCCGATAATTTTCGCATCCCACCCCTTCGGAGGATACCGCTGGTGGCAATGCGTGATACAAGCAATCAACCCTCGCACAACAATCCGAGTTCCTCCGATTCCTCGGCCACGACCGCGCGCTTGGGGGGAGGTTGGGCATGTTTGATTTCGTGGAGCCGCGCGTCCGGCGCTTGGTAGCAGACCATCTCGGCGTCGGGACCGAAGAGCTGACCCGCGACGTCTCTCTCGCGGACGAGCTGGCGGTAGATTCTCTGGACCTGGTCGAGCTGGCACTCGCTCTCGAAGCGGAGTTCGGCATCTCTTTGTCGGAGGCCACCCTCGACGGGGTGCGCACGTACGGGGAGCTGGCGGACGCCGTGTGCATTCTCGCGCGGCTCCGCCGGGAAGCCGAGCTCGGTGCCGAGAGAGCCAAGGAGCCACTCATCTGGGCGCGGGTCGTGCTGCCACAGAGTCACGGGAGCAGCGAGCTGCAGCGTGCCGGCTGGCTGACGCCGTACACCGCGGAAACCATCGCCGAGGATGCCCTCCGCGGCGGCCGGGGGACCCGTCTCGAGGTGAGCGTTTCCTCGACCGTGAGCGATGACGGTCTCGCGCGTCTGGTGCATCAGTTCGCGTGGCTCGGCGATCGTGGCGTGCAGGTGAACGTCCGTCGCGACACGCATCTCGGGGCACACGGCAACCGTACGCATCCGGACGCGGCCGCCTGAGACGTCCCTGGGCGCCGTCGCGCTCTTCGTCTACGGCACCCTCATGGACGACGCATGCCTCGAGGGTGTCACCGGCCGGCGGTTCGCCCGCCGCCCCGCTCGCCTGGAGGGATTCGAGCGCATCACCCCTGCGCGAGGCTATCCGTACATCGTGCCGCGGACCGACGCGCACGTCGACGGACACCTGATCGAGCCGGTCGACGCGGTTTCCCTGCGCAAGCTCGACACCTACGAGGAGGAAGGTCGCCTCTACGTGCGCCGTCCCGTCGAGGTGCTCGTCGACGGGACGCGAGTCGCGTGCGAGACCTACGTCGGGAACGCGGAGGTGCACCGGCGCCGCTTCGGCGTCATGCGCTGAGCAGCCGTCGCGCCCGCGCGAAGACGGCATCGAGCATCGCGCGCGTCAGCTTTCCGGTGAAGGTGTTCTGCTGGCTAGGATGGTAGGAGCAGAGGAGCGTCAGGCCCGAGGGCAGATGGTGCTCCGCCAGGTGCGCGAAGCGCGGCATCGGTCGCGGGACCGTCCGGCCGCGGGCGCGCTCGACGGCGAGGAATCCCGCATGCGCCACCCCGCCGAGCACCACCACCACGCGCAGCCGCTCGAGCGCTTCGAGCTCACCCAGGAGGTAGGGCCGACAGCGTTCGATCTCGCCCGGCGTCAGCCGGTTCGCGGGTGGCGCGCAGCGCGCGACCGCGCTCACGAAGGCGTCCTCGAGACGGAGGCCGTCCTCGCGCCGGGTCGACGTCGGCTGGTTGGCGAAGCCCGCGCGGTGGAGCGCCGCGTAGAGCCAGTTGCCGCTCTCGTCGCCCGTGAAGATGCGCCCCGTCCGGTTCCCGCCGTGCGCGGCCGGAGCGAGGCCGACGATCAGGAGCCGCGCCGCGGGGTCGCCGAAGCCCGGCACCGGCCGGCCCCAGTACGTCCAGTCCCGGAAGCGCGCCACCTTGTCGCGGGCCACGCGCTCGCGGTGCGCCACCAGCCGCGGACAGCGCCGGCAGCGGATCAGGCGCTGTTCGAGGGCTGCGAGCGCGTCACTCGCCGCAGAGCACCCCGGCGGTGAGGAAGAGCATGTGCGTGTCGCGGACCGTACCGGTGAAGACGGGCCCCTCCCCCGCCGGCTCGACGGCGCGCACGCTGATCGCGTCGAAGAAGGGCGCCCGCGGATCGCGATCCGGCGGAGCGTAGTCGGCCGGGTACGAGAAGGCCGTCTCGAGGCGGTCCCCGACGGCGAGGCGTGCAGCAGGCACGGGCTCCATGCCGCTGCGGTACACGAGATGCCCGGCCGCCAGCACGATCGCGTGTCCGGAGTCGAGGACGACGCGGAGGAGCGGCAGGGGTCCCGCGGAAACGACCTTGATCAGCTGGCGAAAGCCGAGCACTCCCGACGGCAGGCGCGTCAGGACGGCGAAGCCCTTATTGGGCGTCTCGGCCATGGCGACGGGACCTTCCGCGGTCTCGACGAAGCACTCGCCCGGCAGACCGCGCGGCAACGTGGCGGCGTCCGACACGACGAGACGATAGATTGAGGCCGGCGCCCCCCGCAAGGTGGGAAGGCGATGCCGCGGCAAACTGCCGCGCCCGCCAGGCGAAATGCCACGTGGCGGTCGGGCCTGCGCCCACCCGAGCACCCACGGGGAGGAGCCCCCGCGGGCGCAAGCCGCCCTTGCGCGAATGGCATGTGGGTTGCTCCATCACAGCTTGCCCCCTGATGCCGACGATTCAGTCGTCCGGATCCCCGGGCAAGCTTCCCGACGGGATCGTCGCCGCCGTGTTGGCGTGCGCCATCGCCGGGATGGTGGGCCAGGGTCTCCGGTCATACGTACAGCACCTCGCGAATCACAATGTGTCCCTCGTCACCACCGTCGCCCTCCCGTTCAAGTACCAGACGCTCACCTTCCAGCGAGCGGCACTGGGTAGCGGACACGTGCTGCCGATCTATGGAAGCTCCGAGCTCTTCTGCTGCGGCGAGCCCTTCCGTCCGACCGAGGTGTTCGCGTCGCGTCCCACCGGCTTCGACGTGCTCGCCCTGGGACACGCCGGCTCGAGCGACCTCGTGTTCGCGCAGACGTTCGCCGCGCTCGGACATGATCTCCGTCGCAAGCGCGTGGTCGTATCCGACTCACCTTCCTGGTTCTCAGCCCGACAAGGCCTCACGCCGGCGCGGTATGCGAGCAGCTTCTCGCCGGAGGCCGCCTACGCCTTCGTCTTCGAGGCCCCGGTGCCGCCCTCGCTGCGCGAGATCGGGGCCCGCCGGATGCTCGCCTATCCGGAGACGCTCCGCGATGATCCGCTGTTGCGTCGCGCGGTCGAGGATCTCGCTCATCCCACGCGCATCAATCTCGCCGGTTACGCGGCCCTCACTCCGCTCGGTCACGTCGCGACCTGGGCGCTGGAGGTGCGCGACGCGGTGCAAGCCGGCGCCTTCCTCTGGCAGGAGAGCTGGCGGCGTCGCGATACGCCACCAGCCGTGCCGTGGCTCGATTGGGTGGACATGGCGGCGCGCGCGACACGCGTCGCCCGGGCGGCCAGCACGACGAACCCGTTCGGTTTCACCGATGCGACGTACCGCGAACTCGGCCGACGGCCGAAGTTCCGGGACGCGCTCGCACTGTACGATTCCGGTCACACGAATCGGGACGGCGCGTTCCTCCCGGCGTCGCCAGCCTGGGGGCGCACGGTCTCGCGTTCCGCCGAGTGGGCCGATCTGCGTCTCGCGCTCCGTGTTCTCCACGCCGTCGGCGCCCGGCCTCTCGTGTGGACCCTGCCGCTGGCGGGCGCCTTCTATGACTACACGGCGGTCTCGGCGCCCGTGCGGCGGACGTACTACGAGCGGTTTGCGCGGACGGGCGAGTCCGCCAGGGTTCCGTGGCTCGACTTCCGGGCACACGACGAGGACCGCTTCTTCGTGACCGACCCGGGCTCACATCTGAGCGCCCGTGGCTGGGTGTTCGCCGACCGGGCGCTCGACGTCTTCTGGCACGCCGGCTCGCTCGACGACATCCGCACCGCACTCGCGACGCTCGACCGCGGCGTGCCGGTGCCCGAGCTGCCGCCGGCCCTCGCCGATGCGGGCGACGGGGAACCGGTGGGCGCTTCGGATTGACGAGAATGCCGCCGACGGAAGCGAACGGAGCGGTCGCCACGCGCACGCTCGAGATCCTGTGCGAGGTGGTGGGCGATGACGAGGTGGGCCACGACCTGGACACTCCCCTGTTCGCGTCGGGGCTCCTAGACTCCCTCGGCGTGGTAAGGCTCATGGTGGGCTTCGAGGAGGCCTTCGCCCTGGTCATCTCCCCGGCCGAGCTCGACCGCGAGACCTGGTCGACACCGCGCTCTCTGATCGCGGACATCGAGGGGCGACTTGGACGGGCGCGAGCGGCCTGACGACCCCGATGAGCGACCCCGCGCATATCCTCCGGCTCACCCTCTACTACCTGGCGATCCTGGCCGCATTCCTCATCGTGCATCTGATCCCGGACTACCGGGCGACGCCGTTCATCTATCAGGGGTTCTGAATCTGGAGGCGCGGTACGGAACAGCCTCGAGCGTCGGACTCCCTGTTCTCTCGCATCGCGGCGGCGGCCGTCCCCGGGCGACCGGCGGTGGTGACACCCGACGGCGCGCTCAGCCATGCCGACATGCTGGAGCGGGCCCGGCGGCTGGCGTCCCGGCTCACGGCACGTCGCTCGCCGGTCGTCGTGTACGGACAGAAACAGCCGGCCGTCCTGCAGGGCTTTCTCGCCGCGCTCCGACTCGGACGAGCGTACGTGCCGATCGACGCCTCGCTGCCGCCGAGGCGAGTGGCCCACATGATGGCCGCGGTCGGTGCGGAAGACGCCGTGCTGGCGGAAGAGCCTCCGCCGCCGCTCGCGCACGAGATCGCGGCCAGGGGCATCGCCCCCATTCAGCTCGATCCGCTCGGGGCCTGCCTCACACGCTCTCCCGGAACCAGCGGTGGCGACTACTCACCAATGCCCGGTCCCGAGACCGCGGCGTACATCCTCTTCACCTCGGGCACGACCGGCGTCCCGAAGGGGGTCGCCGTGTCGCACGCGGCGCTCATGCACTTCACGAGCTGGCTGCTCGCGTCGCACCCGTTCGTGCCCGGCGGCGAAACGTTCCTCAACCAGGCGCCCTTGAGCTTCGACCTTTCGGTCATGGACGTGTATGGCGCCTTCCTCACGGGCGGGACGCTGTTCGTGATCACCCGCGAGGAGATCGCCGATCCTCGGCGCCTGTTCCGCCGGCTCCACGGCGCACCGCTCACGACCTGGGTGTCTACCCCCTCGTTCGCCCGCTTCTGCCTCGCGGAGGCGTGCTTCACGCGCGGCATGTTGCCGGCGCTCCGGCGCTTCCTCTTCTGCGGCGAGACGCTGTCGTCGGCCGTCGTCCGCGAACTCCTCGCCCGCTTTCCCGGGGTGGAGGTCTGGAACATGTACGGGCCGACGGAAACAACGGTTGCGGTTACTGCGATCCGGATTGGCAGGGAGCTCGCGGCCTCGGAGGACCCCCTGCCGGTCGGACGGGCGGCCCCGGGGATGGAAATCCGGATCGTGGAGGTCGATGCACCTTTCCGGAAGGTACCCGACGGCTCGCCAGGCGAGATCGTGATCGCGGGTCCTCAGGTCGCCCGGGGCTACCTGCGCGACGCGGCAGCCGAGTCGCGGGATGGCGCGTTCTTCACCCTGCCCGATGGCCGCCTCGCCTATCGCACCGGAGATCTGGGCTGGATCGACCGTCACGGCTCGCTCTTCTGCGCCGGCCGCCTCGATCACCAGATCAAGCTGCGCGGATACCGGATCGAGATCGAGGAGATCGAGGCCCATCTCCGGGCGCTTTCCGGCGTCGCCGACGCGGCCGTCGTACCGATCGAGCGTGACGGGCAGCCCGATCATCTCGCCGCACTGGTAGTCGCGACGCCCGCGCTTCCGTCCGGAGGTCGCGCGCTGACGAACTACGTCCGCGCGGCCCTCGCCGACTCCCTGCCGGAGTACGCCCTGCCACGGATCGTGCGCAGCGCGCCGACGCTGCCTCTCACCGCCCAGGGGAAGCTCGATCGGCGCGCCCTCCGTGGGATCGCAGGGTGACGCCCTACGTCGACCCTGGCTACTTCCTGCTGCTTCTCTACCCGCTGCTCGCCCTGGCGCTCCTCGGCGTTCTCGGCCACCTCGGTCGATCGGCCGTCCTCCTCGTCAGCATCGCCCTCGTCTGCTACCAGTACGGCGTCCTGATCGGGGACGCCGATCCGTCGAACGGACCCCGTCAGCTCATCCTGCTGGTGAGCTACGCGCTCGCGAGCACGACGGTCGTGCGGGCGTATTCGCGCGCGCTCCAGCGGCACCGCTCTCAACGGGCCTTCTACGGCGCCGTCGCGCTGGTGCTCCTGCCGCTCGCCGCCGTCAAGCTCTGGCCCTTGGCCCTGGGCGTGGCGCACGCGGCGGATCCGTCGGCGGGCGCGGGGGCATCGCCGCCCGGCGTGCCGGCCCCGCAGACGGGCCTCCTCGACACCGTCGGCTTCCTCGGTCTCTCCTACATGTCGCTGCGCGTCGTCGATGCGCTCGTGGCCGTGCACGACGGCGTCGTGCGCGAGACCCCGAGCCCGACCGCCATTCTGAGCTACCTGCTGTTCGTCCCCACGATCAGCGCGGGCCCGATCGACCGCCTTCACCGCTTCACGCGCGAGATCGAGGGCCTGCCACGTCGCGGGCGCCAGTACCTGGATGACGTCGCAGCCGGCCTGCACCGCATCGCGCAGGGGTTCCTCTACAAGTTCGTCCTCGCCTACCTCATCTACCGCCACGCCCTGAGGCCCCTTGCGACGCGGGCGGGGACGCTCGCGACGATCGAGTACATGTACGCATTCAGCGCGTACCTCTTCTTCGACTTCGCCGGCTACAGCGCGTTCGCGATCGGCGTCGGTCGGTTCTTCGGTGTCCACGTGTCCGAGAACTTCAACGCGCCCTTTCTCAGCCGCAACTTCCGCGAGATGTGGGATCGCTGGCACATCAGTCTCTCCTGGTGGCTCCGCGACAACGTGTACATGCGCTTCATGCTGACCGCCACGCGCCGCAAGTGGTTCGGCGGCAATGCATGGTGGGCACACGTCGCCGGACTCTTGCTCACGATGGGTCTGATGGGGTGCTGGCACGGACTCGAGCCGCGCTACGTCGTCTACGGCATCTACCAAGGCGTGATGTTGATCCTGTACGACCTGCTCGCCCGGTGGAGCCGCCGACGCGGGATCGTCGGTGCCGGCAGGTTGGCTCACGTGATGAGCGTGCTGGTAACAGCGAATCTGTTCTGCTTCGGTCTCCTCATCTTCTCCGGACGCCTGTTCGGCTAGTGCATCTCCTGCGATCGACTTGGAGCCGCACTAGCCGTCCCGCAGGGGCTTCGCCGGGCCATGGCGAACTTCCGGACAAGGGAGTAGAGAACCAGGACAGGTTCGATGGTCGTCGAGAGCTGTCGGGAGTCTGTGCCATGATCGCTGGGAATCCCCGGTGGATGCTGCCCGCGCTGGTCTGGACCCTCTTCGTTCTCTGGCCTCTCCCGGCGGGGGCGACGGTGTACAGCTGGAAGGGCGAGGGCGGGGTGCTCACGTTGAGCAACGATCCCCGCGACGTGCCCGAGGAGCAGCGCGCTTCCGTGCGGACGTTCACCGCCAGGCGCGCCCCGAGGCGCCTCTCGCAGGAAGCAGCAACACCCGACCCTCCGAGCGCGGAAAGTGCACCGCTCGACGCCTACGAGCGCGGGTACCAGCACGGGATGGAGGCGGCGGAGCGTCAGGTGGCTCTCGCCGAGGAGCTGGCTCGCACCATCCTGGCCGCCGTCCCCCAGACACCCCCTGCGCCCATCGTCATCGCGCCACCCGCGCCACCGAGCGATCAGTATTCCTCCTATCCGAATTACGGCCTGCCCTACTACTATGGGCCCTACTCGCCGTTCCTCTTCGGCTCCACGGTCGCCTTCGTGGGGCGTTTCGCACCCCACCGGCACTTCTTCCCGGGTGCCGGACGTCGCTTCGGTCCGTTCTCCCCGCACGGCCACGTCATGTCCTCCCGCACCCCGAGGATGCGCTGAATGGGCGGAGCGCCGCAGGGATCGCGGGCGCGGAGCACGGAGCAGGAGTCGCGAGGCCTAGCGCTCGATCGGTAGCGCGAGCTGGCGGCGATCGCGCGGACGGGCGCGCGCGGCCCGCCGCTCCGGCCCGGTCCGGCGACCCGAGCGCACCATCCGTACGGCGTCGCCGAGCGGGAGGCCGGAGACGCGGCAGTAGCGCTGGAGGACCGCGCCCAGGCCCAGGAGCTGCGGATCGCCGCCCCACAGGCCCGTCATGGCGCGCACCCGCCGCCAGGTCGGTACCAGCGTCCCGCGCAGCCAGCGTCGCACGACCGACGGCGACACGTGGAGCGCGCGCGCCATCTCCGTGACCCCGAGCCCGTGCAGGCTCCGCACGGCGGCAAGATAGCGCGGCACCGTGATGATCGGCGGCTCGACGTCGCGGCGAGCGGACACGCCTCAGGCCCGTCCCGCACGCGGCGCAATGCGCCGCTGGGCGAGACCGCCGACCCGCCGCTCGACGAGCGCGTCGGCGCGGGCCAGGAGCGACTCGTTCCGCGTGTGCCGCTCGACCATGTAGGAGAGGTCGCCGAGATCGTGGAGGAGGAGCTGGAGGGCCCGCTCGCGCCACTCCGGGCTCTTCAACACCTTCATCATGTCGACCACCACGTCCTCGAGCTCGGAGGCCTCCAGGTCGATCGCCATCTCGAAGGCGCGCTCGAGGGTGACGCCGCCACGTGCCTCACGCAGGTAGGCCGTGAGCAGCGAGCGGAGGCGCGCCACGGTGGTCGGGTCGAACCACACCCGTGTCTGGCCCGCGACCCGCGGGTCGGACTCGACCACGCTCTCGACGAGCGCCAGGGCGCCACAGTGACCCGCTTCGTGCCGCGCCATGGTGAACCAGAAGTTCCGCACCTCCTCGGGACGCGGGAACGCCTTCGCGAATCCGACGTACAGCGCCATCGTTCGCTTCTCGAGCTCGATCGCCGTGTCGAGGATCTCGCGGATGGTCGTCCGCCGGGCCCGCGGCTGCCTGGTCGGCATCGACGCGTTCCTTAGCAAACCCCTCGGGCCGTTGTAAAAAGCCCGGGTGGACGAAGTCCGAGTGGGCGAGCTGGAGGCGGCCATCGCCGACCTCGGGACGTTGCTGGTCCGGGCGGAGAAGTACCGACGCGGCAACGAGTCCGAGGGCGCGACGCTGCGTCGTGCGGCGATGGCGCTCGGCGATCGCGCCCGGCGACTGCACCGCCATGACGCCCTCGACGGGACGGCCGCCGATGGCCTCCTCGCCGAGGTCGGGGCGCTCGCCGGACGCCTCCGCGCGCTCCTCGCCGCCATCCGTCACGGCGCGGACTACCGCGCGGCGGTGGCCGCACACACGGCAGGCGATCAGCGCGCGCTCGCGCGCCTGCTGCCCGTCATCTTCGACGGCCTCGAGCCGGCGACCCCGCCCCGGGTCCTCTTCCACGGGGTCTCGTGGCGTCGTCGCGGGCGGGTGCGGCCCGCGGCCGAGCTCGCCGCCGACGTGGTCCGGGCACGCGAGGAGGGACTGCTCGCCGAGGGCGACGACCTCTCGCCGGGCGTCGACCCCGAGCTCGCCGCCGTGCCGCTCCAGGGCCAACCGTCGGCGGACGGTCCCCTCGTCCTCCGCCTGCTCGTCGCGGCGCTGCCCGCGCCGGTGTACCGGCTCACGCACACCGGCGACTACCTGGCCTATGCGCCCCGGCTGCGGGCACCGTTCGACGTGCTGCTCGTCGCCGAGCTCCCTCCCGACGAGGTCGACGTCGCCCCGTCCGACTACCTGCGCTATCGCGACGAGCTCACCGCCACGCTCGCCGCCGCCGGCGTTCCGGTGGAGACCGTCCGGAGTCTCGCCGAGGATCAGTAGGCGGGCGGGGCGTAGATCGTCACCAGGAAGAGCGGCTCCCGGCCCACACTGGTGACGTGATGGCGGGTGCCGGCGGGGATCGTCACCAGCGCTCCGCCGTCGAGCTCCAGCGTGTCGTCGCCCAGTCGCACGCGGGCGCGGCCCTCGATGATGAAGAGGATCTGGTCTCCCCCGTGCTCCTCCTCCGGACCGGCCGTCTCACCCGGAGCGACCGTCATGACCGCGGTCAGCGTCCGCTCGGTCTGGGCGAGGACCTCGAAGAACTTTCCGCGATGCGCGTAGATGTCCGGCGCGCCTTCCATGGCGGGCGTTCTACCACGAAGCCGCGGTGCCGCGATCCGGGGGCAGCTGCTTTGGGGGGGTAGCGATTCGGGATCGCGACCCGGGTCAGGAACCGAGGCGGGCCTGCACGTCGCACACGGCCTGGCGGAGCGCGGCATCCCGTGCCAAGCGCTGCTCGATCGCCCCCAGCGCGTGCACCACCGTGGAGTGGTCGCGCCCGCCGAGCTCCTTGCCGATGCGGTTCAAGGGCGCGTCGGTGTGGTGGCGGCACAGGTACATGGCGAGCTGCCGCGGCACGGCGATGCGCGCCGTGCGCCGGGGCGAGACGAGCTCGCTCCGCGTGAGCGCGAAGTACTGGCACACCTCGGCGATGACACGCTCGAGGCTGGCCCCCCCGCCGCGGGGAACGTTCGCGCCGAGGGCCTGGCGCACGAGCGGCAGCCCCACCGACTCGCCGGAGAACTTCGCGAAGGCTTCGAGCCGGGTCAGCGCACCTTCTAGCTCGCGCACGTTCGAGCACCAGCCGTCGGCGAGGTACGAGATCACGGTCGTATCGAGCCGGAGGTTCCGGGTGCGCGCCTTGCGCTCGACCAGCGTCACGCGGAGCTCGGCGTCGGGCGGCTGGATGTCGGCGAGCAGACCCGACGCGAAGCGGTTGCGCAGCGTCTCCCCGATGCCCGGCATGTCGTGGGGCGCGCGGTCCGAGGCGATGACGATCTGCTTCCGGCCATCATGGAGCGCATTGAAGGTGTGGATGAACTCCTCCTGCGAGCGGCGCTTGTCGGCGAGGAACTGGATGTCGTCGACGACCAGCGTCTCGATCTTCCGGAAGCGTTCCCGGAAGCGCTCCATGCGGTCCGCCCGCAGCGCCTTGATCATGGCGTTCACGAAGTTCTCCGCGGTGAGCCACGCCACCGCGCTCCGCTGCCGGTCGGCCGACAGGGCATGGGCGACGGCGGAGAGGAGATGGGTTTTCCCGAGCCCGACGCCCCCGTACACGAAGAGCGGGCTGAAGCGCGCGCTCGAGTCGGTGACGATCGCCGCCATGGCCTCGTAGGCGACGCGGTTGCTCGCCCCCACCACGAAGCTCTCGAAGGTGTAGCGGGAGGGCGGCGGCTCAGCCGGCTCGGGCGTCCGCGCCGCACTTCGCGCCGGGGCCCGCACCGGCACGTCGAGCGCGCGGTTGACGACGAGCACGACCGAGGCGGGGGAACCGCTCGCCTCGGTAGCGGCATCCTCCAGGACCCCGAGGAAGCGGCCTCTCAGCCAATCGCGGAAGAAGCCGCTCGGGGTCTCGAGCGTGAGCGTGCGGTCCGACCAGCCGGCCGCACGAAGTGGCTCGATCCAGGTTTCATAATCCTTTTCGGGTAGTTCGCCGCGCAGGCGCTCTTGCGCTGCGCGCCAGATGGTGTCGCGCATCCACCGCCCCTTCTTCGCCCGGGCGCGGTGCGCCACGGAGGCTGCCCCGAAGCAACCTCCACAGCTGGGGAGAACTCCTTCAAATCCTCACCCCACCACGCCTGACCGCCGTGCGATCGCGCCAGACACACCACCACCGCCCCACCGCCGCCTCCCCCGCCGGAAACGACCGCGTTCGACCTCCATCCATCCACATGTGCAAGAAAGCAATATGCTGTTGCGAGAGGCGCTTCCTCTACTATTGCGCGTCACGAATTGCAAGCAAAAAAATTCTCCGCGCGACGCGTGCGCCTAACTGCGCGCAGCATCAGCGATCGCGTCAGTGCGTCGCCGCCGTCGCGATGCCGGGGAGCGGCTCGTCGGGCGCCGGCGTCGCCGCCGCGAAGTACGGAAGCGCCTCCGGCAACCACTCCCGCAGCTGCTGCTCGCGCGTTCCGTGGCTCGGATGGGTGGCGAGAAACTCCGGCGGCTGCGAACCGCCCGTGCGTTCCATGCGCTGCCAGAACGCCAGCGCAGCGTTGGGATCGTAGCCGGCGCGCGCCATGAGCAGCAGACCGATGTGGTCCGCCTCGGACTCCTGCGTTCGGCTGAAGGGCAGCAGGACGCCGAGCTGTGCCCCGAGACCGTAGGCGGCGAGGATCGCGTTCGCGCTCGGCCCTCCCCCGAGCAACGCCCCCAGCATCGAGCCGCCCGCCTGGGCGACCAGACCCTGGCTCATGCGCTCGGCACCGTGGCGAGCGACGACGTGCCCGATCTCGTGACCGAGGACGACGGCGAGCCCGGAGGTCGAGCGCGCGACCGGCAGGATGCCGGTGTAGACGGCCACCTTCCCGCCCGGCAGCGCGAAGGCGTTCTGCTGCTTCGGGTCGTCGATCACCGTGAATTGCCAGTGATAGTCGGGACGGTTGACGACGCGCTCGATCCGCTGTCCGACGGCCTCGATGGGCTGCACGATCGCGCCGTTCTTCACGATGCGGCTCTTGGCGAGCACTTCCTGGTAGGCCTGCGCGCCGAGCTTGGCCTCCTGGTCGGCGGAGACCAGCATGAGCTGCGAGCGATGGGTGTAGGGAGCGCTCGTACACGCCACCGCCACGAGCAGGGCCACGCCGAGCGGGGCACGCCGCATGCCGTTCCGCTAGCAGGGACCCCGGTGCGAGGCAATTCCGTCGCGCCGGCGAGGCCGCGCACGCCTTACCTTTCTTGCGTCACCGCCTTCGGCCAGGACCGCTTGCGAACCCGGTCGCGGCTTATTGACTAGCTTTTCGCTTTCCGTTAGGGCCAGCCAACATTTCCTGCCAACCCCTGCCAACCGTAGGAGGGCGCATGCGTTACTGGAAGACGCTTGGCCTTGGACTCGCCGTCGCCCTTGCCCTGAGTGGATGCACGACGATCAACCAACGCCGCTGGGGAACATGCGCCGTGGCCGGCGCGCTGATCGGGGGCACCGTCGGCGGCGTCACCGGTGGTGTTGCGGTCAACAACAATGGCAACGCGAGCAACGGTGAGCGCGCCGCGGGCATCGTCGGGGGGGGCGCTGCGGGGGCGCTCGTCGGCGGGCTCCTCGGGCATGTGATCTGCGACCCCATGAAGGAAGCGCCTCCTCCGCCACCTCCGCCGGTGGCGCAGGCCCCACCTCCCCCGCCGCAGAAGATCGAGACGCTCACCGGAACGCAGTTCGACTTCAACAAGGCGACCCTGCGGCCCGAAGGTGTGGCGAAGGTGGAGCACGCGGTGGGGGTGCTGCAGGGGAATCCGAGCCTCCACGTGGTGGTCGAGGGCTACACCGACTCGATCGGCTCCGACGCCTACAACCTGAAGCTGTCGGAGCGACGGGCGGAGA
This sequence comes from Binatus sp. (SeqCode), assembly GCA_035476275.1. Classification (GTDB taxonomy): domain Bacteria; phylum Desulfobacterota; class Binatia; order DP-6; family DP-6; genus DP-23. The sequence continues at coordinate 22,386 of DATILR010000122.1, read as the reverse complement.
CGGTCCGCAACCTCATGGTGGAGAAGGGGATCAGCGCGAGTCGGATCACGACCCGCGGATTCGGGAAGGCGAACCCGGTTGCGGACAACAAGACCGCCGCGGGTCGCGCCCAGAATCGGCGCGTCGAGATCATCGCGCAGTAGTCACGCCGCGCCGCCGGGCGTTCCGCGCCCGGCGGCGCTTGTCCTGACCGGCACCGTCGTCTAGGACGAGGGCGGTGTCGGATTTCAGCGATTGTTTCCTGCTCGTCTTCGGGCAGCTCGCCGTCGGCGGGCTCCTCGGCCTCGCGGTCCCACCCTTCGCGCTGCTCGAGCGCGGCTTCTACAAGTCCACCGCGGCCGTCTTCGTCGGCTGCGCGATGCTCTTCGTCGCCGGCAAGGTCACGCTCCTCCTTCGCACCGGCGAGGCGAGCGCCGCCCGGCTGGCCGAGCTGGGTGTGTGGACCCTCTTCACCCTCACCGCCACCGTCTACCTCGCCTCGCTGTGGGGCGACGCCCGGCGCCGCCGCGCTCGCGCCTACGTCCTCGCGCTGGGACTCGGGGTCGCCGCCCTGGCCGTGAGCGCGAGCCTCCGCCGCCTCGCGCCCTTCCTCTCCCCCGCTACCGTGCTCTTTCCGCTCTCCTTCCTCACCAGCGCGCTCGTGCTCGGCGCGGTCGCCACGGGGCTCTCGCTCGGTCACTGGTATCTCATCGATCTCGGCCTCTCGATCGAGCCCCTGCGCCGGCTCTTCCGCTACTTCGTGATCGTCGTCCTCGTGCACCTGGCCGTGCTCACCGCGACGCTCGTCATCATGGCCCTCGCGCCCGGCCCCGGCACCGCGGCGGTCGCCACCCTCTGGCGCGACCACGCGCTCCTCCTCACCCTCCGCTTCGTCCTCGGCCCGCTCGCCGCACTGGGTCTCGGCTACCTGATCCACCGCACGCTCGAGATCCCCCAGACGATGGCGGCAACGGGCCTCTTCTACATCGCCATCCTCGCCGTCATGGTGGGCGAGCTGCTCGGTCGGCTGATCCTCTTCCGTACGGCGCTACCGCTGTGAGGACAGGCGGGGGTCCGGCTTCGGCTCCCGGTCCTCGCCCGCTCACCGACGGTGCTCTCCCGTGCGACCCACTCGGGCTGCGGGGTCGCCGAAGCCGGACCCCCGCCTGTCCTCACACGCCGTGCTCAGTAGACTCGGATCACCGTCACGCGCAGCCCCTTCGACGTCCAGCCGACGTCGAACCCGACCGACATGCCTTCGCGCAGGCCGTCGATGCGCGGGATCGGGCCGCGGATATCCACGAACGGGAACTTGAAGTGGTACTCGCGGCCGCTCGCCTCGCTGGTGAGGGTGCCGCTCTCGCTCCCGTAGTAGACGCGGGTGATGACGCCCCGGTAGAAGCGATCGCCGGTGTCGGGCGCTGCGGACGGGCTATCGGGCTCGTCGGTCACGCCGGCGCTCCGGCGCGCACGGCCTCGGCCGCCACCGTGCCGAGCCGCCCGCTGCCGAGCCGGTCGACGAACGCCGGAAAGCTCTCGCCCTGCTGCCGCTCGCGCTCGTACAGCCGGGCGAGCGCTGCGATGATGATGGGAGCCTGCTCCTCGGGAAAGCGCCCGAGCCGCTTGCCGATACGCGCCCGTCCCTCACCCACTCCGCCGCCCACCAGGATCGAGTAGTAGGGGCGCTCGACGCCGTCGGCGTCCTTCACCAGGTGGCCGGTGAGACCCACGTCGCCCACGTGGTGCTGGCCACACGAGTTCGGACAGCCGCTGATCTTGACGGCGAACGGTCCGAGGCGTTCGGCGAAGCCATTGCCGGTGACGGGATCGCGCTGGACGTGATCCTGGATGCGCTCCGCCACGCCCATCGACCGGGTGATGGCGAGCGAGCAGTAATCCATGCCCGGGCACGAGACGACGTCCGTGATCGATCCGACGTCGGCGCCGCCCAGCTCGAGATCCACGAGGGCCGCGTGGAGCGCCGGGAGCGCCGCCTCGGGGATCCATGGCAGCACGAAGTTCTGGTCGTTGGTCGTGCGGAGAGTGCCGTTACCGTGCTGGCGGACGGCAGCGGCGAGCCCCCGCATCTGGTCGGCGGTGACGTCGCCGAGCGGGAGCTTGACGAGCGCCGAGCGATATCCCGGCTGGCGTTGCGCACGCGTGTTCGTCCGTTGCCAGTGGGCGAAATCGGCGCGCGGCGCGGTCGTCTGCCGGGGCGGGGCCGGGGGCGGTGGAACCCGGTAGGACTCGACCATCTCGCGCAGGTCGGCTCGGAGGACGTCTCCCCGCTCCGCGTCGACGCGCTCCACCTCGGCGACGATCGCCGCCCGGAACTTGTCGAGCCCCATCCGGTTGACGAGGTACTTCATCCGCGCCTTGTTCCGGTTCTTCCGCTCCCCGAACCGGTGCTGGATGCGGACGATCGCCTCGCACCACACGAGCGTGGCATCAGCCGGAATGAAGTCGCGGATCGGCTTGGCGAGGAACGGCTGGGCGCCGAGCCCGCCACCGGCGTGCACGGAGAAGCCGCGGACGCCGTCCTTCCCGAGCTTCGCGTAGAGCCCGATGTCGTTCACGGGGGCCTGCGCGCAGTCGTCCACGCAGCCCTCGACGGCGATCTTGAACTTCCGCGGCAGGGTCAGGTTGAGGGGATTGAAGAGGAAGTACTCGTGGATCGCCAGGCAGTAGGGCGCGACGTCGAAGGGCTCCGACGGCGCCGTGCCCGCGTAGGGACAGGCGGTCACGTTGCGGACGCTGTCCGCGCACGCCCCGCGGGTCGTGATCCCCACGCCGAGGAGGCGGTCGTACATGTCCGTGATCCCGTCGACGGGGATCCAGTGGAGCTGGATGTCCTGGCGGGTCGTGACATGGGCGATTCCGCGTCCGTACCGGTCGGCGACGCCGGCCATGGCGTCGAGCTGCTCGGCCGAGACGAGACCGCCCGGGATCTTGATCCGCTGCATGTGGCTCGTGTGGTCGAGCTGGTAGTACAGCCCGTAGGACAGCCGCATCGGCCGCCACTCCTCGGGCGTGAGCTTGCCCTGGAGAAAACGCTCGGTCCGCCCCGCGTGCCCGGCCAGCGCGGCGCGATGCTGTTGCTCGGTGGGCCTCATGTCGGTGGCTGAAACACGATTATGGTCGTCGCCAAAGCGGCAAGTCAACGGCGCCCGGCGACCAGATCGAGCCCGGAAGAGCACCGCGGCCATCCCGCACTCGACACAGCAACCGCCATGGCCGCCTCCGCTCGGGACCGTGAGCGGATTCAGCCCGGAACGGGGCTCGCCATGCCGAGATCTCCGAGCGCCGCGAAGCTGAGACCGCGGAAGGCCGCGCTCTCGTGCGCGAGCGCGGCGAAGGTCACCTCGGCGCTCGCCGGGGCCCCCTCGCCCGTCACGGCCGCGAGCAACCCCGCCAGCACCTGCCAGCCGGGGCGCGCCTCGGCAGGAGGCGAAACGGCCGCCTGGAAGCGCTGCACCCGCCCCGCGTGGTTCGCGAAGGTCCCGTCGCTCTCCGCATAGGTCGCGACGGGGAGGATCACGTCGGCATACTCGACGCTCTCCCGCTGGTGGCTGTCGAGGATGACGAGGAACGGCACCCGCTCGAGCGCGGCACGCGCTGCGATCTCGTCGCACCAGCGCGTCACGTCGGCGCGGTGGAGGACGAGGGCCCGGAGCTCGCCCCGCGAGGCCGCGGTGAGCAGCTCCCCCGCGCCCTGGGCGATGCCCTGCAGCGCGAGTCCCCGCGTGTTCGGGTTCTTGTCCGCCTTGATGAGGAAGTCGTCGTGATCGGCGTCCGGGGGCGACCACGCGATCCCCGTGAGCCTCGCCTGGAGCCGGCTCGCGAGGCGTCGCAGGAGGAAGAGCTCCTCGTTCGAGGCCTGCGCCGAGGCGATGATCCCGATACCGCCGGGGCCGTTGGCACGCGCGAGATCGGCGAGCCGGCCCGCCACCTGCCCGAAGGCGCTCTCCCAGGTGGCCCGGGCAAACTCGGCTCCGCCCCGCAGGAAGGGGAACTGCAACCGCCCCTCGCCCTGCAGGTCGCGGTAGCTCATGCGGCCCGCGTCGCACATCCAGTACTGGTTCACGTCCGGGTTCTTCCGTGGCTGGAAGCGGAAGATGCGTCCCTCGCGGTGGTAGATCTCCATGTTGCAGCCGTTCGCGCACGCGCCGCAGACCGACGGCGTCCGCTCGAGGTACCAGACGCGGGCGCGGAACCGGAAGTCGCGGCTGGTGAGCGCCCCCACGGGACAGATGTCGACCACGTTGCCGGAATACTTGTTGTCGAGCACCTTCCCGGGCGCGAGGTCGAGCTCGACGTGATCGCCCCGCTGGTAGAAGGCGAGCTCGCTGGTGTGCGTCACCTCGTCGACGAAGCGCACGCAGCGCGAGCAGAGGATGCAGCGCTCCTGATCGAGGATCACGAGCGGCCCGATCGGCTTCGCCTTCTTCTTGTGGACCTTCTGCGGCAGCGGGATGCGGCTCCGCTGCCGGTCGTAGTCCATGTAGTATTCCTGGAGCTTGCATTCGCCCGCCTGGTCGCAGACGGGGCAGTCGATCGGGTGGTTGATGAGCAGGAACTCGAGCACCGCACGCTGGGCCGCGTGCGTCTTCTCGCTGGTCGTGTGCACGACCATCCCGTCGGTCACCCGCGTGTTGCAGGCGATCTGGAGCTTCGGGCTCTTCTCGATGTCGACCAGGCACATGCGGCAGTTGCCCGCGATCGGCAGGCCGGGATGCCAGCAGTAGTGCGGGATCTCGACACCCAGGCGATCCGCCGCCTGGATGACCGTCTCCCCGTCGGGGACCTCGATCCGCCGGCCGTCGATCTCAACCGTGGGCACGGGCAGGCTCCGGAGCGGGCCGGAAGGGGCAGCGGCCGCGGGTCGCATGCTGTTCGAACTCGGCTCGGTACTTGGTCACGAAGGCGCGCGTCGGCATGGCGGCCGCGTCGGAGAGCGCGCAGATCGTCGTGCCCATCATGTTACCGGCGATGTTGAGGAGGAGGTCGACGTCGCGCGGCGTGCCGCTGCCGTCGCCGTACTCGAGGCGGCGCAGGACCTTCTCGAGCCACCCCGTGCCTTCCCGGCAGGGAGTACATTGCCCGCACGACTCGTGATGGAAGAAGCGCTCGAGGACGAGCAGCGTCCACACCATGCAGACGGTGTCGTCCATCACCATGATGCCCGCCGAGCCGAGGAACGACCCCGCCTTCTGCACCGAATCCATGTCCATCGGGACGTCGATCTCGTCGGGGGTGAACACCGGCATGGAGGCGCCTCCCGGGATGACCGCCTTCAGCTTCCGGCCGCCCGGGATGCCGCCCGCGTGGGTATAGATGATCTCGCGCAGCGGCGTGCCCATCGGGAGTTCGTAGGTGCCGGGCCGCACGACGTGCCCCGAGACGCAGAAGAGCTTGGGGCCGGGGCTCTTCTCGGGCCCGATGGCCCGGAACCAGTCGGCGCCGCGCGCCACGATGTGCGGCACGCAGGCAAGCGTCTCGACGTTGTTGACGATCGTCGGGCAGCCGAAGAGGCCGTGCGTGGCGGGAAACGGCGGCTTGATGCGCGGATAGGCGCGCTTCCCCTCGAGCGACTCGATGAGCCCGGTCTCCTCGCCGCAGATGTAGGCCCCCGCGCCGCGATGCACCCAGACGTCGAGAGCGAAGCCGGTGCCGAGAATGTTCTGCCCGAGGAACCCTGCGCGGCGCGCCTCGGCGATCGCCGTCTCGAGCACCTGGGCGCCGTGGGCGAACTCCCCGCGGATGTAGATGTAGGCCGTGTGGCAGCGGATCGCGAAGGCGGTGATGATGATGCCCTCGAGGAGCTGGTGCGGGTCGTCCTCGATGATCTCGCGGTCCTTGAAGGTGCCCGGCTCGCTCTCGTCGGCGTTGACGGCCAGGTAGACCGGCTTCGCGGTCTGCTTCGGCAGGAAGCTCCACTTCATGCCGGTGGGGAACCCCGCGCCGCCGCGGCCGCGCAGGTTCGATGCCTTCACCATCTCGATCAGCTGCTCGGGCGTGTGCTGCGTGAGCGCCTTCCGGGTGGCCTCGTAGCCCCCGTTCTGCAGATACACGTCGAGACGGCGGAGGTCGGGGATGTCCCGGCAGCGCAGGAGGAGGCGCTCGGCCATCCGATCGCTACTGAACGGCGGCCTCGCGCGGCGGGAACTGCTTCTCGCGCTGGATCTTGCGTTGCAACGCCATGAGGCCGTCGAGCACGGCTTCCGGACGGGGCGGGCAGCCGGGGACGTAGACGTCGACCGGAACGACGAGGTCGATCCCGGGCAGCGTCGTGTAGTTGTCGTAAAAGCCCCCGCTGGACGCGCAGGCGCCGAAGGCCATCACCCATTTCGGCTCCGCCATCTGGTCGTAGACCCGGCGGAGGATGGGCGCCTGTCGCATCGTCACCGTGCCGATCACCATGAGGAGGTCGGCCTGGCGGGGCGTGAAGCGCGGCAGCAGCGCGCCGAAGCGGTCGATGTCGTAGGGCGACATCGAGAGCGACATGTACTCCATCGCGCAGCAGGCGGTGGCGAAGGGGTACGGGAAGATCGAGTACTTGCGCGCCCAGCCGATGGCGCGATCGAGGCGGGTGACGACGACCGCGTCGCCGAGGAGCGCTTCCTCTCCCGAGGTCGCCACGCGCGGCCGGGGGGGGCTGATGGGCTTCGCCATGCGGTTATCTCCTCGTATCCGCTGCCCCGGGCGGTGTCAAAGCATCGGGCGAAAATCGCCGGAGGACGCCGGCCAGCACGCGCGCGATCGCGTCGTGCGAGAACCCACGCACGCACTTCTCGCGCGCTCGACTTCGCATCGATCCGCGGCCCGGAGACACGGCTGGCCATGGACCCCGACGTGCTCGCGGCCGTCGACCGCCTCCGGATCCGCCTCGTCTCCTACGGGAACCTGTAGGCGCTGCGGCGAGTGCACGCCTTGACGGCGAAACGCCGGGTAGCGTAGGCCACCCGCGGGGGGGAATCCGTGATGCCCGTCGAGTTCGTCGACTCCGATGCCCATGTCGTCGAGGGACAGGTCCTGATCGGCGAGTGCCTGCGGCGCTGGCCCGATGCGTTCGCGCTCAGCGAGCGGGGCGAGCTCCTGACCGAGGGTCGCCGCTACCCCGAGCCCGAGGGACCCGGAGCGGGCTGCCCGCCCGAGCACGGCCTCAGCACGGTGGCCGGCATCAACCCGTGGAGCCCGGAAGGCACGCTCGCCGACGCCGATCGCGACGGTATCCAGCACATGGTCTTCTTCCCGAGCTTCGGCCTGCGCGCGCCGAGCATCCAGTCCCTGCGCGTCGCGACCGGATTCTGCGACCTCTACAACGAATGGATCGCCGACTGGTGCCGTCAGGGACAGGGTCGCTTCCACGGCATCGGCGTCCTGCCGGTAGAATGGGTCGACGAGGCCATCGCCACGCTCCGTCGCGCCAAGCGGCTCGGCCTGGTGGGGGCGATGGTGCCCCCCGCGCTCAGCACGCGGAACCTCGACCACCCCGACCTCGACCCGCTCTACGCCGCCGCCGTCGAGCTCGAGATGCCGCTCGGCGTCCACGGCGCGCCCGGTCTCCACCTGCCCAAGATCGGCATCGACCGCTTCACGAACTACATCCAGGTCCACTGCGTGAGCTTCCCGTTCGATCAGATGGCGGCGATGACGGCGCTCGTCTCGGGCGGCGTGTTCGATCGCCACCCCCGCCTCCGGGTCGCGTTCCTCGAGGCCGGCGTCGGCTGGGTGCCGTACTTCGTCGATCGCATGCACGAGCACTGGGAGAAGCGCGGGGACTGGGTCCGGAACGGCTGGCGCCAGGCCCCCCGGCGCTACATCGAGGCGGGGAACGTGTGGGTGAGCTGCGAGCCCGAGGAGACGATGCTGCCCGCCGTGGCCGCGAGCCTCGGCCCCGACTTCATCATGTACGCGAGCGACTACCCGCACTGGGACAGCGACTGGCCGGAGAGCACCCGGCCACTGCGCGAGCGGCGGGATCTGGCCGACGACGTGCGGGCGAAGATCGCGGGCGCGAACGCCCGGCGCCTCTACGGGCTGGGATGAGGTGACGCGACTCGTCCACCTCCTCGCGCTCGCCACCTATTTCGGCACCACGCTCGACCTCGTCCTGGTCTTCCTGCCCGCGGCCGAGACGCTGAGCGATCCGGCGACCCAGCGCCGCCTTCTCGCCCGCGGGCTGCGCACCTACAACGTGCTCTCGGTCGGGGCGCTCGGGGTGCTCGTCATTTCGGGCGCCTCGCGCCTCACCGACCTGAAAGCCCGCTTCGGACCCCAGTACGCGCACTTCCTCTGGCCGCTGGTGGGGAAGCTCGCCCTCACCTTCGTCCTCATCAACGTCGCCACCTACATCTCCTTCGGTCTCGCGCACCGCCTCGTCCGGGCCGAGCTCGGGCAGCTCCCCGTCGAAGCGGAGAAGCAGGCGAGCATGATCCGGCGCATGCGCGGCGCGGGCTGGCTGGCGATCGGGCTCGCCGCCTGGACCGCGTGGGTGGGCCTCGGCCTCGGGAGCTGAGCGACGATGCTCGTGCTCTTCGACCTCGACGGGACGCTCCTCAAGACGGACGGCATCGACTGGCGCCTCTACCTCCAGGCGTTCGCGGACGTCTACGACATGGAGGTGCGGCTCGAGGAGTGCCGCGCCTGCCGCCGGATCACCGACCGTGGCGTCGCCGAGGAGCTCCTCGAGCGACGGCTCGGTCGCTCCGTCGTCGCCGAGGACGTCCGCCCGCTGCACGAGCGCTTCGTTGCCCTCCTCCACGCGGCGCTCCCGCCACCCTCCGACGCGCTCCAGGTCCCGGGAGCGGCGGCGATCCTGGATCGGCTGCGCGGCGACGGCCACACGGTGGCTATCGCGACCGGGGGATGGGACGCGTCCGCGCGGCTGAAGCTCGCGCGCGCCGGCATCCGACTCGACGGGATCGCGCTCACCGCGTGCGACGAGTGCCCCGACCGCGAGTCGATCATGACGCGCGCCATGGATCGTGCCGGCGGGATCGCCCGCCACGGGCGCGTCGTCTACGTCGGCGACGCGGCGTGGGACGTGGCGGCGACCCGTGCGCTCGCCCTCCCGTTCGTGGGCGTCGACTACGCGGGCACGCGCACGCTCGAGCGGCTCGGCATCAAGCCCGTGCTGCGCGACTTCAGCGACGCGCCGGCGTTCCTCCGCGCCCTCGACGCGGCCCGGCCGCCCACCACGCCGACGCCTTCCCGCCGGCCAGCCGCCGGCGCACGGCGGAAGATGTCCGGACCCCGCGCTCCGTCACGACGCGGCTCGTGAGGTCGAGCGGCGTCGCCTCGAAGAGCCGGTTCACGACCGCTACCCCGTGTGGGGGTCGCCGCAGGACGGCGGTCGGCTCGGCGTCGGCCAGCCGGAGCCGTCGGGCGAGCGGCACCGGGAGGAGACGATCCTCCACCGTGACGACCAGGAAGGGACGTCGGAGGGCACGCGCCGCGAGCGCCAGGGCGAGGGTTCCGCACTTGTTCCACACCGCAGCCGCCGTGACGGCATCCGCGCCCACGACGACGGCATCGACCTCGCGCACCGCCGCCGGCGCGAGCGCGTCCACCACCAGCTGCACCGGGATGCCCTGCGCCGCGAGCCGCCGCGCCGTGACCACGCCCTCGCATCCGGGCCGGCTCTCGGCGACGATGACGGCGGCAAGCCGGCCGCGCCGCCAGGCCGCGACCAGCGCACCCAGGACCCCCGCCGAGGAGGAGAGCGTGAGACACGTGGCCCGCCCCGGAAGGAGATCCGGCAGGCGGGCCATCGCGCGCACCAGCGCCCGGGGCTGGTCGCGGAGATAGCGATCGAGCGCCCGCTGCACCGAGCGCGCACCCGCCCGGGGGGTGACCGCGCACTCGGCGGCACGGAAGGCGATGTCCACGACGGTGAGGATCGAGCCCATCGCGGGCTGCGCGCCGGCGATGGCATGTCCCGCCTGACGCAGCTCCCGTTGCCATCGCGCGAGGCTCTTGCCATGATCGCGTGCTCGAGCGCGCAGCAGCCGCGCCGCGAGCCGGGCGAGTGCCGTGGCGCCCGACCGGCGGTCGCGGGCCAGGGCCGCTGCACGCCGCCGCATGTCGCCCGACTCTGCCACCCTCGTCGAGATCGTCGCCGTCGGCCGCGAGCTCCTGACCGGCCACACGGTCGATACCAACTCGGCGTGGCTGGCGGCAAGCCTCCTCCGGCTGGGCGGCCAGGTGGGCCGCATCACCGTGGTCGACGACGAGGTCGCGGCGATCGCCGATGCGCTCACGGCGGCATGCGGGCGCGCCGCCGGCCTGATCATCACGACCGGCGGGCTCGGGCCGACGGCCGACGATCGCACGCTCGCCGGTCTCGCCCAGGCCTTCGCACGGCGCCTCGAGGAGCACCCCGCCGCGCTCGCCTTCGTCGCACGCCGCTACGGAGAGCTCGCCGCGTCGGGCGCCGTGGGGGACGGCGCGCTCACATCGTCGCGAAGGAAGATGGCGGCGCTTCCGGCTGGCGCGCAGCCGCTCGACAACCCGATCGGGAGCGCGCCCGGCGTCCTCCTGAATGCGGGCGATCACACCGTGATCGCCCTTCCGGGGGTGCCCGCGGAGATGCGCGCCGTGTTCGAGGCGGCGACGTCCCACGTCCGGGCGCGGCTCGGCGCCTCGAGGTGCGTTGCCGAGCGCGAGATCGCCTCGGGCCTGGGCGACGAGTCGCTCATGGCCGCCGCTCTCGAGCGGGTCGCGGCGGCGGTGCCCGGCGTCCATCTCAAGTCGCTCGCGACGACCTTCAGCCCCACCTGCGATCTGCGGATCCGCCTCACGGCGACCGGCGTCGATCAGGCCGAGGCCGACTCCCGGCTGACGCAGGCGGTCGAGCATCTCGCCGAGGAGCTGGCCCGATTGCGGCGCCGATAGGAGGCTCGATGGAACGATTCCAGCATGTCCCGTCCCGCGTGAGCTTCTCGACCGAGAAGATGAAGAAGGTCGGCCTGGTCGACACGCCGAACCTGTTCTGCGACGCGTACTGCTTCGAAGCCGGCCAGGAGCAGGCGGGTCACCGCCACGCGGTCGGCGACAAGCTCTACTACGTGCTCGAGGGACGGGGGCGGATCCGCGTGGGCGGCGACGAGCGCGAGGTCGGCCCGGGCGAGCTCGCCTGTGCGCCCGCGGGCGACGAGCACGCGGTGCGCAACCCGGGACCGGGGCGGCTCGTGCTCCTCGTCGTCATGGCGCCCAAGCCTTCCTGAGACCCGCGCACCGCGCCTAGCCGTCGCTCGCCAGGTAGATCGACCGTCTGGGAGCGGCGAAGAGCCGCCGGACCATGGGCTCGAAGAAGTCGAGCGGCAACGTATCGTAGGCCGGGTCGAAGCTGTTCTGGTCGTACGCCCCGCAGAAGTGCGCGCAGGCCTGGAACAGGGGGTGGTCGCGGTAGCGATCGCGGAGATTCCGGTCGAGACCGATGTGGTGGAAGAAGTAGTAGCCCTGGAAAATGCCGTGGTGCTTCACGATCCAGTGGTTCTCCTCGGAGACGAACGGCTCCAGGATCACCGCGGCCAGCTCGGAGTGGTTGAGAGAGGCGAGCGTGTCACCGATGTCGTGGAGGAGCGCGCACACCACGTACTCCTCGTCACGCCCGTCACGATGCGCGCGCGTCGCGGTCTGCAGGGAGTGCGTGAGACGGTCGACGGCGTAGCCGCCCGTGTCGTGCGCGAGGAGCGCCAGGTGGTGGAGGATCCTGTCCGGCAGGCCCTGCACGAAATCGACCGAGTGCCGGGAGATGACGGCGTAGTCCTCGGGCGTGGCATCCACCATGCGCGTGAAGGAGGTCTCGGGTGGGTGGGCGGCAGTCATCCTCCCCCTATAGCCCAACGAGGAACGTGCTGACGAGCGGTGCCCTGCGGGTCTGGAGCGCCGCAAGGTTGTGTCCCGCGGCCACGATCTTCTTCCCCGAACGCGGTTCGTAGATCCGGAGCGCCCCGTGGCTTCGTAGGGAGGGGTGACAGGGCGCCCCAAAAACCGAGCCGAGCAACCACTAACTCGAGGGATGGAGGATTCATGAGCACACGAGCATTGCGCCGCGGCCTCGCCGCGGCGGGGCTGGCCGTTGGCCTGGGCGTGGTCCCCGCCGGCGCGGCGAGCCATCGCGAAGCCCCCCTGATGACCCTCGACCCGGCGGCGGACATCACCGACGTCTATTTCTTCACCAGCTACGACCAGGCGAACCTCTCCCGCACCGGGGGCGATCGCCGCGTCACCATGGTCCTGAACGCGGTCCCGGGACAGGAACCCGGCTCCGGTCCCAACTACTTCAGCTTCGACGACAACGTCCTCTACGAGCTCCACGTCGACAACAACCAGGACGGTGACGCCGAGGACGTGCGCTATCAGATCCGCTTCCAGACCGAGCAGCGCACGCCCGACCAGTTCATCGCCACGCTGGGCGGCGGGCCGCTCCCGCCGGTCTCCCACATCGACGGTACGGGCAGCGACGGCCTCTCGCGCGTGCAGCGCTACACCGTGACCGAGCTCCGCAACTGCAAGGACTCGAAGCGGGGCCCCAAGTGCAAGGACCGCGTCATGCTCTTCGACGGCGCGCCCCAGCCGACGGTGCCGTCGAACATCGGTCCCCGCACGATGCCCGACTACGCGCAGCTCGCGCTGGAGGGCATCCGCACCGATGCGACCACGGGATGCCGGACCTTCGCCGGGCAGCGGGCCGAGACCTTCGCCATCGACCTCGGGGCCGTCTTCGACACGGTCAACCTCCGGGTCGAGAATGCGACCCCCGTTCCCGGCGCCCGTCCGCCGCTCCCGATCCTCACCACGGCCGAGGATGCCGACGACTTCACCAACGCATTCGGCGTCAACACCTTCAGCGGCTTCAACATCAACACGATCGCGATCGAGTGTCCGGCGTCCCGGCTCACCGCCGACGGCTCGGGTACGGGCGTGCTCGGTCTCTACGCCAGCACGTCGCGCCAGATGCTGACCGTGCGCACGGGGAACCCGGTGGTGAGCGGGAAGAAGCCGCTCCTCAAGGGCGCGAAGGACTTCCGGCAGGTCTCGCGCATGGCCAACCCGCTCGTGAACGAGCTCATCATCCCGATCGGCAAGAAGGACTTCTGGAACGCGACCGATCCGGCGGACGAGGCGCAGTTCGTCACCTTCTACAAGCAGCTCGCCGTGGCGAAGGCGCTGGAGGCCGTGTCGGGCGTCCCGGTTCCCACCGGCGACCGCGACGACATCGTGCGCGCGCTCCTCAAGTACTCCGACAGCGACGCGAATCTCTCCGAGCTGCTGCGCCTCGACCTGAGCGTCCCGCCGACGCCGCCCGCGAGCATCAAGCGTCTCACCGTGCTCGCGCACGATGCCGCCGGCAACTCGACGCCCGATCCCGCTGGCTTCCCGAACGGCCGCCGTCCAAACGACGACGTGACCGACCTCATCGTGCGCCTGGCGGGTGGTCCGAACTACATCACGAACCACGTCGGTGATGGCGTCGGCGTCGCCGAGAAGGGCATCACCCCCGACTTCCCGTTCCTCCCCATCCCCTACGACGGCCGCAACCGCCGTCACGTCGATCCGGGAGAATGATTCCGGCGACTCCCACGGGGAAGCCCGGCCGGGCGCTGGCAGCGATGCTGGCGCTCGCCGGGCTTCTGCCCGCTCTCGCCCATGCGGCCCCGAGCGCCGCCGATCGCGCGATGGCCGACGCGCAGGCGGTGGTGCAGCGGGGTCCCACGGCGGGTGCCCTGGTCGATCTCGCCGCCGCCTTCATGCGCAAGGCGCGCGAGACAGGCGACCCCGGCTACTACGGCCGCGCCGCCGCCGCGCTCGACCGCGCGGTCGCCATCGCCCCCGGCCACTACGGCGCGCTTCGCGCCCGCGCCTGGGTGCTGCTCGGCAAGCACGAGTTCGCGGCGGCGCTCCGTGCCGCGAGGACCGCCCGCGCGATCGAGCCGCACGACTGGTGGAACTACGGCAACCTGGCCGACGCCTGCGTCGAGCTCGGCCGCTATGACGACGCCGTGCGCGCCACCACTCGCATGATGGCGCTCCGTCCCGGACTGCCCGTCTATACCCGCGTGGCCGCACTCCGCGCGCTCATGAACGACCGGCGCGGGGCGATCGAAGCGCTCGAGCTGGCTTTGGCGACGGCCGACCCACGCGATCCCGAGGAGCGCGCCTGGATCCTCACCTACCTCGGCCACGAGCACTGGGCGCTGGGCGAGCTGTCCCGGGCACGCGCCCGCTACGAGGAGGCGTTGCGCACCTTTCCCGACTATCATCTGGCGCTCCCCGGCCTCGCGCGCGTGCACGCGGCCGAGGGGGACACCGCCGAGGCGCTGCATCTCTACGAGCGGGCTCTCGCGCTCGCCCCCATGCCGGCGCTCGCCGGCGCGCTGGGAGATCTCTACGCGGCGACGGGGGATCCGCAGCGTGCCACGGCGACGTATGCCTTCGCGATGTACATGGGACGCGTGGCCGAGGCGACCGGCACCACCTACGGACGCGAGCTGGCCCTCTTCCTCGCCGACCACGACCGTCGCCTCCCCGACGCGCTCCGCCTCGCGCGCCAGGAGGCCGGTCGACGCGGAGACATCTACACCGACGACGCGCTCGCCTGGGCGTACTACAAGAACGGCCGGCTCGCCGACGCGATGCGCACCGTCCATCGTGCCCTCCGCCTCGGCACCGAGGAGGCGCTGCTCCACTACCACGCCGGCATGATCGCGGCCGCCGCGGGCCACGACGCATGGGCCGCTCGGCACCTGGCGCGCGCGCTGGCGCTCAACCCGCACTTCGACCTTCGCCAGGCTCCGCTGGCGCGTTCGACACTCGCTCGCGTCGTCTCCGAGCGCCTGGCCCGGGAGGAGCAGCGATGAGACGCCTCCTCGCCCTCGCGCTGCTCGTCACCCCCGCGCTCGGGGCGGCGCACCCGCTCGGCAACTTCACCGTCAACCGCTACGCCGCGGTGCATGTGGCCGCCGACGCCATCACCATCCGCTACGTGGTCGACATGGCCGAGATTCCGACCTTCCAGGAGATGCGACTGGTGGACGCAAACGGCGACGGCACGCTCGCCGACGAGGAACGTGAGGCCTACCTGGGACGCGCGGCGCGCACGCTCGCCGAGAGCCTGGTCCTGACGGTGGACGGCACACGGCGCCCGCTCACGGCGGGCGTGCAGACGCTCGAGATGCCACCCGGGGCGGGCGGGTTACCGACACTGCGCCTGGACATCACGTACATCGCCGTCCTGCCCGCCGCGCGCGGTACGGTCGAGCTGCGCGACGAGAACTTCGCCGATCGCCCGGGCTGGCAGGAGATGATCGCCAACGCGTCTGATGGCCTGGCCCTTGGCGACGCGACCGTGCCGCGGACAGACCGGAGCCAGGCGCTGCGCGCGTATCCGATCGATCAGCTCCAGAGCCCGCCACAGGTGCGGGAGGCGCGCTTCACGATCCAGACCAGCGCGTCCGCCGATCGCGCGGCGGTGGCGCCGGCCGGGGCACGGGCCGGATCGATGCGCTTCAGCGATCGCCTGACCGAGCTGGTGGCGACCGACGCGCCGCGCTCGCCGCGGCTCGTCCTCGCCTCGCTGCTCGTCGCCGCCGCCCTGGGGGCGTTCCACGCGCTCACTCCCGGCCACGGGAAGACGGTCGTGGGTGCGTACCTCGTCGGCGCGCGCGGGACCGCGCGCCACGCGCTCTTTCTCGGACTGGTGGTGACCGCCACCCACACGCTCGGCGTCTACGTCCTCGGCCTCGTCACGCTGACCGCGTCGCACTACATCGTGCCGGAGCGGCTCTTCCCCTGGCTGAGCGCGCTCTCGGGGATGATCGTTCTCGGTATCGGCGCCTCGCTCATGATCGCACGCCTCGCGGCCGTGGGGGAGCACACGCATCACCATCTCGACCACGACCATCCGCATCCCCATCCCGACCATGATCACGGCCACTCGCATGCGGTGCCCGAGGGTGCGATCGGCTGGCGGAGCCTGCTGGCCCTCGGCGTCTCCGGCGGCTTGCTGCCGTGCCCCTCCGCGCTCGTCGTGATGCTGGGCGCCATCGCGCTCGGACGGATCGCGTTCGGACTCGCGCTGATCGTTGCCTTCTCCGCGGGACTGGCCGCGGTGCTGACCGGCATCGGCCTGGCACTCGTCTACGCCCGCGGGATCTTCGCACGCTTGCCGCTCGACGGCCGCTTCGCCCGCTACGTCCCGGTGGCGAGCGCGGCGGTCATCTCGGCCGTCGGCCTCGCCATCGTGGCCACGGCCCTCAGCCAGATCGGAGTCTCGTGATGCCACCCACCCCACTGCCCGCTCTCCTCGGCTTCGGCTTCCTGCTCGGGCTGCGCCATGCACTCGAGGCCGACCACCTGGCCGCCGTATCGACCATCGTGAGCACGCGGCGCAGCGCCTGGGGTGCGTCGCTCGTGGGCGCGCTCTGGGGCCTCGGTCACACCGCCGCGCTCCTGGTGGTGGGCCTGTTGGTGGTGGGGCTGCATGCCGAGATCCCTCCCCGGCTCGCGGCGGGCCTCGAGCTCGGGGTGGCGGCCATGCTGGTCGGGCTCGGGCTGAATGTCCTGTGGACGCTGCGCCGCGGCGGCCGACTGCACCATCACGTCCACGCTCACGGTGCCCGGCTACACGTCCATCCGCACGTGCACGCGCCGGCATTCGTCCCCGCCGACGTTCATCATCGGGTGGCGAGCATGCGACGGCCCTTCCTCGTCGGCCTCGTGCACGGGCTCGCCGGCAGCGCGGCACTGATGCTGGTGGTGGCGGCCTCGATTCCCTCGCCGGCCATGGCGCTCGCGTACGTGATGGTGTTCGGCATCGGATCGGTCGGCGGCATGACGGCGATGAGCGCGGTGGTGGGGGCGCCCATGGCACTGGTGACGGCCCGCTTCGCGCGCGCCGAAGCGGTGCTCCGCGTTGGCGCCGCCCTCGGCAGCATCGCCATTGGGATCCTGGTCGCGTGGGAGATCGGTGCGCGAGCCGGAATGTTGTCGTAGATCCTCCCCGGCGGCGAGGGACCGCGTGCCTGACGGCCGCGACATCGGCTTCGACGAGTGCGCGTTCGACGATGCCGCGCTCGAGGGATTTGCCGAGGCGTACGCCACGCCCCCGCGACCGCAGCTGCGTGCGCGCGTTCTGGCGCAGGCGCGGCGCGAGGCGCGGACCCTGGCCGGGCTGCGCGACAGGCGATGTCGGGTGAGGCGGCCGCCGTGCTCGCAGATCTCGGGCCGCCGCCAGGAACTCGCTGGCGCGTCACGGCGGATCCCCCGGCCTCGTGGACCCACTATCCTCGGGCAACGGAACGACTCGCGCCAGCTGGTGCGCGAACACCGCCGGGTCGGTCGTCGGGAGATCGCACACGCGCCGCTCGCAGACGTAGGCGGTTGCCTGCCGTCGCAACGCCAGCTTTCCCTCGACGAGGGGGACCGTCCGGGTGAGGTCCCCGTGCGTCGCCTGCTCGTCAACGACCGCCAGGATGCGGTTCGGGATGAAGCTTCTGTGCAGGATGGCCAGCAACGCCTGCGCCCCGCTCGCGCCGTCGGGTGTCACGATGACGATCTCCTTCGGCGTGTCGCTCGCGAAGTCGACGGCGGCGAGCATGCCGGCCACGCGGCTCGGGGCGGCGACGATCGTCGGCTCGAAGGCGCGGAGGCCCACTTCCGCGCGCGTCCTGAGTCGATCGTCGGTGGTGAACTCCGCGAGCCGGAGGAGGTTCAGGAGGGCGATCGAGTTACCCGACGGTTCCGCGCCGTCCGTCGACGGCTTCTCGCGGGCGAGGAGACGCTCGCCGTCGTCCGCGGTTCGGAAGTAGCCCCCGCCCGCATCATCCCAGTAGTGCCGGTCGAGCACCGCCTGGAGGGCGAGGCTCTCCCGCAGCCAGCGCGGGTCGAAGCTCGCCTCGTAGAGGTCGAGGAGACCGGCCATCACGAACGCGTAGTCCTCGAGGTAGGCGTCGCCGCTCGCCCGCCCGTCGAGCGAGCTGCGCACGAGCCGGTCACCCCGCCGGAGGTGCACCAGGAGGAAGTCGGCGGCGCGCGTGGCCCGGTCGACCAGCGCCCCGTCGGCGAGCACCTGCCCCGCGCGGGCGAAAGCCGAGAGCATGAGACCGTTCCAGGCGGTGAGGACCTTCTGGTCGGTGTGCGGCGGCACGCGTCGCCGGCGGGCGATGTCGAGGGCGCTCCGCGCGTCCTGGAGCATGCGTGGCGCCGAGGCGGGGTCGATCGACAGCTCCGCGGCGACGGCGGCCAGCGGGCGCGGCACGTGGAGGATGTTCGCCCCGTCGCGGTGCACGTCGTAGTAGGCGAGCGCCAGCGTCGCCTGCTCGGCGGGGAGCGCGGCGCGCACCTGGTCCGCCGTCCAGGTGAAGAACTTCCCCTCCACTCCTTCGCTGTCCGCGTCCGACGCGGAGTAGAACCCGCCCTCGGGCGCCGACAGGTCGCGCGCCACGTAGGCGAGTGTCTCGCGGACGACTCGGCCGAATTCCTCTCGACCCGTCACCTGGTACGCCTCCAGGTACGCGAGGGTCAGGAGCGCGTTGTCGTAGAGCATCTTCTCGAAGTGCGGCACACGCCAGCGAACGTCGGTGGCATAGCGGTGGAAGCCACCGCCCACGTGATCGTAGATGCCGCCCGCCGCCATTGCCTCGAGCGTCCGCACCACCATACGGAGCGAGGCGGGATCGTCCGCGCGGCGGTGGTAGCGGAGCAGGAACTGGAGCTCGAGCGGGCGCGGAAAGCGCGGCGCGCCGCCGAATCCGCCGTGCGCCGCATCGAAGGTCGGCGCGAGCTCGGCCACGGCGCGACGGAGAACGTCGGGACCCGGCACCCGGTCGCCCGATGCGGAGGCCATCTGCTGGCGGACGCGCCCCGCGAGGTCGGCCGCCGCCGCGGCGGCCCGGTCCGGATTCTCGGCGTAGATCTCGTACACCCGCCGGAGAAGGGTGAGGAAACCGAAGCGGACCCCGCGGTCGCCGTCGCGCGCGGGGAAATAGGTGCCCCCATAGAAGGGCTCCCGGTCGGGCGTGAGCCAGACGGTCATCGGCCAGCCGCCGTTCCCCGCCATCATCTGCACGGCTGCCATGTAGATGGCATCGACGTCGGGCCGGCGCTCGCGATCGACCTTGATGGCGACGTAGTGGCGGTTCAGCTCGGCGGCGACCTCCTCGTCGTCGAACGACTCCTCTTCCATCACGTGGCACCAGTGGCAGGTCGAGTAGCCGACGCTCAGGAGAATCGGCCGGTGCTCGCGCCGCGCGCGCGCGAACGCCTCCTCGCCCCAGGGGTACCAGTCGACGGGGTTGTGCGCGTGCTGGAGGAGGTAGGGGCTGTCCTCCAGGATGAGACGGTTCGTGTACTTGGGCGTGCCGTCGGGGTTGCGGTGTCGGGTGCGCGGCTCGTACGCCGAGCCCTTCGCCGCGAGCGCCTCACGAAGCGCGGTCGCGAGCGCGGGGGGCGGCGATGCCACCTCCGGCAGCTGGAGGGGCGGCGATCCCGCCGGGAGATTCCCGAGTCGGCCGAGCGCGACCGCGACCGTCAGCGCGACGGCCGCGCGAACGAGACGCGCGGAACGCATGGATCCTCCTGATGTAGCGGCATCGCGCGGCGCGTGCTAGAGAGTCCTCCCGATGCTGATTCCCGCCACCCAGCTCCGCGCGAGCATGATCATCACCCACCAGAACGACCTCTGGCGCGTGATGAACGTCGTGCACGTGACGCCCGGAAACTGGCGCGGCATGGTGCAGACGAAGCTCCGCAACCTGCGGAGCGGTACGCAGACCGAATACCGCTTCCGCTCCGAGGACAAGGTCGAGCGGGTCACCCTCGAGCAGCACGACATGGAGTACCTCTACGAGGGCGACGGCCAGTACCACTTCATGAACACCGAGACCTTCGACCAGATCGCGCTCGAGCGCGACGTGCTGGGCGATGCAGTCAACTACCTCACGGCGAATTCCCGCATCCAGGTGGAGTTCCACGAGGGGACGCCGATGGGGGTCAATCTGCCCAAGACCGTCGACCTGCGGGTGACCGAAACGGCCCCCGGTCTCAAGAGCGCGACCGTGACCAACGTGCTGAAGCCCGCGACGACCGAGACTGGCCTGGTGGTCCAGGTGCCGAACTTCATCAACGAGGGCGACGTGATCCGCGTCGACACCGAGAGCGGCGCCTACCTGTCCCGCGCCAAAAGCGAGTAGGTAGAGCGAGTAGGCCGCGCGCTCGCCGCGCGGCGGCCGGGTGATCCCGATGCCCGACGCCCCCATCCTCGCCTTCCCCGCCGAGCCCCCGCCGCTGGCGGCCCCCGGGCGTCGCTTCGTGAGCTTCGCGCGCATGACGGGTCACACGCCCGCAGCGGGCGGCGTGGCGATGACGGTCGAGGATGACGCGGCGGCACCGCACCGCGTCCGCCTGACGGTGTGGGCACACGGCGTCCTCCGGGTGCAGTTCCGGAGGGACGAGGCCCTGCCGGAGCACGGGCCCTCCCCTGTCCTCCTCTCCGCAGCGCCAGAGCACCTCGCCACCGAGGTCACCGCGGAGCGAGCTGGCATCGTCCTCCGCGGACCCGGACTCGAAGTGCGTGTTGCAGCGGAGCCGTTCCGCCTGAGCATCGTCGACGATCGAGGGCAGGAACGATTCGCCGAGGAGGTGCTCGACCGGACGATGCTCGGCTGGGTCTCTCCGCCCGCGGGTTACTGGACGGACCCGGACGGGACGACGGGCGTGCACGAGGCACTCGCGCTCACCCCCGACGAGGCGCTCGTCGGCCTGGGCGAGACGTACCACGCCCTCGACCTCCGCGGGCGGCGCCGCCTCCTCTGGGCGGCGGACCCCTTCGGCCTCAACACGACCGACCTCACCTACAAGCCGCTGCCGCTCTGGCTCTCGAGCCGGGGCTACGGCTGTCTCCTCCACCGGCCCGAGCGCACGGTCGTCGACTGCGGCGCACTTTCGAGCGTGACGCTCGGCTTCGCGGTGGCGGCACCGGAGATGGACTACTTCGTCTTCCTCGGCGACCCGCGCACCGTGATCGAGCGATACACGGCCCTGACGGGGCGGCCGGCCGTGCCGCCCCGCTGGGCCTTCGGCGTCTGGATGTCACGCTGCATGTACCGGAACCGCGCCGAGGTCGAGGCGGTCGTGGAGGGAATGCGCGCCCGCGGCCTCCCGCTCGACGTGATTCACGTGGACCCGCTCTGGCTCCGCGGTCGCGCAGCCCGGGTGCTCGACGCGTGCGACTTCGTGTGGGACGACGAGGCCTTCCCCGATCCGCGCGCCTTCGTCGCCGGGCTGCGCGCGCGCGGCGTGCGGCTGTCCCTGTGGGAGAATCCGTACGTGCCGCGCGACGGCGACGCCTTCCGCGAGGGCCGGGCGCGCGGCTTCTTCGCCACCACCCCCGAGGGCGAGCCGGCGGCGCCCACCGTCAATCCCGACGCCGCCGTCGTCGACTTCACGAATCCCGAAGCGGCGGCATGGTGGGCCGCGAAGCACCGGCCACTCCTCGACCTGGGCGTCGCCGTCTTCAAGACCGACTATGGCGAGTCGGTCCCCGCCGGGGCGCGCTTCGCGAGCGGTGAAACGGGGGCGAGCGTCCACAACCGCTACCCGCTGCTCTACAACCGCACCGTCTTCGATGCGACACGCGCCGCCACCGGGACGGGGATCGTCTTCGCGCGCGCGGCGACCGCCGGCTCGCAGCGCTACCCGGTCCACTGGTCGGGCGACGCGCAGGCGACCTTCGGCGGCATGGCGGGGGCGCTCCGCGCTGGTCTCGGCTTCGCCTCCGCGGGCGGCGCGTTCTGGGGTCACGACATCGGGGGCTTCTGGGGACCGGACGCCTTCGCGCCGCCATCGCCCCGCCTCTACGTTCGCTGGGCGCAGTTCGGGCTTCTCTCCACCGTTGCCCGCTTTCACGGGACCACGCCCCGCGAGCCCTGGGAGTTCGGCGACGAGGCGGTGGCGATCGTGCGTGCGTTCTCCCGCCTGCGCTATCGGCTGCTGCCCTACCTGGAAGCGTGCGCGCGCGAGGCGGCCGAGACCGGCCTTCCGGTCCTGCGCCCTCTCCTCTTCGATCACCCCAATGATCCACTCGCCTGGCGAACGGATCTCCAATACCTCCTGGGGCCGCTCCTCCTGGTCGCACCGATCTTCGACGAGAGCGAGCGGCGCGACGTCTATCTCCCGGCGGGTGAGTGGTGGGACTGGTGGGACGACCGCGTCCACCGCGGTCCCTGCCACATGTCCGTCGCGGCGCCTCTCGCCCGCGTCCCGCTCTTCGTGCGCGGTGAGAGCGTGCTCGCGCTGGCGCCGGCGATGGAGCACACGGAGGCGGCGCCCTGGGATCCCGTCGTCCTCGAGATCCGTGGGGTAGCGACCTCGCACCTCCGCGTCCCCGACCGCGACGAGACG
>DATILR010000121.1:0-2671 GCA_035476275.1 Binatus sp. (SeqCode) | reverse complement strand
CGACTTCGTCGCCTGGGACGACGACCTCAACTTCACCGAGAACCCGTACTACCGGGGCCTCTCGCCGGCCCACCTCCGCTGGATGCTGACGACGCTGCACGGCGGCCACTACCAGCCGCTCAGCTGGATCACGCTCGGTCTCGACTACGTTGTCTGGGGGATGAACCCGGTCGGGTATCATCTGACGAACCTCCTCATCCACGCGGCCAACGCGGTGCTCTGCTACCAGGTCATCGCGGCGCTCCTCGCGCGCACCTCGCGAGCCGGCGACGGCGATCGTATGGCGGCCGCGGTGGGTGCACTCTTCTTTGCGATTCACCCCCTGCGGGTCGAGTCGGTCGCGTGGGCGTCCGAGCGACGCGACGTGCTCTCGGGCTTCTTCTACCTCCTCGCCGTGCTCGGCTACGTCCGCATGCAGGACGGGGTGCGGGTGCGGTGGTTCGTGGTCTCGCTCGGTGCCTTCGTTCTCTCGCTCCTGTCGAAGGCGTGGGGCATCACCCTGCCGGTGGTCCTGCTGGCGCTCGACTGGTATCCGCTCCGCCGGAACCTCCGGGGCCGCGTGCTGCTCGAGAAGGTGCCGTATGCGCTCATCGCCCTCGGCTTCGGCGTCCTCGCCTTCCGCGCGCAGGCGCCGGTCGAGGCGATGCGCACCCTGGCCCAGCACGGGACGGTCGCGCGCGCGGCGCAGGCCGCCTACGGGCTCTGCTTCTACCTCGGGAAGACGATCGTCCCGCGCGCGCTCTCTCCGCTCTACCTGCTCGAGCTACAGCTCGACCCGACTCGCCCGCGCTACGTGCTCGCCATCGCCGGTGTCCTCGGCGTGACGGGCATCCTCATCGGCCTCCGTCGGCGGGTGCCCGGGCTCCTCACCGCATGGGTGTGCTACGTGGCGATCGTCTCCCCGGTGCTCGGGTTCGTGCAGACGGGCCCGCAGATCGCCGCCGACCGCTACACCTATCTCGCCTGCCTGCCGTGGGCAGTCGTGGTGGCAGGTGGTCTCGCGGTGCTCAGGGCGGCGTGCGTGGAAGGGCGTCTTCCGGTTGCGGGATGGTACGCGGCGCTCGGCGCCACCGCCGTGACGCTCGTCGTCTTCGGTGCGCTGACGTTCGAGCAGACGCGGATCTGGAAGGACTCACGCACCCTCTGGGAGTACGTCCTCCGCATCGATCCGACCAACTACGTCGCGTACACGAACCGGGGATATCTCCGCAGCATGGCGGGCGATGCGCAGGGCGGGCTCGCCGACTACGACACCGCCCTGGCCATCCACCCCGGGTACGCGGTCGCCTACTACGACCGCGGCACCGCTCGACAGCAGGCCGGCGCGCTCGCTCCCGCGCTTGCCGACCTCTCCGCGTCCATCCAGCTGAATCCGCGTGACCCGCGCCCCTGGAACAACCGCGGCTGGGTGCGGGAGAGGACGGGCGACCTCGGCGGTGCCGCCGCCGACTACGCGGAGGCCTTGCGGCGGGCGCCCGCCGACTATCCCGGCCGCGAGATGATCGTCGAGAACCTCGCCGCCCTGCGGGCAGTGGGCGTCGTTCCCCCGTCCCCGTGACGGGTTGACAGCGCGCCTTCCCGACGCCTAACTCGCCCGATGCCGAGCGCGCAGCGCTACAGCGTCGTCGTCACGAAGGACTATCTCAAGTTCGCGGCGGCGCATTTCATCGCCTACCCCGGCTTCCGGGAGCCGCTCCACGGCCACAACTACCAGGTCTCGGTGCGCGTCGAGGCGGAGCTCGGTCCGGACGGTTACGTGCTCGACTTCGGTCTCGTGAAACGCTTGGCGAAGGCGCTCTGCGAGGAGCTCGACGAGCGGACGCTCGTCCCGGCTCGCAGCGACTGCCTGCGCGTGGCCGAATCCCCGCAGATGGTCGAGGTGACGACCGAGGCGGGCCACGCCTTCCGCTTCCCCGCCTGCGACGTCCGCCTGCTGCCGATCGCGCACAGCTCGGCCGAGGAGCTGGCGGCCTACCTCCTCGGGCGGCTGCGCGACGCGCTCCGTGCCGAGGCCGCGGGCCGGAGCCTGGTCGCGCTCGAGGTGGGCGTCGCCGAGGCGCCGGGACAGGTGGCGTACTGCCGCGAGACCCTGTGACCCGCCGCCGGGTCGTACGGGGCGCGCTCGTCGCCTTCGTCGTCACGCTCGCCGCGGGGTGCGAGCCCGCGCTCCCCGATCCTGACAGCCAGGGCGCGACCGTTCTCCGCGAGCGGTGCGGCGGCTGCCACCGCATCTATGCTCCCGGCAGCATGACCGCGGAGATGTGGGGCGTCCAGGTGGAGCAAATGCGCGACCAGTTCGCCCGCCGCGGCATTCCTTGGCTCACGACCGAAGAGGAAGGCGCGCTCCGCGCTTACCTGAGCGCGCACGCCGGCGGGTGAGCCGGTTTACGTGGCGACGTGGCGCGGGGAAGGGGGTGTCGCCGACGAGCGGGGGCCCGGCGACCGCCCGTTCCGGTGACCCACGCCCGCCGGAGCGCCGGGCCTAAGGACCCGCTCGTGGGCGACACCCCCTTCCCCGCGCCGCGGCCCCCGCACCCCCTTGCCTGAGCGGGCCGATGGTGTAAGCGCGGCTAACGAAAAGGAGGTGTCGATGAAGCTCTATGTCTTCCCGATGGCGCCGAACCCCCGGAGGCTCCTGGTCTACCTGGGCGAGAAAGGCATCAATATCCCC
>DATILR010000120.1:0-2172 GCA_035476275.1 Binatus sp. (SeqCode) | reverse complement strand
CCGAGCTGGAGCGCGCGACGGAGCGAGCGCGGGCTCCGCCCGCCGAGCCAGATCGGAACGCGCGCCTGCGCGCCACACGGATCGACGACGACACCCTCGAACCGGTAGTGCGTCCCGGCATAGGCGGGCGAGCGACGGCCGAATGCCGCGCGCAGCGCGGAGAGCGCATCCTCGTAGCGCGCGCCGCGGCCGGCAAACTCCGCGCCGAGCAGCGCGAACTCCTCCGCCAGCGTGCCGACCCCGACGCCCAGGATGAGCCGTCCACCCGAGAGGCGATCGAGCGTCCCGTACCGCTTCGCGAGCGCGAGCGGATGATGATACGGGAGCACGAGCACGTGGGTCGCGAACCGGAGCCGCGTGGTCTGCGCAGCCAGGAATCCGAACGTCGCGAGCGGATCGTAGTAGCGCGTGCCGCGCACGGCGGCCACGTGGTCCGGGATCGCGACGTGCTCGCTGCAGGTCACGTGGTGATAGCCCAGGCGGTCGGCAGCCACGCCGATACGCGCGATCTCGGCCGGCCCTGCCCGGGCCTCCCATGCTGCGTGGTGGTCGGGGTGGCAGGTGACGACGGGCGTGATCAGGCCGAAGCGCACCCGGGCTTACTGCCGCGATCGAGGCTCCCGAGGCAACAGCGGGAGCCCCTCGACGGCGCTAATCGCCGAGGGCGTCGGTCGCGTAGTACCGATCGGCGCGCGGCGCGACCAGCGCACCCGTATAACGGCCGGTGGTGGTCACCCGGACCTCCTGCCCCTGCAAGAGCGCACGGAGTCCGATACGCTGGAACCCGCACAGGCGGGGATCACCCTTGGTCCCGCGCTTGTCCCAGGCGCAGAGACGCCGGCGGCTGGTGCCAACGCGCACCCACTGCTGGAAGACGTCGATCGTCACCCGCTTCGCGAACACGCAGCGCCGCACCGATTCGCCGAGCGCGTCGAGGTTGGCCGGAGTGAGCCGGAGTCGACCGCCCTTGCTGGGTTCCGTCCGACCGACCTCCAGGGGGAAGAGCTCGTCGCTGCTCTGGCAGGCACCCTGCGGAATCTCGTACGTGCCGTTGGTGAAGAGGCGCATGGCCCCGCTGAGCGGCACCGTCTGGCGCACCGCGCTCCCTGCGGTCTTCACCACGGCCTTGGTCACCCCGGTGAGCTGCCAGCCCGTCCCGTGCCGGCATCCGCTCCCGAGCGTGCATTCGTCGATCGTCGTGGGATCCCCGTCATCGCACTGGGCGAGAGTCCCGCCCCCACACTGTCCGCCCTGGCACGTCTCGCCGCTGGTGCAGGCGTTGCCGTCGTCGCAGGGTGTCCCGTCGGGCGCCGATGCGCAGGCTGCATCGCCCACCTGGTAGCGGAGCGCCCCGTGCAGCACCGCCGCCGCATTGGCGCAGCGGGCGTCGAAGTCGACCGCGAACGAGTGCGGCACACGGCCGTCGAGATCGAGCGCCAGCACCCCGAAACGTCCGGTCGTGACGTCACAGCGCTGCGGTGTGGTGGTGACCACCAGAGCCCCGGAGCCCTCGTAGAGGCCCGGGGTGAGCGCCGCTCCGACGGGCGGACGGAACGTGAACTTCCATCCGTCGGCGGGCGCGGACGTGAGACTGACCACGAGTGCTCCGTCGGGGTCCAGCTGCGCGTCGGTGATCGACGCGAAGACATGCTCGACTCCACCGCCGAGCGGATCGCCGGGCTCGCTGTCGAGCACTGCGACGGTTGCCGCGCGAACGCTGTAGCAAAGCGCAAGGATCCAGCCGAGAGCGAGGGCGGTGCGCCGAAGCGCGCGGCGGGACATGGAAGAGCTACACCATCGGAGATGCGCTCTGTCAATGAAAAACTCACAGCGAATTCCATGCACTCTGCCTGAGCAAAGGCCTTGTCGTCTGCGAGATCCCTCGCTAGAGGGCAGCGTATGAGCACGATCGACATCCAATCGGACGGCGAGGTCTTCATCGTCACCATCAACCGGCCCGCGGTGCGGAACGCCATCGATGGGCCGACCGCGGCCGCGCTGGCGGAGGCCTTTCGTGCCTTCGACCGGAATGCGGAGCACGCCGTCGCCGTGCTGACCGGCGCCGGCGGGACGTTCTGCGCGGGGGCCGATCTGAAGGCGCTCGCGAGCGGGAGCGGCACTCCCTTCACCGAGGACGGTGACGGCCCGCTCGGTCCGACGCGCTTTCTCCTC
>DATILR010000119.1:0-5641 GCA_035476275.1 Binatus sp. (SeqCode) | reverse complement strand
CTCCTCGCCTACCCGGTGGCCCTCGTCCTCACGCGCATCGTCACGCCGGCCGATCTCGCCCGCTGGCGAAGGTAGCGGCTCGCGGTATCATCGGTGCGTGGAGCCCGACGAGTACGATCGCGTCTTCCGTCTCGAGCTGCGGCACTTCTGGTACCGTGGCCTCCACGCCCTCCTGCTGCGCTCGCTCGAGCGGTACACGCCCGTCGGCGTCGCCCTCCGCATCCTCGACGCCGGCTGCGGGACGGGGGGCCTCATGCGTCGCCTCGGCGGGCGGGGGGCGGTGACCGGCCTCGACCTCAGCCCGCGCGCGCTGTCGTACGCTGCGGCGCGCGGCGAGCAGCGGCTGGTGCGCGGAAGCATCGGGCAGCTGCCCTTCCGGGACGCCGCCTTCGACCTGGTGGTGTCCGCCGACGTCCTCTATCACCGGGCGGTGGCCGACGACGGCGGTGCGCTGGCGGAGCTCTGCCGCGTTTGCCGTCCCGGTGGCGTCGTCCTGCTGAACCTTCCCGCACATGCCTGGCTCACCGCGGATCACGATCGCGCCATCCACACGGCCCGGCGTTATGCGCGCCGCGACCTGCGTCGTCTCGCGACGGCGGCCGGCCTCGACGTGGTGCGGCTCTCGTACTTCAACTGTCTCCTCTTCCCGCTGGCGGCGGCGGTGCGGCTCGCCACCCGTCGGGGACGCGCCCGCTCCGACGTCCGGCCGCTCCCGCGCGGCATCGACACGGCCCTCGCGCGCGTGCTCGAGGCGGAGGGGTGGCTTCTCCTCCGCATGCCGCTGCCCTGGGGACTCTCCCTCTTCGCCGTCCTCCGCCGGCCCCTCGCCGCCCACGGCTCGGTTGCCGGCGCGAGGGCCTTCGGCTAGGAGGCTCTGCCCGATCCGGAGGTATTTTTGGGCGACATGCGAGGTGAGCCACGCGCCCGGGGGTGTCGATCTTCTTTCCCGCCTACAACGACTGGGGCACCATCGCGAGTCTCGTCGTGCTGGCGGCCGCGGTGGCGCGCGAGCTGACCGACGACTGGGAGATCATCGTGGTGAACGACGCCAGTTCGGATCACACCCCCCTGATCCTGGACGAGCTCACGCGCTACGTGCCCCACCTGCGCGTCGTCGCGCACGAGCGGAACCGCGGCTACGGCGGGGCGCTCCGCAGCGGCTTCGCCGCCGCCACCAAGGAATACGTCTTCTACACCGACGGTGACGCGCAGTACGACGTCCGCGAGCTCCGCGCACTGTGGAAGAATCGCGCCGACGCCGACTTGGTGAACGGCTACAAGATCGCCCGCTCGGATCCGCTGCACCGGATCATCATCGGGCGGATCTACCATCACATCGTGCGGCTCGCCTTCCGGCTCCACGTGGCCGACGTCGACTGCGACTTTCGCCTCCTCCGGCGCTCGGTCTTCGACCGCATCGAGCTGACGCGCGACTCGGGCGTCATCTGCGTCGAGCTCATGACCAAGATCGAGAAGAACGGCTTCCGCATCGCCGAGGTGCCCGTGCACCACTACCACCGGCTGCACGGCCGCTCGCAGTTCTTCAACTTCCGGCGCGTGTTCCAGGTGGTGTGCGAGCTCGGCGTGCTCTGGTGGGAGCTCATCGTGCAGCGGAAGGTGACGCGCGCGGCATGAACGTCGCGGAGCGCTTCGCGGGCAGTCGGGTCCTGGTGACGGGTGGGCTCGGCTTCATTGGCAGCAACCTCGCGCGCCGCCTGGTGGGGGCGGGGGCCGAGGTGACGGTGATGGACGCGATGATCCCGGACTACGGCGGCAACCTGTTCAACGTGCACGACATCCGGGATCGGGTCACCGTCAACATCGCCGACGTGCGCGACCGCGCGGCGATGGATCATCTGATCGCGGGCAAGGACTACCTCTTCAACCTGGCCGGCCAGGTGAGCCACCTGGACAGCATGCAGGACCCCTTCACCGACCTCGACATCAACTGCCGCTCGCAGCTGGCGATCCTCGAGTCGTGCCGGCACCGGAACCCGCAGGTGAAGGTGGTGTTCGCGGGCTCTCGCCAGCAGTACGGCCGACCGCGCTACCTCCCGGTCGACGAGCAGCACCCGCTCCGTCCCGTCGACGTGAACGGCATCAACAAGCTGGCCGGGGAGTGGTACCACATCCTCTACAACGAGACGTACGGCGTGCGGGCGGTCTCGTTGCGCCTCACGAACACCTACGGTCCGGGGCAGCTCGTGAAGCACAGCCGGCAGGGCTTCATCGCCTGGTTCCTGCGCCGGGCGCTGGAGGGCGGCGAGATCGAGATCTTCGGCGACGGGACGCAGCTGCGCGACCTGACGTTCGTCGAGGACGTGGTCGAGGCCTTCCTGCTCGCCGCGTCCGCGGAGCGGGCGAACGGGCAGGTGTACAACCTCGCGGGCGAGACGCCGATCAGCCTCGCCGACATCGCCAGCTTGCTGGTCGAGATCACCGGTCGAGGCAGCATCCGAACCGTCCCGTTCCCGGCCGACCGGCAGCGGATCGACATCGGCAGCTACTACGGCTCGGCGGCGAAGATCGGGGCCGAGCTCGGCTGGCGGCCGCGCACGCCGCTGCGTGAGGGCCTGGAACGCACGATCCGCTACTACCGCGACCACCTGCGGCACTACCTGTGAAGGTGCGCCGGCGGGCGTTCCACGACGTGCGCGCCGGCTACCGCGCGCAGGCGGCAGGACTCCTCGCCTCCGTCCGTCGCGTCTTGGAGAGCGGGCGTTACATCCTCGACCGCGAGGTCGAGCGCTTCGAGCGGGAGTTCGCGCGCTATCTGGGCGTGCCGCACGTGGTCGGCACGAGCTCGGCCACCGCCGCGCTCGAGCTGGCGCTGCGCGTTCTGGACGTGGGGTCGGGGCACGAGGTGGTCGTGCCGGCACTCACCGCCCCGGCGACCGCCATGGCCGTCGTTGCCGTCGGCGCGCGTCCCGTCTTCGCGGACATCGACCCGACGACCTACACCATGGCGCCCGCCGCGCTCGAGCGGGCGCTCTCCCGGCGGACGCGTGCGGTGATCCCGGTCCATCTCTACGGGCAGTGTGCCGACATGGCGGCGATCGGGCGGCGCGCGGCGACAGCTGGCGTTCCCGTCATCGAGGATGCGGCCCAGGCGCACGGCGCCCGCTATCGCGGCCGACCGGCCGGCAGCATCGGACGCCTCGCCTGCTTCAGCTTCTACCCGACGAAGAACCTCGGCGCGTATGGAGACGCCGGCGCCGTGGCGACGCGCGACGGTGCACTCGCGGCCCGCCTCCGCCGGCTGCGGACCTACGGCCAGAGCGGGGCCTTCGCCTTCGGCGAGCCGGGGCTGAACGCTCGCCTGGACGAGCTCCAGGCCGCCATCCTCCGCGTGAAGCTCCGCAGGCTGGAACGGGGCAACGTGCGACGGCGCGCCCACGCCGCGCGCTACCGCCGCGGCATCCGGGTGGCCGGGATCACGCTCCCCGTCGAGGCTCCCGGCTGCCGCCACGTGTACCATCAGTTCGTCGTCCGGACGGCCGTGCGCGACCGCCTGCGCGCGCACCTGGCGGCACGCGGCATCGAGACGCTCGTCCACTACCCGCGGGCGCTGCACCAGCTCGCGGCGTTCCAGGGACGCGCCCGGATCGTTGCGCAGCCGCGCGAGGCCGTGCGGGCGGCCGCCGAGGTCCTGTCGCTGCCGATCTATCCCGAGCTTCCGCCGTCCGTGCTCCGCGCCGTCATCGCCGCCGTGAACGCCTTCGCGTGAGGCGGCGGTTCGTCGGACGTGTCAGGAGAGCGGGAACAGGCGACGGTAGAGGTCCGTTGCCAGCAGCCCCTCCGGGTCGCAGGCACGCTTCAGGGCGTGGAAGCGCTCGAGTCGTTCGCGGCCGAGCGAGGTGGCGAAGGTCTGCGGGGCGAGCGTGCTGTCCTTGGCGAGGTAGAAGCGACCCCCGGCGTCGATCACGAGGGCGTCGAGCTCCGCGGTGAGCGCCCGGAGCCGGCCACGATTGCCGCGCGTGACCTTGAACTCGAGCGCCAGCGAGTAGCCGTCGACCGCGTGGGTCATGAGGAAGGCGTCGCTCCGGTGGCGCTTCACGACGCCCAGGTAGGGCAGCAGGTCGCGCTGCTGCGCCAGGCGGAGCTCGGCCGTGAAGACCGCGCGGGCGCGGTCGGCGGGCACGAAGGACTGGTGCTGGATGAGGCCACCCGGTCCGAGGGCGCGTTGCCAGCCGGGCACCCGGTCGAAGAGGAAGGCGAAGGCGGCGTGCGACTCGCGATAGCCGTCCGGGTGCCGGCGGGCGAGGTGATAGTGGGCCGTGTTCACCAGTCGCAGGCCGAGGGGGTTGGTGAACGGCCGCATGAGCCGCCAGGCGATCGATGCCGGGAGCACGCCGAAGAGCGTGGTGGACAGCTCCTGGGCGTCCACCTGGAGCGAGCGTTCCGGTCCCGGATCCTCGCCGGGGCCGAGATGGCGAGCGGCGTGGACGAGGCCTCGCCCGAGGTGGGCGCCCGTGGCGAAGCCATCCACCCAGCCCACGAGATAGTCCGCGCGCCCGAGGCGTTCCTCGAACGCGGCGAGCATCGCCTCGAGGCTCGGGACGACGATCGGCTCGACGGCGAGGAACCCCGAGTGTACCCGCTTCAGCTCGAGCGACAGGCTGGTGAAGCAGCCGAGCATGCCGAAGCCGCCGATGGCGGCGTGGAAGAGCTCCGGACGCTCGGTGCGGCTGCACTGCTCGATGCGTCCGGTCGGGAGGAGGAGCTCGAGATCGCGGATGTGCTCGCCGAGCGGCCCCGCCTTCCAGTTGTTCTTGCCGTGCACGTTCATCGCCGCCGAGCCGCCGGCGGTCGTGAACATCGTGCCGGGCACGACGGCGGGCCACCATCCGTCGGCGATCGCGTGGCGCCAGACCTGGCGGATCGTCACGCCGGGCTGTACGCGCATCACGCCCTCCTCGGGATCCCAGCCGAGGATGCGGTTCATCAGCGAGAGGTCGAGACAGATGTTGTCGGTGTTGAGGGCCGCGTCGCCGTAGCTCCGGCCGGCCCCGCGGAGGCCGACGGTGAGCCCATGCGTCCGCGCCAGGTCGAAGACCGTGCGGACGTCGTCGACGGTCGTCGGCCGGTACACGTAGCTGACGGCGCTGCGGGCGCCTCCCCAGCCCGAGACGCGCTCGCGACGCATGGAGGGCGGCGCCGTGGGCAGCACGGTTGACGGCGATGCCATGGTCACAGGTCGAGCCGGGCGAAGAGCGCGTGCGGCAGGCTCCGCACGGCGAACATGATCGGACGCCAGAGGCGGGGCACGTAGGCCACGGGCGTGCCGCGGCCGGCTGCGGCGAGAATCTCCCGCGCCGCGCGATCCGCCGAGATGAGGAAGGGCCGGCGGCGGACGTGCGCGCTCATCCTCGTGTCGACCGGTCCCGGCTTGACCGTGACGACGGTCACACCCCTGCGCGCGAGACGGTGGCGCAGCGCCTCCAGGTACGCGCCGAGCGCCGCCTTGGACGCGCCGTAGACCGGGTATCCGCGCCGGCCGCGGTCGCCCGCCACGGACGACACGCCGACGATCGTGCCCGTCCGCGTGCGCGCGAAGTACCTGGCCGCCTGGTTCAGCCAGGCGATCGCGCCCACCAGATTCACCTCCACCGTCTGCCGGTCCTTCTCGAGGCTATACTCC
>DATILR010000118.1:0-16282 GCA_035476275.1 Binatus sp. (SeqCode) | reverse complement strand
TCTGCATGTGCGACAGCATGAACTACGTCCTCGACGCCGATCACGCGCTCGCCTACGAGCGGCAGATCTGCCGCCGCGGCGTCCTCTTCACGCTCGAGCAGGCGCGGCGCTTCGTGGCGAGCACGGGGACGAGCCGCATGTGGACCTATGCCTGGCCCCCGGTGACTTTCCATCCCGAGCGCGTGATCGCCGGCATCAAGGCGCTCGGCGTGGATGTGAGCAACTGGGGCGCGTGAGGGCGTGCTCCGCCACCGCCTGATCCACGCCGTCCTCCTCGACGTCGGCAACACGCTCCTCCATTTCGACTGCGAGCGCATCGCCGGCATCCTGGCGACGCACGGATTCGCGACCACGCCCCACGCCATCCGCGTGGCCGAGTACGCGGCCAAGGGAGCCCTCGACCGGGTGCTCGCGTCCGCGGCGCGCGACGACGGGACGGCGCTCGATCCCGTGCTGCGGGCGTCCTACTTCGAGACCGTCCTGGCCGGCCTGGGGGTGTTGCCCGGCGAGATTGTGCCCATGCTTGCGACGCTCGCCCAGCACAACCGGGAGCGCTCTCTCTGGTCGGTCGCCGAGCCGGATGCCGCGTCGGTGCTCCGCGCGCTGGTCGCCCGCGGGTTCGTGCTGGGAGTCGTATCGAACGCCGATGGTCGGGTCGAGGCGGACCTCGAACGTTCCGGACTCCGGCCATACCTGACCGCCGTGGTCGATTCGCACGTGGTCGGCGTGGAGAAGCCAGACCCGCGGATCTTCACGATCGCCCTCGAGCGCCTCGGAGTCCGTCCCGAGCGGGCGATCCACGTGGGCGACATCGTCGGCATCGACGTGCGGGGCGCGCGGCGGGCCGGTGTGGAGCCCGTCCTGATGGACCCGCTCGGGTGCTACCCCGGGAGCGTCGATTGTCCGCGCATCAGCTGCCTCGCCGATCTGCTGGGTCTCGTTCCCGGGCGCGCCCGCCCTTCCTGAAGTCAGTCGGGCGGCGGGGTGAGGGGGACATCGGCGGCGCGCGCGCCGAGGGTGTGCCACGCGATCGCTCCCAGTACGATCACCGCCCCGAGCGCGGCGGGCAGGCCCGGGCGCTCGCCGAGGACGAGAAAGACCCAGACGGGGTTCGCGATCGGCTCGATCATCCCGACGAGCGACGCCTGGGTGGCGGTGACACTCTTGAGGCCCCGGAGGAAGAGCACGTTGGCGCCGGCGATCTGGATGCTCCCGAGGAAGAGGAGCACCGCCGCCGAGCCCCACGAGGGCAGCGGCCCCCGTGCCACGACGGGGAGGAGCGCGAGCGTCAGCAGGACGTTTCCGTAGATCGTCGCCGCCTCGGCGGGGGCACCCCGCTGATGCCGGAGCGACATGACCAGGGCGGCGTACAGAACGCCGGAGACGAGAGCGACGGCGTCGCCGGCGCGTGCGCCCGGGTCGAGGTGGCCGGCCAGGAAGAGGGCCATGCCGGCGAGCGCGAGCCCGATCGCGATCGCATCACGGGCGCGCAGCGGCTCTGCAAGGACGAGCGGCGAGAGCAGGAGGATCCACACCACCCCGCTGTACTGCAGGAAGATCGCGTTTGCCGCCGTCGTCCATTTGGTGGCGACGACGAACGTCGTGAGGCAGGCGGCGTAGCTCACCACCGTGAGGGCGAATGCCGGGGTGAGATGTGGTCGGCGGGGGCGGAAGAGCGCGAGCAGGGTCAGCGCCGCGACGCCCGACCGGCAGCAGGCGACGGTCAGCGGGGGCTCGGCGATCGCCTTGATGCCGAGTCCGCCGGTCGACCAGAGCAACGCGGCGCCTGCCACGAAGAGCGCGCCGCGGCGCTCGGCGGCGGTCACGCCGGCGCAGCGCGGCCCGCGTAGTCCAGCGCCCAGACGTAGTCGGGCTTGCCGCTCGGGCTGCGGACGATCTCGGGCACGATCACGACGGCCTTCGGCAGCTTGTAGTCGGCGAGCTCGACAGCACAGTGCGCACGGAGCTCGGCGACCGTCGGAGGCGTGCTGCCCGGCGTGACGGACACGAGGGCTGTCACCTGCTGGCCCCAGCGCTGGCTGCGCACGCCCACGACCAGCGCGTCGTACACGGCAGGGTGGCTCTTGACGATTCGCTCGACCTCCTCCGCGAAGACCTTCTCGCCGCCCGTGTTGATGCAGACCGCGTCGCGGCCGAGGAAGAGGACGCGGCCGTCGGTGGTGTACCGGCCGCGGTCGCCGCCTACGCAGTAGCGAACGCCATCGATCACCGGGAAGGTCTGCCGCGTGCGCTCCGGGTCGCCGAGGTAGCCGAGCGGGAGGTGACCTCGGGTGGCGATCCAGCCGAGCTCGTCGGTGCCGGGCGAGAGGACGCCGCTCCGGTCGGCGCGCAGCAGGACCGTGTTGTCGCGCAGCTGGTAGGCCGGGACACCGGGCTGCCCCGAGTCGGTGTCGTAGCTCATGGCCTGGAGACCCATCTCCGAGCCACCGATGCTCTCGAGCGCGAGCGTCCCCTCGGGGAGGAGCGCCATGAGCTCCTGCTTGACGGCGGGAGAGAGGACGGCGGCCGTGCTCCCCACCACGCGGACCGACGACACGTCGTAGCGGCCCGCGCGGAGTGCCGCGATGAGCGGCCGGGCGAAGGCGTCGCCGATGATCATCATCTGGTCCACGCGATGACGCTCGATGGCGCGCCACGCGCCGTCCGCATCGAGACGCCGTCCCTCGTCGGGGAAGACCAGCGTGCCGCCGCGATGGAAGGTGTTGAAGGAGAGCCACTGCCCCGCGCCGTGCATGAACGGCAGCATCACGATGGCGCGTCCGCCCATGCCGAGGCCGATGTGGTTCCGCAGCTTCTCCTCGCTGTCGAGGCGCTCGAAGCCCGGGAGATGGCCGCCGAGCCCGTTGAAGAAGACGTCCTCCTGGCGCCAGAGGACGCCCTTCGGGATGCCCGTCGTGCCGCCGGTGTAGAGGATGTAGAGATCGTCGGGCGAGTAGGGCAGGTCGAGCGGTCCGGTCGGCTGCCGGGCGCGAAGCTCCTCGTAGTCGAGCGCGCCGGGCTGGCGCGGGTTGTTCGAGTCGTCGCGGAGCTGGATCAGGTGGGGGAGCTCCGGGAGGCCGGCGCAGGCCTCGGCGACGAGGGGGGCGAAGGCGGCCTGGTAGACGAGCGCCCGGGCCCGGGAGTTGGCGAGCACGTAGCGGAGCTCCTCTGCCTTGTACCGGTAGTTGACGTTCACCATGACGGCGCGCGCGTGGTACGAGCCGAACATCACCTCCAGCCACTCGGGGCAGTTGTACATGCAGACCGCGACGTGATCCTGCCCCGACTCCCACGGCTCGAGAGCGCTCCGCTCCGTACGACACCCGAGCCCGAGGGTCCGGAACGCGTGGCCCACCTGCCGGCAGCGGTCGAGGAACCCGGCGTAGTCGAGGACGCCGTCCCGCCAGACGATCGCCTCGCGCTCCGGGATGATCCTGGTGATCAGCTCCTGGAGGACCGCCAGGTGAACGCGCATCGTCAGTACGGCTCGCCGCTCGTGCGCCGGAAGACGCCGTCTCGTCGGGAGAGGACGAGATCGTCGTCGGGGTAGCGGACCTCGTCGTCCGGCGAGCGATCGCCCACCTCGAGGTAGAGCGCCGGCCGGTCGGTGCGGTTGGTCAGATGATGCCCGTCGGCCACCCCCGCGACGAAGCCTGCGGCCATCCCTTCACCGAGCACCTGCTCTCCCGCGTCGGTGACGAGCGTGACCTCGCCCTCGAGCACGTAGATGAACTCGTCCTCGTGCGAGTGCCAGTGGCGGAGCGCCGAGCACGCGCCGGGCTCGAGCCGGGTCAGGTTGACGCCGAAGTGGGTGAGGCCGAGCATGGTGCCGAGCGGCCGCTTGCCGCGGGTCCCGAGGCGGGCGTGGAACGATGCGGGATACGCCGAGCCGAGCCACTCGGGCACGGTGGCGGGATCGAGGGCGGGAAGCGATGGCATGGAGATGCTCCTGGCCTAGCGGCCCTTGAAGACCGGCTTCCGCTTCTCCTTGAATGCCTTGGTGCCTTCCTTGGCGTCCTCCGACCCCGACACCGGAATGCCGATCTCCATCTCCTTCTCGAGCGCCTCGGCCGTCGGCCGCCCGAGGCCGGCCAGCACGGAGCGCTTCACGGCCTGCACCGCGAGCGGGCCGTTGCCGCAGATGATCTCGGCGCAGCGCCGCGCCTCGTCCATGACCTGCGCCGCGGGCAGCACTCTATTGATGAGCCCGATGCGCAGCGCGTCCGCGGCGGAGAACTGCTCGCCCATGAGCAGGATCTCCATCGCGTTGCAGAAGGAGATCTGGCGCGGCAAGCGGGCGGTCGACCCGCCCATGGGGAACAGGCTCCACTTCACCTCGGCGATCGCGAAGCGGGCATCCTCGGCGGCGATGCGGATGTCGGTCGCCTGCAGGATCTCCGTGCCGCCGGCGACGCAGAAGCCGCGCACGGCCGCGATGATCGGCTTCGTCACCTCGAAGCTCCGGAGCAGTCCCTTGTAGATGATCGAGTAGTCCGCGATGATCCGCTGGTCGAACTCGGTCTCCGGGGGGCGCAGGCCCTGCATCATGCGAACCAGGCGATCGAGGTCCGCCCCGGCACAGAACGCTTCGCTCCCCGCTCCCGTGAGGATGGCCACCCGCACCGCCGGATCGTCCTGGACGTCCTGCCACGCGTCGGCGAGCCGGCAGAGCATCTCGGCGTTGAGCGCGTTCCGCACCGCCGGCCGGTTCATGGTGAGGGTGGCGACCGCGCCCGATTTCTCGTAGAGGAGGGCTGGTTCGGAGCTCATCGTGACTCGCGTGTCGAGCGCAGCATGCGCGCTGCGTAGTGGAACAGGCGTTCACCTGTCAAGCAGTCACGGGAAGGGAAAGCCCGATGATCGATCTCTACACCGCACCGACGCCGAACGGCTGGAAAGCTTCCATCGTGCTCGAGGAGCTCGGACTCCCTTACGAGGTGCACGTCGTGAACCTCCTGGGCGGCGACCAGAAGCAGCCCGAGTATCTGAAGATCAACCCGAACGGCCGCATCCCGACGATCGTCGACCGCGACGAGGGCGGCTTCTCGGTCTTCGAGTCGGGCGCGATCCTCATCTACCTCGCCGAGAAGGCGGGCCGCCTGCTCCCGACCGACCGCAAGGGACGGTCGCTCGTCATGCAGTGGCTGATGTTCCAGATGGGAGGCATCGGCCCGATGATGGGTCAGGCGAACGTCTTCTACCGCTATTTCCCGGAGAAGATCCAGCCGGCCATCGACCGCTACCAGAACGAGTGCCGCCGCCTGTTCGAGGTGCTGAACACGCGGCTCGCCCACCACGAATGGCTGGCCGGGGACTACTCGATCGCGGACATCGCCAACTGGTCGTGGGTGCGGACGTACAAGTGGTCGGGCATCTCGGTCGACGGCCTCGACCACCTGAGCCGCTGGATGACGCAGCTGAGCGGGCGCCCGGCCTGCCGGAAGGGCGTCGAGGTGCCGTTCGCCCTGCCCGACCTCGCCGACGACAGCGCGGGCGGGAAAGAGTTCGCGAAGGCCGCGGAGCGCCTGCTCCAGAAGTGAGCTAGGGCGCGATCCAGGCGCGCACGACGAGAACGCTCGCCGCGCAGGTCCAGTGGAGCAGGAGGGAGGCGGCGATGCTTTCCGAGCGTTCGCGCGCCACGGCCGCGGCGGCGCCGTAGACGAAGGCCCCGAGGATCGGCAGCGACGGGGTCGCATCGGGGAGCAGCGCCGGCGTGAGCGCGAGCCCGGGGGAGCCGAGCACGGCGCTCCATACCGCATAGAGCACCGCCGAAAGGATCGTGGGTGCGGACACGAACCAGGGACCGCCGCAGCGCTGGATCGCGAAGCTTCTCGCCAGGCTGCCCTGCACGAGTCCACGGAAGATCACCTCGGCCGCCAGCGGCAGCGTGAGCAGCGCGAGGAGGTCGGGCACCGCGGGCAGGGTGCTCGGCACGCCCGGGAGATGGACGGCGGGAATCCACACCCCGCCCGCGAGCGCACCCAGGAGCGCCACCGGGACGACGCTCAACCAATCAAGCCGGGCGGGACGCCGAAGACCGTGCAGGCCCGGCGAGCGGAAGCCCCGCGTGAGGAACAGCGCGCTGCCGAATGCGGCGAGCAGGATCGAGAACTCCACCGCGGGGCCGGAGCCGGGCGCGGGCGATGATCCGGGTATGAGGAGCGGGGCCAGCGCCGCGAGCATGATGCCGGCGCACCCCAGCGCTGCGACCCCGATCCGTGCGACACGCTCCAGGAGCTTCGGCCGGTCGTACGCGCGCTGACAGACGCCGGCGATCTGCTGCGGCGTGAGCCGGGTCCCCGTGCGTCGCGGCGAGCCACCGATCTCGTGCGAGCCGCCCCATCGATTGGGCGAGCGGTGTCCTCCCGCGGCCGGGTCGATGAGGTTGAGACGCTCGTAGACGTTGCCCAGGGTGGCGGGCAGATACGCATCCACCTGCCGCAGCGTGTAGAGCGACGTCCCCCGCTGCAGCACGATCACCGCCAGGCGCCGGCCGTGGAGGCGGCGGAGCTGGCGCTCGACCTCGTAGATGCCGACTTCCGAGCGGCAGATGATGGCCACCCGTCCGTTGGCGATCGGCACGCGGACGAGCTCGTCGATCTCCTCGAGGTCGTCGAACTGCTTGGGAGGATAGATGAGGCGATCGATGGCGCGCAGGCGGTCGGCGGTGTGCTCCACCTGGTCGAGGTCCTGCCAGCGCCCGCGGCCCTTGGCCGTGAGCTCGGGTCGGCGCAGCTTCTCGATCCACGCCTGGGTCTCGGCCAGGACCTCGGGAGGCAGCCCGCACAGATCCTGCTGCTCGAGTCCGAGCGCATCGATCATGCCCTGGAGGCGGAGGAGCGGCATGACGCGGGCGCGCGTCGCCCTGCTGCCGTCGTTCAGCCGGATGTGGTTGAGCAGGACCCAGATGGCGAGCACCGTGTCCAGGTCGGCGTCGTTCGCGTACACCGTCCAGTCGCGCTTGCGGAGGTCGAGGCCGGTGCGGATCAGGACCGCCGCCTGCTCGCAGGTGGCCAGCGTGAACGGACGCACGCAGCCCTCGTGGTGGTCGAGGTTGTAGACCTCGCGCTTCGGATCGAGGAACGGTGCGCCCCGGGCGGCCCCGTCGAGGAAGATGGAGCCGGCGGCGGCGCTGCGGGCGGCGGTCGCCGTCACGCAGAGGCCGGGCTGGACGCGCACGGTGACGGTCGGTGCCTCGACGCAGCTGAGCACGGCGCCGCGCGCGTCGTGCTTGATCCGGTAGCGGCCGAGCTGAGCGGGGGCGGCGATCTCACCGCGCGCGGCGGTGTCGCCGGCGGGCTTTCTCAACGTCCACTGCCGTGCTCGGGCGAGGCTCGCGCTGCCGATCATGCGTGCGAGAGAACGCTTTGGGGCCGACCGGGGAGG
This sequence comes from Binatus sp. (SeqCode), assembly GCA_035476275.1. Classification (GTDB taxonomy): domain Bacteria; phylum Desulfobacterota; class Binatia; order DP-6; family DP-6; genus DP-23. The sequence continues at coordinate 8,896 of DATILR010000118.1, read as the reverse complement.
TCCCCCGCGTTGGTTCCGTCGCATTCTCGGCACCTTAAGATTGCAACCCGGGTGCCAAGCGCGATTCCCGGGCCGCGACGGCCACCGGCGATGATTACCCCGGAAAGCGTCGCATTCGCAGCAGGGGTGTACGCTGCGGAACGCTCGCTAGTGCTCCGTCGAGACGACCCACATGGCGAAGTACTGTGCGCCCCCGCCGTACGCGTGACCTAGAGCGTTCTTGACGCCGTCCACCTGGTGGTCGCCGGCGCGGCCCATCACCTGGAGGGCGGCCTCGCCCAGGCGGAGCATGCCCGAGGCGCCGATCGGGTTGGTGCAGAGGACGCCTCCCGAGGGATTGATCGGGAGATGCGCGCCGAAGCGCTGCTCGCCGCGGTCGACGATGTGCCAGCCCTGCCCGACGTCGCAGAAGCCGAGGTTCTCGAGCCACATCGCCTCGAACCACGAGAACGGCACGTAGATCTCCGCCGTCTGGATCTCGCGCCACGGATCCCGGATGCCGGCGCGTTCGAAGACGTGCTTCGCGCAGACCCGACCGGCGAGCGGATTCACCTGATCGCGACCCGGGACCCACATCGCCTCGGCGTACGAGGCGGCGGACTTGACCCACGCGGGTCGACGAGGCCCCCTCCGCGCTTGCGCCTCCGAGGCGAGGACGAGCGCGCAGGCACCGTCGGACGAGGGGCAGGTCTCGAGGTAGCGGATCGGGTCCCAGAGGACCGGCGAGTTCGTGACGTCCTCGACCGTCATCGGCTCCCGAAGGTGGGCGTACTCGTTACGCGCGGCGTTGGCGCGCGCGTTGGCGGCGATCATGGGGCCGATGTGTAGAGGGGCGCCGGTGCGGGCGATGTAGGCGCGGCAGTAGGGCGCGAAGAAGCCGCCGGCACCGGCCACGAGCGGCGCGGTGAACGGCATCTTCGGCGACAGGGCCCACATCGCGTTGCCCTCGGACTGCTTCTCGAAGGCGACGGTCAGGACGCGTTCGAAGAGTCCGGAGGCGACGTGCGTCATGGCGGCGATCGCCGTCGAGGCGCCCACCGAGCCGGCGGTGTGGACGCGGATGAGGGGCTTCAGGTGTGCACCCAACGCCCCCGCCAGGAACTGCTCCGGCTGCATGACGCCCTCGAGCTGATCGGGCGCCTTGCCGACCACGACCGCGTCGATGTCCCGGTGCTCGAGCCCGGCGTCGAGCAGCGCGCGGTCGACCGCCTCGCGCACGAGGTCGGCGATGCTGAGCTCGGCGCGCCGCGACGCGTGCCGCGTCTGTCCGACCCCCACCACCGCGACCGGGCGCTTCACGTCCACCTCCGCTCGGTGCCGAGCACCCAGAAGAGATTCTGCTGGAGGCAGTGGCCGTTGGTGGCATGCGCGATCGCTCGCCGTGCTCCCGCGACCGCGTGGTCCCCGGCCCGTCCCGCGAGCTGACGGAAGGCCTCCCCCAGGCGGATGAGGCCCGTCATCATCAGGGGGTGGCCAACGAGCGGACCCCCCGAGGGATTGAGCGCCGGCGATGACCGGTCGGCATCGATGCCGAGGGCCTCGCAGAGGATCAGCTCCTCGACCGGTGTCGCGGCCGAGAGCTCGACCAGGTCGACGTCCGCGGCACTCGTCGCGCCGGCCATGGCGAGCGCCCGCTCCGCGGCGAGCCGCGCGCTCGGGCTGCGCGAGAGGTCCCGCGCCCCGAGCGTCTGCAGCTCGATGCGCTGGTCGGTGCCGTGGATCCATGCCGGACGATCGCACATCCGCTCCGCCTTGCCCTCGGCGGCGAGGACGAGGGCCACGGCGCTCTCACCGAGCGGCGGCACGTATCCGGTGCGCAGCGGCTCGACGGCCCAGGGGGTTCGCGCCAGCTCGTCGGCGCTGGCGGATGATCGGACCTGCACGTCCGGGTTGCGTGCCCCCGCGGCGCGGTTCCGGGCGGCGATCTCGGCCAGACGTCGATCCGTGGTGCCGGTCCGGGCCATGAAGGCGCTCGCCTGGAGCGCCGCGGTGGCGAGCGGGTCGAGGCCGATCGGCGCCTGGTAGTAGGGGTCGAGCTCGAGGTTCAGGATGCGCCGCGGCTCGCCCTCCGAGACCTTGCCGTGCCCGCAGACCAGCGCCGTGTCGCAGTCGCCCGCCTGCATGCGGATCCAGGCGTAGTGGGCGGCGAAGGCCGCGTCCATCTCGAGGTGAAGATCCTGGGTGGGCGGCCACGAGCCCATCACCTCGAGCGCGCCGACGAAGCCGAAGGGCCGGCCGTCGATGTAGTCGGCGGAGCCGGCCACCTGGTAGTCGATTGCGGAGCGCTCGACGCCGCAGTCCGCCAGGGCGCGGCGGACCTGGGGGTAGAGCATCTCGGTCGCCATGCGATGCTCGTCGCGCGCCACGACGGGGGCCTGCGCGAAGGCCACGACGGCGACGTTCCGGAGCCGGCTCATAGGCGGTTGAGGAACGCGTCGCGCGGCATGTCGGGCTCGCCCGTGGGCCGGAAGTGGAGGATGTCCTCGTGGCTCCCCTCGCGCTCCCCGTCGGGCTTCCACACCGCCTCGACCCGCATGCCCATGCGGACCTCGTCCGGCTTGCACTCCTGGACGAGCGCGTGGATCGAGATGTCCGCACCGTCGAGCGCGATCGAGGCGACGACGTACGGCAGCTCGAGCGCGCGCCCGATCACCGGAATGTTGACGATGCAGAAGGTCGTCACCACGCCGCGATCCGCGATCTCGACCAGCTCGTCCGTCGGCGCCAGGCTCTCGGGCGAGTTGACGAGCGGGGGGACGAAGACCTTCCCCGTCTGCGAGCACCGCGCACCCAGGATCTTCTTGTCCTTCAGCGCGCGCAGGTAGCGCGCGCGACAGTCGCCGGCGACGTAGTGATATGGGAGCCGCACCAGGGCGTCGACGTACTTGATCGGCTCGACGGGAGGCTCGGCCATGCTCAGCTCGCCACGACCCGGAAGCAGGCGATGTCGCGGATCGTTCCCTGGCGCTCATCGTCGGGGGCCCAGACGGCCTCCACGCGCGCGCCCACCCGGAGGCGCGCCAGATCGTCCTTCACGACGTGCGCGAGCGCCGTGTCGGCACCATCGAGACGGACGAGGACGAAGGCGAAGGAGGTGGTGAACGGGTGCAGACCCTCGATCGGCTCGTGCACGACGGCAACCGCGGTCACCGTACCGGTCGGCTGGACCTCGACCCATTCCTCGCCCGCCGATCCGTCGACCTCGGAGTAGCCGAGCGGCGGCACGACGACGCCCTGTCCCCGCACCCGCTGGCCCCAGATCCTCTTCTGCTCCTTCAGGCCGGCGAGGAAGCGGCCGATCACGGGCCCGGTCGAGTGCTTGTAGGGGAACTCGAGGACCACCTCCTGGTGGAGGGGAGGAAACTCGGACATGCGAGGGCGCCATACCCGCCCAAACGTCCGTTAGTCAACCGTCAGTTGGCGTGACGTGGAGCCTTCCTTCGGTGCGCTCTCGAGGGTGATCGTGCCGCCCAGCTGCCGCACGAAGCGGCGCACGATGTGCTCAGCGGGGCAGGCCGAGAAGCCGCTGGGCGATCAGGTTCCGCTGGATCTCCGACGTGCCACCCATGATGGTCTCGGAACGAGCGTAGAGGTAGCCCCGCAGCCGACTGCCACCCTCGATCGCGCGCGGGCCGTCCGTGATCGGGCCGTAGGCCCCGAAGAGGTCGAGGGCGAGATCCTGGAGATGCTGATCGGTCTCGCTGCCGAGGACCTTCTCGATCGAGCTCTCGGTGCCGGGCTCGCCGCGATTGCGCAGGAGGCGGGTGAGGCTCCGGTAGCCCGCGAGCCGCAGCAGCTCGACCTCGATCCAGACCTGGGTCAGCCGCTGTCGGAAGACGGGATCGCGCAGGGCGCGGGCCCCACAAGGGTGGGCCCGGGCCGTGTGGAGCAGGTCCTCGAGGCTCCGCCGGATCTTCCGCTGGAAGGTGAAGGTCCACACCGGTCCGCGCTCGTGGGCGAGGATCCCCATGGCGATCTGCCAGCCCGAGCCCGGCGCGCCCACCAGGTGGTCGGCCGGCACCCGCACGTCCTCGAAGAACACCTCGCAGAATTCGGCATCGCCGGTCATCTGGCGGAGCGGCCGTACGGTGACGCCCGGGCTCCGCATGTCGACGAGGAGAAGGCTGAGGCCCTTGTGCTTCGGCGCCTCCGCTTCGGTGCGGCAGAGCAGGAAGCACCAGTCGGCGATGTCGGCATGGCTGGTCCACACCTTCTGACCGTTGACGACCAGCGCGTCGCCTTGCCGCTCGGCGCGCGTGCGGAGCGCTCCCAGATCGGAGCCCGCGCCCGGCTCGGAGAATCCCTGGCACCAGAGCTCCTCCCCCGAGAGGAGTGGCGGGATGAAGCGGCGGCGCTGGGTCTCGCTGCCGTGACGGAGGAGCGCGGGGCCTATCAGATCCACGTACGAGGCCGCCGGCGGGCGGGGCGCACCCACCTCGTCGAGCGCCTGGTCGAAGAGCCAGCGCTCGACGGGTGTCGCGGCGCGGCCGCCGTGCTCGCGTGGCCAGGCGACGGCGGCCCAGCCGCCGTCGTGGAGCAGCCGTTGCCAGGCGCGCGCCACCTCGAGCCACAGCGGCTCTTCGACCCGCGTCCAGCAGTGGTCTCGCCGCCAGGCCGCGGGGAGGTTCGCCTCGAGCCAGCCGCGCGCCTCTGCCGCGAAGCGGAGCTCCGCGGGCGAGAAGGAGAAGTCCATCGCGTCTACGAGCTGGCGCCGGAGACCATCTCTCCCATGCGGCCGAGGGTGTCGACGCACTCCTCGACCATCTCGTACATGACCTCCTTCACGGACCGGACCTCGTTCATGCGCCCCACGATCTGCCCGATCGGCGTGCCCACCAGCTCCTTCGCGCCGGAGCTCTCGACGTGCGCATAGCGGTGGATGCGGCTGACCGCCTCGCTCGTGAGCAGGAACTGGAGCGGCATGGGAAGGGCGCCGGGTGACTCCGGACCATCCCACGCGTCGGTCCAGGCGGTGCGCAGCTGGCGCGCCGGCTTGCCCGTCAGAGCGCGTGACCGAACTGTATCGCGCGACGAGGCGCGCAGGACCTTCTGCACTGCGACCGGATGGAGATCGCTCTCGGTGGTGGTGAGCCAGATCGATCCGGTCCACGCCCCCTGGGCGCCGAGGGCGAGCGCGGCGGCGATCTGCCGCCCGCAGCCGATGCCGCCGGCCGCGAGGACCGGCGTCGGACGTACGGCGTCGACCACCTCGGGGACGAGCACCATGGTGGCCACGTCGCCCGTATGACCTCCCGCCTCGGTGCCCTGGGCGACCACGATGTCCACGCCGGCGTCGACGTGATGGCGGGCGTGCTGGACCGCGCCGACCAGCGCCGCCACCTGGATGCCGTGCCCGTGCACCTTCTCGATGACGTCGGCCGGCGGCGTGCCGAGCGCGTTCGCCAGGAGCTTCACCAGGGGATGGCGGAGCGCGACGTCGACCTGGGAGCGGGCGCTGTCGTGGATCCAGCCGAGCAGCCCCTCGAACGCCTTCTCGCCCTCCGGGAGGTTCGGGACGTTGAACTTCTCCAGCACCTGGTTCACGTAGCGGCGGTGCGCCTCCGGGATCATGCCCTCGAAGGTGGCCTTGTCGAGCACCCCGGCATCCATGCCCGCGTACATCTCCGGCATGACCACGTCGACGCCGTACGGCTTCCCGCCCACGTGCTCGTCGATCCAGCGGAGCTCGATCTCGAGCTGGTCCGGCGGGCAGGCGAGGGCGCCGAAGACGCCGAAGCCGCCCGCCCGGCTGACCGCCGCAGCGACGTCACGGCAGTGGCTGAAGGCGAAGATCGGGAACTCGATCCCGAGCTGGTCACAGATTGGGGTGTGCATCGCTTCTCCCCGCGCGCCGCTCCGGGGTGAAGCGGACGGGCATGCTCTTGATGCCGCTGATGAAGTTGGACCGGAGGCGCGCCACGGGCCCGGCCGGCTCGATGTCGGGCAGGCGGCGGAGCAGCTCCTCGAACATGATCTGGATCTCGAGGCGGGCGAGGTTGGCGCCGAGACAGAAGTGGTGGCCGAGACCGAAGGCGAGGTGATCGTTCGGGTCACGTCCCACGTCGAACCGCTGAGGATGCGGGAAGATCTCCTCGTCGCGGTTGGCGGAGATGTACCAGAGGGTCACCTTGTCGCCCTCGCGGATCTTCTGGCCGCGAAGCTCGGTGTCGCGCGTCGCCGTCCGGCGGAAGTACATCACCGGGGTGACCCAGCGGAGCATCTCCTCGACGGCGGTGGGAAGCAGCGCCGGGTTGGCGAGCAGGCGGCGGCGCTCGTCGGGATGCTGCATGAGGGCCAGCATGCCGCCCGAGATGAGATTCCGCGTGGTCTCGTTGCCGGCCACGGCGAGGAGGAGGAAGAAGGCGTCGAACTCCGCCTCGGAGAGCTTCTCCCCGTCGACCTCCCCGGCCATGAGGACGCTCACCAGATCATCGCGGGGGTTCTCCTTCCGCGCCACGGCGAGCTGGTTGGCGTAGAGGTACATCTCCATCGCCGCGAGCTTACCGGCCTCGGCGGAGCCGGAGTAGTCCGGATCGTCGAAACCGATCAGGCGATTGCTCCAGTCGAAGACGAGGTGCCGATCCTCGAGTGGCACGCCGATCATCTCCGCGATCGCCTGCAGCGGCAGCTCGGCTGCGATCTCGGTCACGAAGTCGCACTCGCCCCGGGCGGCGACGTTGTCGATGATCCGGTTCGCCATGGCGCGCACGTGGGGCGTGAGCCGGGTCACCATGCGCGGCGTGAAGCCGAGCGAGACCAGCCGCCGGTACTTCGTGTGACGGGGCGCGTCCATGTTGAGCATGATGAGGCGATTCTGCTCCCTGTCCTCGCCCTGCCAATCGCGGATGATCGTGCCGCCCTTCCACGACGAGAAAGTCTTCGCGTCGAGGGATGCCGCGGTCACGTCGCGGTAGCGGCTGAGGACCCAGAAGCCCGGTCCATCGGCTTCGGGATGGAAGTAGACGGGCGCCTCGGCACGCAGCCGGGTGAAGACGTCGTGCGGCACCCCGCCGATGAAGGCATCAGGATCTCCGAGGTTGACGTTGTCGATCGACATGGGTCCCCTTCCACCTAGATCCGGCGCGCGCGGGGCGCGCGGACGGGCGTGACGCCCAGCAGCTGGGCCACCGCCGCCTTCAGGAACCGACGTTGCCGCGTGACGGCCGCCGGGCTGCGCGGATCCTCCCCGAGCACCATCTCGAGCAGCGTGGTGTCGGCGAAGTATCCGAAGATGAGATGATAGAGGCCGATGGCGAGGTGCGGCAGCTGGTCCGGCGCCCACGGTCCGGCCGAGGCGAGCACGCGCAGGCCCTCGAGGTAGATGGGGCGCAGGTAGCGATCGAGCACGCTGCGGAAGTAGCGGCCGTCGTCCAGGCCGGCGCGCTGGATGAGGCGAGGAAGATGCGGATGGAGCGCGAGATGCTCGACCGTGCGATCGAGGAACGCCTCCATCATCGCCTCGGGGCGTCCGTCCCGCCACATCCCCCCGCTCTCGGCGACCAGCGTGAAGATCGGCGTCAGCCCCCGTTCGAGCACGGCCTCGTAGAGCGCCCGCTTGTCGCGGAAGTGGTGGTAGAGGCTCGCCTGGTTCTTGAGGCCGGCCCCCGCCGCGATCTTCCGCATCGACACGCCGGCGTACCCACGCTCGGCAAACTCGCGCTCCGCGACGTCGAGAATGAGCTCCCGCGTCGACGGCGCCTCCCGTAACCCACTCGCGACCGCGCGCGGCATCGACGTGGGCTTACCAAACAAACGTTCGTTTGTAAAGACGCGCGGTGCGGGAGCGGGGTACCGGCGCGCCTCCGGTCCTCGGCCCACGCCCGCCTCGTATATGCGACGCATCCCCCGCTGACCGCAGGCGCGGGCGGGGCCTGCGGGTCGGCGCGCCGGCACCCCGCTCCCGCACCGCGGGCCGCGCGGGGAAGAAGACGGGTGCGTCGAGTCCGACCGCCGACCGCGCAAGCGGGAGGGCGGGCACCGGCGTCGCGACCCGCAGCGCCCGCGCGCGCCTGCAGATGCGGGAGGGACGTTCCATATACGGGGCGCGCGTGGCGCGAGGACCGGAGCAGAGCCGGTGCCCGCCCTCCCGCGCACCGGCGCTCGGATCTACGACTCCACGTACCCGTGCTCGAGGATCCCGTACCCGACCCGGTCGCCGTAGCGGTAGCGCGTGATGCCGTCCTTCAGCCACGTGCGGCCGAACTGCACCGGGCAGTTGACGAGCACCTCTTCGCCGACGATCCGGTGCTCGCGGCCCCGCTCGTCGATCAGACGGGTGGTGACGCCCGTCTGACGCGTGCCGTCGTCCGTCGTCTGCACCTCGATCGCGATGTCGCGTAGATCGAGGAGTTCCCGGCCGTCCCACAGGCCGCCGATGCGAATGTCGATTTCGGGGCCCAGGTCGATGCGGACCGCGTTGAACCAGAAGTCCGGGCCGATCTCGCCGCTCAGGTAGTTCCAGCGGTGGAACTTGGCCCAGTCGCGCTCACCACCCCAGCTGTGATCGCGGTGGCCCGGGCCCTCGATCGCCTGGCGCGTGCCGCCGATCGTGACCGTGCCGGTCACCGTTCCTCCCTGCTCGATGTGTCCGGGGATCTGGTCGTAGCTCACACCGGGCGGGTGCGGATAGCGGTAGGCGGGACTCGACGCCTGCCAGACGACGTCGAACCCCGTGCTGCCGGCGGCGTAACGCAGACGGAAGCGTTCGAGCGGGCGCTCCCACTCGATCGAGACGCCGGAGAGCGCGAGGCGGCCTGGTTCGATCGGGGGCACGGGTGCCCGATGATCGATGGCGGTGTGCACCACGGTGCCGCCCTGCGTGACGAACAGGAAGAGGTTCGCCTGGCCGAGATTCGCGTGGATGCCGATTCGGAAGACGACGCCGATCTCGCTGCGC
>DATILR010000117.1:0-3449 GCA_035476275.1 Binatus sp. (SeqCode) | reverse complement strand
CTACGACTTCCATCGACTGATGGAGGGCGCCACGCTCGTCCGCTGCTCCGAGTTCGGGCGGGCGATCATCGATCACATGTAGTCGGTTCCGTCGGGCGGACGTATTCCCGCCGAAGGCACATCCTGCCGATAGCGCCACCGCGGCCGGCGGTGCTATCGTCTCGCCGTGGCGATCGGGAAGCGGCGGGCGACCTACGAGGACCTCGCGAAGGTCCCCGATACCATGGTCGCCGAGATCATCGACGGCGAGCTCTTCACGTCGCCCCGTCCGGCATCTCCCCACGCACGCGTCACGACGGTTCTGGGTGGCGACCTGCTCGGGGCCTTTGACCGTCCACCGGGCGATCCCGCGAGCCCTGGCGGCTGGTGGTTTCTGGTGGAGCCCGAGTTGCACTTCGGTGACGACGTCCTCGTGCCCGACCTCGTGGGTTGGCGACGGTCACGCCTGCCGGTCCTGCCGAACGTTGTTGCCTTCACCCTCGCACCCGACTGGGTTTGCGAGGTGATCTCGCCCAGCACTGGAGTGATCGACCGGGGGCGGAAGATGCGCGTCTACGCGCGCGAGCAGGTCCCCCATCTCTGGATCGTCGATCCGATCCTGCGCACCCTCGAGGTCTACCGGCTCGAGGATGGCCGCTGGATCGTGGCGAGCACCCACGCGGGAACGGACGTCGTCCGGGCGGAGCCCTTCGACGCGGTGGAGCTCCGCCCCGAGCGCTGGTGGCTGGAATCCTGACGGCGCTCCGCGGCGGCGGTTGACGGAGACGGGCTTCGTCGATATTCGGCACCGACCGTTCGCTCGCAACGTGACTCGCGTCCAGGGACGCTCTACGTCAACGCGAGGAAGCCGTAGGGGAGAGGGAGAATCGATGGCCAGGAAGAAGATCGCGCTCGTCGGCGCGGGGATGATCGGGGGCACTCTCGCACACCTCTGTGCGCTCAAGGGCCTGGGAGACGTCGTCCTCTTCGACGTCATCGAGGGGATGCCCCAGGGGAAGGCGCTCGACCTCCTCGAGGCGGGGCCGATCGAGGGCTACGACGTCCACCTGCGCGGCACGAACGACTACGCCGACATCCGCGGTGCCGACGTTTGCATCGTGACGGCCGGCGTACCGCGCAAGCCCGGCATGAGCCGGGACGATCTCCTCGGCATCAATGCGAAGATCCTGGGCACGGTCGCCGACAACATCAAGGCCTTCGCGCCGGCCGCGTTCGTCATCGTGCTCACCAATCCGCTTGATGCCATGGTCACCCTCATGAAGGAGCGGACCGGCCTGCCGAAGGAGCGCGTGGTCGGCATGGCGGGTGTCCTCGACTCCTCGCGCTACCGGACGTTCCTCGCCGAGGCGCTCCACGTCTCGGTCACGAGCGTGCAGGCGATGGTGCTTGGCGGACATGGCGACGACATGGTGCCGGTGCGGAGTCACACGTCGGTCGGTGGCATCCCGGTGGCCTCGCTCCTGAAGCCCGCCAGCCTCGACGCGATCGAGCACCGGACGCGCCAGGCCGGCGGCGAGATCGTCGGGCTCCTCAAGACCGGCTCGGCCTTCTATTCGCCTGCATCCGCGGCCGTGCAGATGGCCGATGCCTACCTGAACGACCGGAAGGCGATCCTCCCCTGTGCCGCCTACCTCGAGGGCGAGTACGGGCTCCGCGGGCTCTACGTCGGCGTGCCGGTGCAGATCGGGGCCGGTGGCGTCGAGCGCGTCATCGAGATCACCCTCGACGAGGGCGAGAAGCAGGCGCTTGCCACTTCCGCCGCGCACGTACGGGAGCTGGTCGAGGCGATGGGGCGGGTGCTGAGCGCCGAGAAGAAGGCGTAGTCGTCCGCGGCACAACGCTTGCTCCCTGTGTGGGAGAGCCCGCACGCCGGCACCGTGTGCAGGCCGGCGGGCGCTCGCCGGGCGTGCCGACGCTCGTCCGGGAAGCAGGCCATGCTCATTTCGGAAGCATACGACACGAACGGATTCTACGACGAGATGTTCGGTCCGGGGACGGCCCCCCGGCCGGGCTGTGGGCGCGTCGCCGCCGACCTCGTCGCCCAGCCGCCCGCGCACCTGGCAGAGCTCCGGGCGCGGGCCGACCGGATGTTCCTCCGCATGGGCGTCACCTTCAACGTCTACGGTGACGAGGCCGGCGCCGAGCGCATCTTCCCCTTCGATCCGATCCCGCGGGTGATCGACGGGGAGACCTGGGCCCACATCGAGGCAGGGCTCGTCCAGCGGATCCGTGCGCTGAACGCGTTCCTGGCGGACGTCTACGGCGGGGGCGAGATCCTGAAGGACGGGATCGTGCCGCGCGATCTCATCGTGGGCTCGCCGCAGTTCCGCCAGGCCGCCGTCGGGCTCCGCCCGCCCGCGGGGGTCTTCATCACGGTCGCCGGCATCGACCTCGTGCGGGGCGCGGACGGCCGATTCTACGTGCTCGAGGACAATGTCCGCACGCCGTCGGGCGTCTCCTACGTCATCGAGAACCGGGTGGTGATGACGCGCCTCCTGCCGGATCTGATGCGCGCCTGCGGCGTGCGGAGCGTCGAGAACTACCCCGCGGATCTCCTGGCCAGCCTGCGGGAGATCGCCCCGGCAGGGACCGCCCGTCCCAAGGTCGCGCTCCTCACCCCCGGACCCCACAATTCCGCATTCTTCGAGCACGTGTTCCTCTCGCAGCAGATGGGTATCGAGCTGGTCGAGGGGCAGGACCTGGTGTGCGTCGACCACCGGCTGTTCATGCGCTCCGTGCACGGCCTCGAGCGGATCGACGTCCTGTACCGCCGCATCGACGACGACTTCCTCGATCCGGTCGTGTTCCGACCCGATTCCCTCCTCGGCGTGGCCGGTCTCATGGCGGCCGTGCGCGCGGGCAACGTGGCGCTCGCCAACATGGTCGGGACCGGGATCGCGGACGACAAGGCCGTCTTCGCCTACACGCCCGCCATCATCCGCTACTACCTGGGCGAGGAACCCATCCTGCCGATCGTGGAGACCCATCTCCTGCGCGACCCCGAGGTGCGCCGGGCGGTCCTCCGCGACCTCGACCGCTACGTGGTGAAGCCGACGGGCGCGTCGGGGGGCTACGGCGTGGTGATCGGGCCGAAGGCGAGCTACCGCGAGCTGGCCGAGACCCGGGAGCGCATCGAGCGCGACCCGAAGTCGTTCATCGCGCAGCCGGTCGTGAGCCTCTCGGTCCATCCGACCCTGACCGCGGGCGACCAGGGCCGCGGCCCGGCCCTCGAGCCGCGCCACGTCGACCTGCGTCCCTTCGTGCTCTTCGGCGCGCGACCGCGCGTGCTGCCGGGCGGGCTCACCCGCGTGGCACTCCGCGAGGGGTCGCTGATCGTCAACTCCTCCCAGGGCGGCGGCAGCAAGGACACCTGGGTGCTCGAAGCCCGATGCTGAGGCGGATCGCCAACCACCTCTTCTGGTCCGCGCGCTACCTCGAGCGGGCCGAGT
>DATILR010000116.1:0-9650 GCA_035476275.1 Binatus sp. (SeqCode) | reverse complement strand
TCCCCGCTCCTCCAGCGCGTGCGCCCGCAGCCACTGCTCGCGCCGGGGGTAGACGCGGGGGACCACCACCGCCGGCTTCTCGTGCGCGAGCACCTCGGCCACGGTGTTGTAGCCGGCCATCGAGACGGTGACCGACGCGAGTGGCAGGAAGCTCACCAGATCGGGGCGAAAGTCGAAGAGGAGCACGTGGTCGCTCAACGGGAGCAGCCGCCGCTTCAGGTCGTTCCGTTGCTGGGGTGGCATGTCGGGGCCAAGGCAGACGACGCTCTTCACGCCGTTGCGTCCCAGCCGGTCCACGGCATCGGCGTAGGCCCGCAGGAGCGCGAATCCGTCCCCACCCCCCCCCGCGCTGACCACGCTGAGCGGCGCGCCGGTGAGCCGGAGCTCCTGCTCGATGGCCGCGGCCGCCTGGCGCGATGCGCGCTGCACGATGTACCCGCAGAACTGCGTCTTGTCGGCGACCGTGGCGGGAAACTCGTAGAGACGCGTCGGATCGAAGAGGTCCTTCCAGCCCGCGACCCAGATCTCGTCGTAGCAGCGCTCGAGGAGCGAGTAGACGTCCCATTCCCGCCACTGCGGGACGATCTCTTCGGGGATGTCGAGGACGTCGCGCAGCGTGAGGACGACCCGCGTCTGCGGCCGGCGCGTGCGCAGGTAGTCGAGCGTCGGGAGCAGCTCGCCGTCGACCCCGCGGGGCACGTTGTCGACCACCATGATGTGGGGGTTGAAGCTCTTGGCGACCGCGCGGATGAGGTTCTCCCGCAGCCGCCGGACCCGGTTGAAGCTGATGTGGAGATGACGGGACCGGTAGGTGTCCGGTCCGACCTTCTGCACGGCGGGCAGCTTGACGAAGTCGACGCCGGCCGGCGTCTCGAACACGTAGGCGGCCTCGAGGCCGGTCATGATGAGGACGGACGCCTCGGGCAGGTGACGCCGCAGGTGGTTGGCGATGTTGAGGCTCCGGCGGAAGTGTCCGAGACCGAACGTGTCGTGGGAATAGAAGAGCAGTCGAGTAGCAGCCATCTCTAGATCCTTCGTGGTGTGACGGTGCAGACGTTGTCGCGGCAGACGGCGGTGAGGTCGTCCCGGCAGCTGGAGACGTCCACGCAGGGGACGCGCTTGTGGCACGCCCCTTCGAGGAAGTTCTTCAGCTGCAGGCGCATCCGCTTGTTGACGGCGCCCTGGCCGCCGCTGGCTTCACAGGGACAGCAGTCGATCTGGTTGCTGACGCCGCAGTCCTCGTCGGTGTCGCAGGCCATGACGTCGGGCGGGATGACGAGGGTCTTCACGCGCGCCGTCGCCTTGTAGAAGTTGGAGAGGGTGACGGTGATGGCGAGGAGCGCGACGAAGAGAGCGCCCATGAGGGCGAAGCGGATGCGCAGCGACCTATCCATGGACGGGCCTCACGATGCAGCGACCCTCGACGCACGCCGGGGCGAGGTCCTGCTGGCAGGTATCGACGCTGACGCAGACACCCCGGCTCCGGCAGGCCCGCTTGAGGAACCGCCGCAGATCGTCCGTCTGGGTGGAATTGATCGCGCCCTGGGCTCCCGCCGACTGACACGTGCAGCAGCCGATCTTGTCGACCAGCACGCAGTCCGCGTCGGCGGAACACTGCTGGAGCTGTGCGGGCATGGAGATCCGTTCGACGTGGACCTTCCCGTCGTCGTCGGACCTGACCGCGAGCGCGACGAGGGCGCCCGACAACACGAACGCCACGACCGTGGCGCCGAACCAGCTACGCTTCTTCTTCATGGTTGCCATGGGATGTGATCAGTCGAGGGTTCGCCGGCTCTCGTCGAGGAGGACCGGCGCCAGCGCATGCCACCACGGGCGGAGGGCGTAGACGCAGGCGAGGCGGAGGAGCGCCGCGCTCCGATACCAGGCGATCCGGCGCGGGTCGGCGCCCGGCCGCGCTGCCCGGTAGGCCGCCACCAGCGCTTCCGCGAGCGGCCCGGCGGTCTCCGCGCCCGCTCCCGTCTGGAGGGCGCGCAGCACCAGGTGCGCGGAGAAGTTCCCGACGTCGATCTCCCCGTCGCCTTGGCATACCGTGTCGAGGTCGAGGAGCCCGACGCGCGAGGCCCCGACCAGGACCTGCTTGTCGTAAAAGTCGCGGTGGACCAGCGCGGGCGGCGCCGTCGCCTCCGGCGGGACATGCCGCTCGACGGCGGCGAGCGCGGCCGCGAGGGGCGAGACGAGGGCGGGAAAGAGCGCGCCGATGAGGTCGACCCACGGCCGGACGACGGCCAGGTCGTCGCCGGGGCCGAAGCGCCGCTCGACATCCGCCGTCGGCAGGGCGTGGAAGGCGGCAAGGGCGCTCGCGACCCGCTCCATGAGCGCCGGAGTCGCGGCGGGCAGCAGGTCGAGTAGCGGCTCGCCCTCGACGGGCTCGGTCAGGAGGAGGTTCAGCCGGGGAAGGTAGGCGCGCAGGCGCGGGATCGCGAACGGCGTCTCCGTCGCGTGTCGCGTCACGGCTGCCTGCGCGAGGGCGATCGCCTGACCCGCGCCCTCGGGGAACACCTTGCCGTAGATCGTCCCGGCGGTTTCCCCCCCCGCGGTTTCCCCTTGCTCGTAGCGCAGTTGGCAGCGGATGCCCGGCCAGTATCCGGCGACGGTGCAGCTCCGGAGCCGCACCCCGCCGAGCGCCGCTGCGACGCGTTCCGGATCCAGCGCGAGCGGAAGGGTCGGCAGGCGGGCGTCCCAGGGAAAGAGCGCCAGGCGGACGGGTGGGGACTCCACGTGGACGGTGGCACGCTCGAGGTCCCAGCTCGCTGGACCCGGGGCCCGTGTCTCCCGGAGGGGTGAGAGCTCCCGCCTACTCGGCTGCAGACCGGCGCAGGCGTGCGTCTCGCACGGCCCCGCAGCGGTCGCGAGCGCCACCCGGTAGGAGGCATGGAAATGCCGTCCGGGCTTCACCCACAGGCGATCGAGCGACATCGCGGTCAGGCGGGCGTCGCCGTCGGCGAGCAGGGGGATCGCCCCGAGCAGCTGCCGCATCGCGTCCGCGTCGAGCAGGACGCGGATGTGCTCGGGGTTCACGAGGCCGATCTCCTCGCCAGGTGCAGCAGCACCGGGTCCGTGGGGGGGAGGCGGCCGCCCCCGTGTTGCAGCGTGGAGATCCACTGGTACCAGCCGCCGGCGTGCAGGAGCTTCGCGTGCGTGCCCTGCTCGAGCACGTCGCCATCCCGGAGCACGATGATGACGTCGGCATCCGCCACGTCCTCCAGCCGGTGGGCGACGCGGAAGACGGTCTTCCCCTGCCCCAGGTGGTGGAGGGTCGCGTTCACCTCGGCGGCCGCGGCGGCGTCGAGCGCCGTCGTCGGCTCGTCGAGGATCACGATCGGCGGATTCTTGATGATGGCGCGGGCAATCGCGATCTTCTGCCGCTGGCCGCCCGAGAGGCTGACGCCGCCCTCCGCGATCACCGCCTCGTAGCCGTCGGGGAGGCTCGCGATGAAGTCGTGGATATCGGCGGCGCGAGCCGCGGCCTCCACCTCCTCGAGCGTGGCGTCGGGCTTCCCATACGCAATGTTCTCGCGAATCGTCGTGCCGAAGAGGATCGGCTGCTGGAGGACGATGCCGATCTGCTCCCGCAGGGACTCGAGGGTGAAGCGCTTGACGTTCACGCCGTCGATCTCCACGCCGCCTTCGATCGGGTCGTAGAGCCGGGGAATGAGCCCGAGGAGCGTCGATTTGCCGGCGCCGTTGGCGCCCACCAGGCCGACGAGCTGCCCCGGCTCGACGTGGACGGTCACGTTCCGGAGCACCGGAACGCCCTCGCGATAGTGGAAGCTCACGTCGTTGAACGAGACGGCGCCGCGGAACGGCGGCGCGGGCTGCGCGTGCTTCCGCTCCTTCACGCGCTCCTGGATCGCCAGGATCGCCGCCACACGCTCGCCGCTGACGGTCGCCTTGGAGAGCCGCGTCGTGAGCCGGGCGATGCGTCGCAGCGGCTTGTAGGTGCTGCCGAGGTAGCCGATGAAGACGAGCAGATCGCCGGGCGTCAGGTAGCCTTCGAGGACGCGCCGGACGCCGAACCACACCACGGCGGCGGTCCCGATCGAGACCAGGACCTCGATCAGCCGCTCGAGCGTGGCCTCGAGCCGGACGGCGCGCATGCCCTGCTTCAGGCTCCGCTTGTTGAAGTCGCCGAAGCGCTCGTCCTCGTGCGCCTGGCGACCGAAGGCCTGCACCACGATGATCGCGTGGAGCACCTCGGAGAGGAGGGCCGCCATCCGGCCGTCGCGCTGCCGCTGCAGCCGGACCGCCTCGCGCAGGTCGTGCGAGATGCGGAAGGCCGTGAGCGTCATCAGGGGGAGCACGGCGAGGCTCGCCATCGTCAGCTGCCAGTCCATGGCGAACATCACCCCGAGCATGCCGAAGACGACGAGCACCTCGCTCAGGATGATGAGCACGCTGTCGACCAGCATCTCGCGCAGCATGTTGGTGTCGCCCGTCGCCCGCAGCACGAGGTCGCCGGCGCGGTGCGCGTTGTGCACGGAGAGCGAGAGCCGCTGGAGATGGGCGAAGTAGCGCCGGCGAACGGCGTAGGTGAGGCGCTGCCCGGCAGCCGCGATCAGGTAGCTCTGGTAATAGGAGAAGAGGCCGCCCACGAGGGCGATCACGAGGAGGAGCACGCACGAGGTGGTCGCGATGCCCATGGCGCCGTAGCCCTTGGCGAGGTCGAAGGGCAGGGCCCAGCGCAGGTGATGCTTCGGGATCAAGGCGTAGTCGAAGACGATCTTGATCGGCCACGGGCGGGCGAGGGCGGCCAGGATCGCGCCCAGGGTGCACATGAGGGCGAGGATGAGCTCGCCGCGGACGCGCTGGATGTCAGGCCGGAAGATGTGAAACAACCGGACGAGACGTCGCCAGCGGACGTTCTTAAAGAACGGGTTCTTCTGCAGGGACATAGCGGCCTTCCCGGATCTGTCGGTGGAGTGTCGCGATCATGGCCAGAACGCGGGCGGCGTTCCGGTCCCAGGTGTACTTCTTGACGGCGAGGTGACGCGCGGCGCGCGCGAGCCGGGCTGCGAGCCGCGGGTGGACGCGGAGCTCCTCCACGTGGTCGACCAGCTTGGCGATGCTGCCGGGTGGATGGAGGAGCGCCGTCCGGCGATGGGTCAGGATCTCCGTGACCTGGCCGATCGCGCTCGCCACGATCGGCACCTCGGCGGCCATGTACTCGTAGACCTTGAGGGGTGAGAAGTAGAAGGCGCTCATGCGGGGGTAGGGCGCCACCGCGACGTCCATCTCCGCGAGCAGTGCCGGGACGTGCGTGTAGTCGACGTTGCCGGTCACGCGGATGACGTCGGTCAGCCCCTCGCGGCGGCGGATCTGCTCGATCGCCGGTCGGAGCGGTCCGTCGCCCACGATGAGCAGGCGGTACGTGGCACTGCGCCGGCGAAGCCGGACGAAGGCGCGGAGCAGGTCCTGGATCCCGTGCCAGGGCTTCAGGCTGCCGACGAAGCCCACCACGAACTGCTCCCGGGCGCCGTCGCGCTGCGCGATTCCGGGCGCCGAGCGGAAGACGCCCGGATCGGCGGCATTGTAGACGATCCGCACGCGCCCCGGCCGCGCACCCTGCGCGAGCACGTAGTCGCGCAGCGCGGCGGAGGGGACGAGCACGCGATCGGCGAGCTGGAAGAGCTGGGCCTCGATCGCCTCGGCGACCACCGGGTTGTGCAGGGCGCGGTACTGCGCCTGCTCGAGGCGGAGGGGCGCGTTGACCTCGAGCAGGAAGGGGATGCCGTGGTCGCGCGCGAAGCGCAGGGCGGCATGGCTCCAGAGCGAGTAGCGCTCGTAGATGACGTCGACGTGCCAGCGCACGTGGAGCCGCTGCAGCCGCTGGTAGATGTCCTGGTTCATGAGCAGCGCCAGGGTCTCGCTGCCGATCACCTCTCCCGTGCTGCCGGGGGCGACGCGCCGGATGTGCGCGCGGAGCACGCGTCCGAAGCGGTCCGAGCCGACGTCGATGAGGTCGGCCCGCACCACGCTGCGGCTCTCGCCGTCGGTGGGTCGCGCGGCGAGGATGCGCAGCTCCGCTCCGCGCGCCGTGAGGGCGTTCACCAGCTCGCGGATGTGCGTCGACCCGCCCTTCGTGCCGATGACGGGAACGCCGCGATCGGCGCACACGTATGCGATGTGCGGTGCTCTCATGCGGACACGCGATAGGCGGCGTCGTCGAAGAACCAGTCACGGAGCCGGGCGACGTTGGCGCGCAGGTCGAAGCGCTCGGCTGCCCGTCGGCGTCCAGCGCGGCCGAAGCGCTCGGCGAGCGCCCGGTCCTCGAGAAGCCCTGCCAGCGAGGCGGCGAGGCTGACCGCGTCGCCCGGGGGCACGAGGTACCCCGTCTCGCCGTCGGCGACGATCTCGGGGATGCCGGAGAGCGCGGTCGAGACGACGGGGAGGCCGCACGCCATCGCCTCGAGGAGCACGGTGGGGAGCGCATCGACGTTGCCGTCGGCGGCGACCACGCAGGGCAGTGCCACGAGCGACGCGCTGCGCATCGCGGCCGCCACCCGCTCGACGGGCAGCGCGCCGCGGAACTGGACCAGCTGATCGAGCCCGAGCGCACGCACCAGCGCGCGCAGCGCCTGCTCCTCTTCTCCCGTACCGATGAGGTGACAGCTGAACGGTACGCCCTGCTGCGCGAGCAGCCCGCAGGCCTGGATCAGGGTGAAGAATCCCTTCTTCTCGACCAGTCGCCCGACGGCGAGGATGCGGCCCGGCACCCGCTCGGCGGGCGGCGACGGCTCGAAGAGCGAGAGGTCCACGCCGTTGTAGGCACGCACCAGCTTCGCGGCGAGCCCGGGGATGCCGTCGCCGATGCGCAGCAGCGTCCGCCGGTTGAACTCGCTCACCGTGATCACGAGCGCGGCCCGCCGCATCTTCACGCGGAGGACGTCCTGATCGACGTCCTGGTGGTAGATGTCCTTGGCGTGCGCCGTGACGCTGTAGGGCAGGTCGAGCAGCGTGCCCGCCAGCATCGCCACGTGCGCCGCGCGCGATGCGAAGTGGGCGTGCAGGCGCTCGATGCCGTGCGTCGTGGCGGCGTGTGCGAGCTGCAGGGCGAGCCGCACGTAGTGTCGCGGCAGAAGACGCTCGCCGAGCAGGCGTGCCTCGGGGATGCGCTCCGCCAGCGCGGCCGTCGCGTGCCGCACCGCGCCCTCGGAGGGCCGCGCCTGCGCGTCGACCTGGAGGATCGGTGCAGCGAGCTCGCGGAGGAGCTCGTGCGGAACCGCCGCCGGGGGTTGATGGAGCGAGAGAACGTGCACTGCCACGTCCTGCCGCTCGAGCTCGCGGATCTCGTTGATGACGAACGTCTCCGAGAGACGCGGGAACACCTTCAGCACATAGCCGATTCGATGGGCATCGTGCGTCGCGTTGGGCGCCATGCGGGCGCGAATGTACCTAGGAGTGTTCCAAAATGCACGAACTTTTTACCTAAGACATACTGCAAGAGCGTTAGAAAGCATCACGGCATAGCGCACAGCATTCGCCCACGCATCGTACGTGGTGCCGATTTCTCCTTGACAGCCGCGGGTCCGGCGTACGAAAGCTGCACCCTGGCCGCCGAGGCGGTGGGATAGTTGAGCGTCGTCGGAGGAGAAAGTGATGCGCTATTGGAAGAAGGTGCTGCTACCGGGACTCGTCGGCGGACTCGTCGTGATGGCGAGCGCGCTGCCGGCGGGCGCCGCCGGTGACGGGCCGCTCAACACCCCGCTCGCGCCGTTCACCGACGGCTCGCTCGGCAAGTACCTCTGGACGGTGCCCGGGGTGATCAAGAAGCAAGGCTTCGTCACCGACTTCACGTGCACGAATCTCGATGCGCCCGGGACGGTGGCTGACATCGGGGTCGAGATCTTCGACGAAACGGGGACCCAGTTGAACGACGTGAGCGCGGTGCCCGCCAGCGGCTGCAACGGGGCGATGCTCGGCGTTCCGGCCGGCCACACGGTGACCATCTCGAACGGGGCGACGGCGCAGTTCCACGAGGACTGCATCATCGCCATAGCCGGTGGCACCAGCGGCTCGGCCCGCATCCTGAGCACGTCCTCGAAGATCAGCTGCAGTGCCCTCATTGCCGACAGCAAGAACGTCGTGCTCACGACGGGCGGCACACCGACGGGCGTGAGCCCGGCGGTCGCCGGCCTCAAGATGATCCGGAGGAACAAGCAGCAGGGCGACTGAGCCGGCCGACGGCGGAGGGGGCGAGACGGCCGCTCAGGTCCCGGCCCGGGACGTCTTCGCCACGCACTTGAGCTTCAGCGTGTCCTTGTCCAGGGGACCGCTCGACGAGCTCGCCCGCACCTTGAGGACCACCGTGTGGCGCAACGGTACCGCGAGGGGCATGACGTCCGTGCACTGATCGGGCGCCGCGCAGGGCGGTGAGAACGTCACCACGTTCTGGTGCTTCCCCGTGCGGGAGGAGGGGCCGAACGCCGCCACCGGCGCGAGCAGGGCTTCCGTATTCGGCGACGTGAGCCCCTGGAGCTGGTACGTCGTCACATCGCCCGGTGTGCAGCCGGGAATGTTCGCGTCGTTGTTGTTCAGGCAGACGCGCAGGTGGAAGGTGCACTGTCCAGGGTCGGCGTCGAAATCGCACGCGGGGTCGCCTTGCCGGCAGATCTGGATAGACCGTGTACGGCCCTGTGGATTGCGTGGGTTCTCCACGACCCACTCGGCCACACAATCGGTCGCCTTCTTTCCGCCGCCGGGTATGCAGTTCGAGACCGGTGCACCGTGCAGGCATTGCCCGGTGGTCGGATCGCACACTGCCAGCTGGTGGCAGGGCGTGTCGGCACCGCAGCTCACCGGCGTGCCGCGGCACGCGCCGAGCGAGCAGGCGTCGCCCGTCGTGCAGGCGTTGCCATCGTCGCAGGCCGTCCCGTCCGCCACGGGCGCGTGCGTGCATTTGCCCGCCCCGTTGCAGCCGTCGACGGTGCAGGGATTGCCGTCGTCGCAGGCGGCGGGCGAGCAAGCGGCGGGGGCTGCCGAGACGGCCAGGGGGGTGATCGTCGGCGGCGGGGGGGATGGAGGGGCCGTGATCGTGTGTTTGGAATCGACCGCGAAGGCGACGCAGCCGATCGCCGCACTGGTCGCGACGACACGCGCCGAGCCGTTGCGGAGCTCTATCACCGGTGCCTCGAGGACGATGACCTTGTCCTCGTGGAAGACCCTCGTCGACCCGGTGGTGATCGTCACCGTCGCGCCGGGGGCCACGCCGAGCAGAGCGCCGTTGCCCGAGCCGATCGTGTTGCCCCGTGTGCCGGTCTGATCGAACACCTCGAGCCCGATGTCCACGGCTGCCGGGGCGAGGTTGGTGCAGATGACCTCGGTGTCGAGATTGTTGATCTTGATGGCCGTCGGAATGAGCAGGGCGAGCTGGGAAGCCTTGCCGTCGCTGAAGGTCGGGAACGGCGCATCCTGGACACCGGCGAAGGTGGTCGACGGCACCCCGAGGAGGGCAAACGCGACCGTGAGGAGGAACGCAACCATCCGGGATCTCGCCCTTCGGTCAGGGGGCCGGAATGAGCGGGAGGCTGGCAACCGTCGGCGGCGGATTGTTGCAGGGCGCGTTGGGATCACAGATCAAGTGCAGCTTGTCGACGAGCACCGCCGTGCAGGAGATGCTCTTCGAGGTCGCG
>DATILR010000115.1:0-11284 GCA_035476275.1 Binatus sp. (SeqCode) | reverse complement strand
CGGACGGCATCCCGCGCCGCCTCGACCGCCATCGAGACCGAGTCCTCGTCGTAGCTGGCGACCGTGCGCTCGCCCTTCCCGCCACCGATGGCCGACCGCTGGAGGCGGAAATACGGAAGATAGGTGCCGTACCGGACGATCCCTGCCACGTTTCCTCCTGCGACGAGATTGCCACACGGGGCCGGCAAGAACCATACAGGGCGGTGCAGCGGTTCCAACGCGAAGTCGGATTGCGCTAAGACCTGAAGCTGTGGCCAACCACGGCATCGACCCGGCGCTCGTCGACTTCGGCGTCCTCGGCGCCTGGATGGATGCGGAGGGCCTGCCCCGCGGGCCGTTCGAGCGCGTCGAGACGCTGGCGGGCGGCACCCAGAACGTGCTCCTGCGGTTCACCCGCGGCGGGCGCGACTACGTCCTGCGCCGGCCGCCGCCGCACCTCCGGCCAAGGAGCAACGATGCCCTGCGCCGGGAGGCCCGGGTGCTCGCCGCCCTCGCCCACACCGACGTCCCCCACCCCGGCTTCATCGCCGCCTGCCTCGACGAGGCGGTCATGGGCGGAGCCGTCTTCTATCTGATGGAGCCGGTCGACGGCTTCAACCCGTCGACCGGCCTGCCGGCGCTCCACGCCGCCGACGCCGTGATCCGCCACGAGATGGGCCTCCGGGCGGCGGACGGCATCGCCGCCCTCGCGCGGATCGACCACCAGGCCGTCGGCCTCGGCGACGTCGGTCATCCCGAGGGATTCCTCGAGCGACAGGTCGGCCGCTGGCTTGCCGAGCTCGAGTCGTACGGGCAGCACGCGGGGTACCCGGGGCCCGAGATCCCGGGTGTCGGCGCCGTGGCCGACTGGCTCGAGCGCCACCGGCCGCGGCGCTGGACAGCGGGCCTGCTTCACGGCGACTACCACCTGGCCAACCTGATGTACGCCTGGGACGGACCGGCGCTGGCGGCGATCGTCGACTGGGAGATGTGCACGGTGGGTGACCCGCTGCTCGACCTCGGCTGGTTGCTCGCGACCTGGCCGGCTCCGGGCCAGCTCGGCATCGGGCCGAGCGTGCTGGGCGACGCGGGGGGACTCCCGACCCCCCGGGAACTCGTCGCGCGCTACGCCGAGCAGTCGGAACGGGATCTCGCCAGCGTCGACTGGTACGTCGTCCTCGCGTGCTTCAAGCTCGGCATCGTGCTCGAAGGGACCAATGCCCGCGCCTACGCCGGCAAGGCCCCGCGCGCCACCGGGGATCTGCTCCACGCCATCACGCTCGGGCTCTTCGCCCGGGCCCACGCCGTCATCGAAGGAGGCTGACCGTCATGGCCATCGACTTCACGCTCACTCCCGAGCTCGAGCAGCTGCGGCTCCGGGTCCGCGACTTCATCCAGCAGGTCGTCCGACCCGGCGAGGCGAAGATCGGGAACCCCGACCAGATCGAGCGCTCGCAGTATCTCCACATCCTGTTCGAGATGCGGAACCAGGCGCGAGCCGCCGGCCTCTGGCTACCCCACATGCCCGTGGAGTACGGCGGGATGGGTCTCGGGCACGTCGAGCTCGCCATGGTCCAGGCCGAGGCGGCCAAGTCCTACTACGGCCCGTGGGTGCTCAACTGCCAGGCGCCCGACGAGGGGAACATGCACACCCTCCTCCACTGGGCGACCGACGAGCAGAAGGAGAAGTACCTCCGCCCGCTGTGCGACGGCCACATGATGAGCTGCTTCGCCATGACCGAGCCCGAGGTGGCCGGCTCCGATCCGACGCTCATCCAGACGCGCGCCGTCCGCGACGGCGACGACTGGGTGGTGAACGGCCACAAGTGGTTCATCTCGAACGCGCGCCGCGCGCAGTTCGCGATCCTCATCGCGCGTACCGAGGACAACCCCGAGGTCCCGCAGGCCGCGAACACCGGCTTCATCGTCGACATCCCCTCGGAGGGGTGGACTCGGGTGCGCGAGGTCGAGACCATGCACGGCGGCACGGGGCATTCCGAGATCCGCATCGAGAACCTGCGCATCCCGGGGAAGAACATGCTGGGCGGTCGCGGGCAGGGGCATCGTCTCGGCCAGTACCGTCTCGGTCCGGCCCGCCTTGCGCACTGCATGCGGTGGATCGCGCAGGCCGAGCTGGCACTCGACATGATGGTCGACCGCTCGCTCAAGCGCTTCGCGCACGGGTCGCTCCTCTCCGAGAAGCAGGGCATCCAGTGGATGATCGCCGACTCGACGATGGAGCTCTACCAGGGGAAGCTCATGGTCCTGCACGCCGCCTACCGGATCGATCGCGGCCTCGACTTCACCTCCGAGGTGTCGATGGCAAAGCACTTCGTCGCCAACGCCCTCGGCCGGATCATCGACCGCTCGATCCAGGTGCACGGCGCGCTCGGCTACTCGACCGACACCCCGCTCGCCCATCTCTACCAGCACGCGCGCTGGGCCCGTCTCGCCGACGGCGCCGACGAGGTGCACCAGATGCGGATCGCGCAACGCACCATCGCCGCCTACTCCCGCGAGGGCAGTACGCGACGGGCGACCGGCGACCTGCCGCTCTGACGCGGGTCGGAACCCTACTTGCCGACCGGGAGCGTCAGGACGGGGGCCCTGCCCTTCCCGGTCGCGGCTTGCAGCGAGAACAGGATGTTCAGCAGGCTGAAGGTGGTCTTTGAACTCTGATCATCGTCGGCAATGTAGAACCACCAGCCGCGGTGCTGGACGGCGACGTATGCCTTCTGTGGGCGTTCCTCCTGTGAGCGGATGGTCATGACCTTGCCGGTCACCTTCGACCAATCGAACGGCTGTCCGTGGTCGTCCCTGGTGACGGTGACGAGACCCGCGCGGATGTCCGCAGCGGGCGGCTCCACCGACTGCGACAGGAAGTACAGCACGCCGAGGAGGGAGCGGCAGCGCATGCCAACTTCCGTCGGCTCCCGCTTGAACGGGAATGCCGTCAGCGTGAACTCGTCCCGGCCGACCTGCAAGCCTAGGTAGCGGCGGACGGCAACGACGTCCGCCGCGAGCGGGCTGCTGGGGTCGGCCGGCTGGCGCGTCCAGAAGCGGGGATCGCGCCCGGGCGGCTGAGTTTCGTGTTCCCTCATCTCCCAGTTGAGTCCCACGAGTCCTGCCAATCGCAACCGTTGGAAACGCTCGGCGAAGTCGGCGAAGGCTTGGTAATCGGGCTCGCGCTCGGGCGTCGGGCCGCTGGCGGTGTGCGCATTGACGAGGTCGTTGACACGCTGGACGGTCACCAGCAGAAGGCGCTCGGCGCTCCAGCCGCTCTGCTCGAAGAGCATGATGGAATCCAGCGGAATGGGAGTGAGCATCCGCGTGGCGAACTCCTCACCCGAGAGGGGTGTGTAGGTGATGGTCGGCTTCTCCGAATACGCGAGGCCGGTGCCGACCGTCGCGCCACTGGGGCCCGTGCCGTTGATCTGGCCAGAGGCGTTGAGCGAGCTGTCATAGCTGTATTGTGCAACGACTCCTCCCAGCTCGAGGAATAGCGGCGACTCGTTGTAACGGAGGCGGACGAGGTTGAGCAGCAGCTCACCATCGGCGGAGCGGACGATCTGCTGGTTGTAGTCGGGCCGTTCACTGCGCACGGCCCGAGGGCCGAGGCCAGTCGTGCAGGCGCTCGCCAAGAGCACAACCAGGCTGGGCATCAAGATCGCGCGGGGGGGCACGAGGCCCAGCGGCGTGATGGAGGACGTCATGGATCGTTCCCGCGGGCTACTGGCCGAGATGGGCGAGAGCGTCGCGTGCGGGGACGCTCGAGATACGGATCAGTCCCCCGAAGGGTTGGTCCAGCTCCAGGACCAGGAAGATGGCGCCTGCGACCGAGAGCGAACAGACGAACAGGGCCGCGATCACGGTGGTGTTGCGCGGCGCAAACAAGCCGAAGCTCGTGAAGATGATGGCGAGCCACAAGACCAGGATCAGGAGGAATGGCACTGGGATGGTGCCTTCCGACTGCTCGCGCAGGAGCCAACGAATCCGGACGACGTCGCCGCTGAGCTCCAGGGCCCTTTCCTTGAGCCAACGCTGGGCGTCGTTCTGGGGCGCCAGCGCCCGCAGCTTGTCCTGGATGTCCTCCATGAGCACCACGGTGCCGGCGTCCGAAACCGGGTGGGATGCTTCAGACGGCCAGAGGGCGTCGATTTTGAGGGCGGTATAGCGCCGCAGGAGATCGCGCGCCTCCTTCGTCTCCGGGCCGTAGCGCTCGAGCTGGTGGTCGATCAGGATCAGATTGGCCCACAACTGATTGAGCTCGTTGTTTCTCGTGTCGAACGAGCCCTTGGCCGAGGCGAGCAGCAGGCCGACGATCAACGCACTCATGGTGGCGATCACGCCGGTTCCCAGCTTGACCACGTTCTCCGTCTCGCTCGACAGGTGGTGTTTGGGAAGAGCGTCGCGGATGAACGTGCCGCCCAGCGCACCGCCGAACACGGAGGCGAAGACGATCACTCCAACGCTGAACTCGCCCATCATGGGGATAGGAGACGCTGGCGCCCGTTCTCCCGGGGAGGCGGGGGCAGCGACGGCCCGAACCCCGCCTCCCGGGTCACATAAACCCTGGCGATTTCGGTGTAGCGCGCCGCGACATGAGCCGGGGGGTAACCCCGCGGCACGCTGGCCGCGCACGCTTGGCGCCTCGCTGACCTAGACGCGTTTCTTCAGCTTCGCCCAGAGGGACTCCTTGGGCGCCTGCTTGCACTCCTCGTAGACGACCGCAACGTCGCGTTCGAGATCGACCTCGCCCGCCACACCCTCCTGCACCGTCTTGGCCTTGTTGTAGCCGTCTGCCCAGTAGACGACCTCGGGTCGAACCGACTCCTTGAGACCGACGTACTCCTCGCACGTCATCTTGGTCGGGGTCACCTTCTTGCTCCCACCGGGCAGATGCGCACGGATCTTGTCCCACAGGGTCTTCTTCGGATCCTGCGTGCACTCCACGACCAGGACGTCGATCTGGCGGTCGACGTCGACTTCGGCCACGTCCTCCTCCTTGAGCTTCCCTCCCTTCGAGTAGCCGTCCAGATAGGCGACGGCCCGAGGACGCACGGACTCGCCGAGCGCGAGGAATTCCTCACAGGTCATCTTGGTGGCATCGACCTTCTTCGCCTCGACGGGCATCGCGCTCGAGGCGAGGGCGATCGTCAGCAGGGGGATCACCAGCGTTTTCATCATGCGCTCCTCTCGTGGCGTTGGGGGCAGATGGCGTCGGACGGACGGCCACCGCTCCGGGTTTGGTCGACTCTAGACCGGCGGCGGGAACGGCTCCTGCCATTTCGCGTCACGCTTCAGGTGCCCCTTTTTCGGTCGCCGCGTAGGCGCCCGGCGGCCCGCCGCTTGCTATCTCGTGCCACAACGCCCTGCCTTGACCCTCCCGCGACGGACGGCAACCGAGGCGGCGGCGCTAGGCTGCACTCGCCGCGGCCTGATAGGTGCGGCCACGGCGGCGATTGTGCGCGTCATGGCAGCGAATCCGGGAGTCATGCCGGCCCCATTGGCGACAGCGCGGCGCGCATGCCATGTTCGAGTGGGAGGCTCCCATGACGCGATCCCGCTTCGAGCTCGAGCCGTTCCTCGCCGATCCGTTCGGCTCCCTGCGCGAAGCCCGCGCCGCCGGTCCGGTGGTCGACCTGGCGCTCGGTGGTACCGGCATCATGAGCCACGAGCATGTGCGCGAGCTGCTCACCGACGGGCGTCTGCGGGCGAACTTTTCGGACTTCCTCCGCATGCTCGGCGTCACGTCGGGACCCTTCTACGAGTGGATGGCGATCTCGTCACTCAACCGTGACGGGAAGGAGCATCAGCGCTTCCGGACGCTCATGTCGCGCACGTTCACGCCGCGCAGCGTGGAGCGGCTGCGGCCTTTCCTGCGCACGGCAGCCCACGACCTCATCGACGTCTTCTTCGCACGCGGCGCGTGCGAGTTCATGGCAGAATTCGCCGACGCGTACCCGTCGCTCGGACTGTGCGAGCTGATCGGCGTCCCCAAGGAGGATCGTGACCGCTTCCGCGGCTGGGCCAACACCATCGGCCTCGGCTTCAGTCCGCTCGTCGCCCAGCACATCACCCGGGTCGACGAGGCGCTGGCACAGCTGCTCGCCTACACCGGCGAGCTCGCGGAGCAGCGCCGCGCGGAGCCGCGCGACGATCTCGTCACGCGCATCGCGCAGGCAGCCGACGAGGACGATGGCTTCACCGCCTTCGAGGTGCAGGGCTTCATCGCCGCGCTCGTCTTCGCGGGTCACGAGACGACCAAGAACCAGCTCGGATGGATGGTGGCGACTCTGGCCGGGCAGCCCGGGGTGTGGGACGGCGTGGCCGGGGGCTCACTCACGGCTGCCGAGGTCGTGGAGGAATGTCTGCGCTACCGTAGCGCGGTGACCGGGGTCGGGCGCACCGCCGTCGAGCCCGTCATGGTGCAGGGCGAGCGGCTCGAGGCTGACGAGACGCTCTTCCTCTCCGTATGGAGCGCGAACCACGACGAGGCCGTGTATCCACGTCCGGAATCGTTCGATCCGGTGGGCAATGCCGACCCACCGCATCTGGCCTTCGGCCATGGTCCCCACTACTGTCTCGGGGCCGCCCTCGCCCGCGCGGAGCTGCAGGAAGCGCTCGCCGCCCTGACGATGCGGCTCGGATGCCCGACGGTCGGCGCCGCGACGGAGTGGAAACCTCCCCTCGGCATCAACGGGCCCGAGCGCCTGCCGATCACCTTCAGCCTGCGGGCCGGTCGCGAGCTCGTTCCGCGCCGCTGACGCCCGCGGCTACCCGTCCACTCCCTACCGGAGGACCCGACCCGGGAGAGCGCCGGTGTGGCACCCGTTCTCGAAGAAGACCTCGCCGTTGACGACCGTCGCAACGTAGCCCTCGGATTCGACCACGTAGCGGGCGCTTCCGGCGGGGAAATCGCGCGCCAGGCGCGCGGCGCCGGCGGCGAGGCGTGTGGGGTCGTACACCACGAGATCGGCCGCGACCCCTTCGCGAATGACGCCGCGGTCCGCGATCCCGTGCACCGTGGCCGGAACGAGCGTCAGTCGATGGACCGCGGCCTCGAGCGAGAGCGGGTCCGGCACCCACTCCGCGAGCAGCCGGGTCGTGTAGTCCGCGCCAACGAACGAGAGGAGATGCGCGCCCGCGTCGCTCGATCCCGCCATCACGATCGGATCGCGGAGCTGCGCGGCGGTGACCTGACGGAAATAGTCGCTCGGCGGCATGCCGAGCTCGAACTGGGTGGTGAGATCTTCCGCGAGCGCGATGTCGAGGAAGCAATCCAGAGGATCCTTGCCGCCCTCCTCGGCGAGATCCGCGATCGTTCGGCCGACCCAGGCGGCGTGCGACGGGTCGGACACCGCCTCGACCGACACGACGTTCCAGGTGAACACGAACGCGCGGCCCGTCGGGTCGCCGAGCTCACGCCGCATGCGCTCGCGGACGGCGGGGTCACGCAGACGCCGGTCGCGCTCGGGCGCGGGCAGGGTGAGCGTCTCGCGGAAGCTCGGCATCTCGTCGAACAGGAAGGTCGAGTCGAGCGCGAGGTGCGCGCCGATCTTGTTGGTGGAGAACATGGGATGGATGCGCGCGCCCTGGCGAAACGCCTCGTGCGCGAATTCGAGTGTCTTGCGCCAGCCCTCCGGGTCCGCCGGAAGCACGTTCAGCGTCTGGATCTCGATCGGTCGCCCGGCGGCACGGTACATGGCGAGCAGGAGCTCGCGGTCGGCGGGATCGATGCCACCCACGAAGCTCCGCGGGATGAACTCGAGCGCGCCGTGGCCGAACTCTCCGAGCACGGACGCGAGCGCCACGATCTCCTCGGCCGAGGCGTGATTCGAGGGCACCTCGCGGCCGTCGTGCGCGACGTGGATGTCGAGCTGCGAGCTCGAAAATCCAAGAGCGCCCTCACGCATCGCGGCGCGGACGAGCTCCTGCATTTCGGCGATTTCCTCTGCCGTCGCGCGCCGCGCCGAGGCGGCGTCGCCCATGACGAAGCGGCGGACCGCCGAATGGCCGACGTAGCCGCCGGCGTTGACCCCGAGCCTTCCCTCGACCCGCGACCAGAATTCGCCGAAGCCGCCGCCACGCCAGCGGAGCCCGGCCGACAGGGCCTAGGCCGACATGCCCTCGACGCGCGAGAGCATCTGGGCAAGCCACTCGCAGTCCTCGGGCCGGGCCGGAGCGAGCGTGAATCCGCAGTTGCCGGCGATCACGCTCGTCACCCCGTGCCAGGACGACGGCGAGGCCGTCGGATCCCAGTCGAGCTGCGCGTCGTAGTGCGTATGCACGTCGATGAAGCCAGGCGTCACCACACAGCCGTCGGCAGCGATCGTCCGGCGCGCCGGGCCGGCGAGGCGTCCGATCGCCGCGATGCGCCCCTCGCGAACGCCCACGTCGGCCGAGAACGGGGGCATCCCCGTGCCGTCCACGACCAGACCGCCCCTGACGAGGAGATCCCAGCTCATGGGTGCGGCGACCGCAGGCCGTAGAGACGCATCGCGTTTCGACCGAGGAGGTTCGCGCGCGCCTCGGCGGGCAGATCCGCGGAGTGCTCGCGGAGCTCCCTCACCACTCCGGGATACTTCGCGTCGCTGTGGGGAAAGTCCGAGGCCCAGATCATCGACTGGGTGCCGATGAACGGGCTGAGCGCTCCCATCGTGCGTTCCCCCGGGTCGAAGGAGATGTACCCCTGACGCAGGAAGTACTCCGACGGCTTGAGCTGGAGATGGCCGAGCTGCCAGCCGTAGCTCTCGGTGAACTCGTCGAGGCGGTCCATCCAGTGGGCGATCCAGCCGCCGCCGCATTCGAGCACCGCGACCTTGAGGCCGGGATGGCGCTCGAGGACGCCCGCGAACACCAGGTTCGCGAGCGTCATGTAGTTGTCGAAGAAGAGTATGACCGCGTGGTGCGTGCCCGGCGCCATGAACTGGTGCATCGCTCGCGACGTCCCCGGCATGTCCCAGAGACCGGCCGGGTGAAAGGTGAGCGGAATGCCGAGCTGCTCGAGCTCGTCCCAGACCGGCTCGTGCGCCGGATCGTGCAGCAAGCGGGCGTCCGGGTTCAGCGGATTCGGCCGGCAAAAGACGCCGCGCAGCCCGAGCTCGGTCACGGCGCGGCGGGCCTCGCGAGCGGCGGCCTGCGGATCCTGCAGTGGGAGCGCCGCGACGCCCGCCAGCCGGCGCGGATCAACGCGACAGAACTCCGCGATCCAGTCGTTGTAGACGCGGCACGAGGCGACGGCCAGCTCGGGATCGTGGATCGCCGGCAGGCTGAGCGCGAGGCCTCCGTAGAGCACCGCCACGTCGATCCCTTCCGCGTCGAGCACGCGCAGGCGCTCGCGCGCCGAGAACCCGGCCGGGTTCCCATCCACGTAGCGGCGGCCCTTGCCCAGCGCCTCGAACGACGTCCCGGCGTTTCCGAGACCCACGAGCCCGCGGTCGGTGATGCACCAGTCTTCGACCCACGCCTCGTCGTAGCCCGTGGCCTCGTTCCAGCGCAGGCGAAGCGCCCGCTCGCGGTGTTTGGCGGGCAGACCTGCGGTCCAGAGGTCCGGCGGCTCGCAGACGTGCCCGTCCGCGTCGACGACGGTCTCCCGATCTTCGGCCATTCGCCTGCCTCCATCGGGAGGAGGTCGCCTGTCAAGGACGGGGCTTACGCCGGAAGCATCCTTCCGCTGTTACTTCGCCAGCTCGATCTCGCCGGCCGGCCGGACGCCGCGACCCCGTCCGTCACTGCCGGCAAGCGCCGGCCGCCCAGGTGCAACCCGAGGGCAAGCGACCGTCCTTGAAGAAGGCGCACTCGGCCTTGCAGTCGAAGTTCGTCATGCTCGACTTGCAGTCGAAGCGATCGTCGCCGCTCGGGTGGAGCTTCGGCATGCAGCAGCAGCCCGTGGGTGCGCCCCGCGGCTCACCCGTCGCCGGGTTGATGTCCGCCCCGCATGATTCGGCGACCCACCCGCCGTACGAGGGCTTGTTGGCCTGCGCTTCCGAGGCGGTGACGTAGGCGTCCCACATCTTCTTCCAGTCGGCGACCTTCGGAAACACGGGCGCACCGGGCTGCAACGCCAGACAATCTGCCTGCGTCTTCTCCGTGCACCGCCAGGCGACGCCCTCGACCACGCAGCAGCATCCCTTTGCCGTCATCGGTGAAGGCTGCGCCGGGGCGAAGGTCGCTCCTGCGAGCAGCGCGCAGAGCGCCACCGGAGCCCATCGCCCCGCGCCGGTCATTGGCCACCCTTCATCGTCTGCCGCCAGAGGTCGGTGCAGCCGCGCACCGTCTCGACGTCCGTGCTCGTCTTCTTGGCGATCTCGTCCGCGCTGAGGCCGGGGTTCTGGTCGAGCACGCCGACAATCTTCGCGCAGCCTGGCGGCATGGGCCGCTGGGCCGCTGCCTTCGGCCCCTTTGCGTCCTTCATGCCCGCACGCCACGCATCGGTGCAACTGCGCACCGTCTCGACGTCCGTGTTCGTCTTCTTCGAGATCTCCTCGGCGCTCAGGCTGCCTCCGCTCTCGTCCAGCACGGCGACGATCTTCGCGCAGCCGGGCGAAACCGCCTGCCCTGCCCGGCCCGTGCGGGCGATCAGCAGGACTCCACCAAGGACCAGGGCCGTCATCACGCGTCGTCCGCTCATGTCCGTGTCCTCCCGGAATTTTCCGTCATCGCGGGCAGTGACCCCTTCGCCCACTTGCAGGACTACATGGGCTCACGCTCCATTCGCTTCAGCGCGCCGTCGGCCGCGCGGCCAGCCGCACCGCCGAGTTGCTCCTCGCATGCAGAGCTTCAGGCGGCGAATGCCTCCTTCAGCCTGTTCTCCTGGTCATGGGTGAGGTTGCTCGCGATGAGCTCGAAGTGCGGCGCCGACTTGAAGGCCTCCACGACTTTGTCCGTCGTCACCGCACCCAGGAGCAGGAAGAGACCCGAGGTGCCCTCGGTCACCTTCGCGCGTACCTGCTTGATGAAGTCGTCGTTGATGCCGTGGTCGGCAAAGTGTCCACCGAGCGCCCCCATCGTCGCGCCGAGGGCCATACCGAAGAACGGCACGAAGAAGATGAACCCGATCAGCATTCCCCAGAAGGCGCCGTCGAGCGCGCCGAGAGCCCCGAGAGGCACCTGCCGGGTCTTTGGCTTCTTCTTCCCCTTCGGCCAGGTGACGATCGCCGCATCGACGATCTGCAGGAGCTGCTGTTTCTGCAAGCTCTGCGCGAGATCGAGACCCTTCTCGGCTCCGTCGGTTGTATCGAACTTCAGCACCACCAGACTTGCCATGCGATTCCCTCCTTACGCCTTTTCATGGTTGCCGAGC
>DATILR010000114.1:0-2532 GCA_035476275.1 Binatus sp. (SeqCode) | reverse complement strand
CCCGGTGCCCGCGTTGCGCGTAATGCGCTGCGCCTGGCCGGTGCACGAGCTCTGGGCCGCGGACGACCCGATGGCGGCGGCAAGGACGGTGCGCCCGGCGGCGACGGTGCTGCGCGTGTGGCGGGAGGCCTTCACCGTGTACCAGGCACCCGTGGATACGGTGGAGCACGTGGCGCTCCGGCAGCTGCTGGCCGGAGCGCCCTTCGGCGTGACGTGCGACCGCCTCGAGGCATTGCTTCCTCCACCCGCGGTCGCGCAAGAGGCCGGCGCACTGATTCTCCGTTGGGTCGAAGACCAGATTCTCGCCTCACCACTCGCGCCGAATCGACGAGGAAGAGGCCAATGAAGCGACGCTCGAGAAAGACGCACGCTCCCGGCGCGCCTCGCAGGAGCTCTCTTTGGCTCGCCGTCGTGCTGGTGGCGGCCCATGGGCTCACTCGAGCAGCGTCTGCGCTCGGCGCGACCGACCTGCGCCTCGCGCCGGGGCTCAGCTTCACGGACGACTCGAGCGACGACTTTCCCGTGCGAGGCGAGGATATGGAAGACGCGGAGTCACGCCCTGGACGGGCGACCGTGATGTTCTTCGGAGCCTCGCACTGCTGGAACTCGAACCGCGAGGCCGAGCGGCTCGTGGCGCTCTACCCGAAGTTCCAGGATCGCGTGCACTTCATCATCGTTGACGTCAACCGTCCGTCGACGACGCAACGACCTTTGATGAAGAGCTACTACCGGGGCTCGATCCCGACGCTGGTCGTTCTCGCGCCGGATGGCGAACCCGTCTACGCACGGGCAGGGGAGACGGCGAGGACGCGCGGCGACACCCGGGGGTTGGATGCCTTGATCACCCGCGCCCTCGGCGAGTGACCGTGGGTCGGACCGCGGAACCCTTCCCGTCGTCCGCGGCGTACTACACCGGATTGGCGGCGGACGGATCGCTGTCTTCCGCGACGGCCCCGATCGGTGCCGCGGAGCCGTTGTAACCGGCTGCTCTCAGGAGCAAATCCCCCTGCGATGCCGACGGCCAGCGGCCGTAGGTAGAGCGTCAGCCCACGACCAGAGGAGGAATCGGAATGCACACGGTCAAGAGAGGGATGCTGATCGCGAGCGCCGCGGCGAGTCTCATACTTGCCGGAAACGTCGTAGCGCGCGCCGCAGACAAGGCCGGGGAGGAGGTGCACTGCGCGGGGATCAACGCGTGCAAGGGCAAAGGAAGTTGTGCCGAAGCGAACAATGCCTGCAAGGCGCAGAACGAGTGCAAGGGCAAGGGGTACGTGGACGTCAGCAGTGCCGAGGAGTGCACGAGGGCCGGCGGCAAGGTGATCGCGTCCCAGGACTGACGAAGCTATCGCGACGCGCGAGAACGCCAGCGCCGCAACCAGACGAAGCCGATCGCCGCCGAGACCCCGGCCCCGCCGACAACCGGGAGGGCGTGCCAGACGAGCAGATGGAGGCGCTCATCCAACGGGCAGTCGACCCGCATCAGGAAGGCTGCCATCAGGAACGCCGCGCCGCCCGCTAGCGCGCCGGCCCTCGCGGGCGCGAACGTTGCGCCGCGACGGATCGCGAACAGTAACGCGCATAAGGGTAGCGCGCCGAGCACCACCGTCCTCCACGCACAGCCAATTCCAGTCCCGAGGAACTGGGTCACGGACAGCTCCCCGTGCAGCGGTTGCAGGAACCAGAGCAGAGCCGCCAGCAGCCCGAAGCCGATCGCAACTCTCCGGATCGGGCCGCGATCCTCGTCGCCGGGGACCGCGTCCTGCAAGGCACTCGCCGCCATGAGGATGCCAGCAACGGCGAGCGCGGTGAGCTCGAGCAGGTAGACCGGCTCACGCACCTTTAACCTCAGGTCGGGTCGAAAACCCATCAGGCCCATCCCCATCACGGCTCCGGCGATGGTCGTCACGACGATGACCCAGAGCCCCAGGCGGACCACGGGTTTCCAGAGGCGGCGCACCGGAACGGCCTCGTCCAGCAGCTGCTCGACCACCGCGCGTGTGCGGGCCGTCTCGAGCGGGGTCGTCATCTCAGCCACCAAGGAGGGCCCTCAGCGCCCTGTACGCACGGTGGGCGCGCACCTTCAGGGCGCCCGTCGTGATCCCAACGCGGGCAGCCGCGGCCGCCACTGACAGGCCCTCGAGCTGCAACATCTCGAAGGCCTCACGCTGCGCCTGCGGTAGCCGATCGAGGGCCTCGGCGAGACGCGGCCGCGCGGGATCAGCGTCTCCGACGGGCTCGGGCAACTCCTCGACCAGGATCTCGTGCGACGTATGCACCATGCGGTACCGGAAGTGGTCGACGGCGACGTGGCGCGCGATCGCGAACAGCCACGGCTCGAACGGCCGCGACGGATCGTACGTGTGCCGGGCGCGGTGCAGGGCCATGAGCGTGTCCTGGTAGACGTCCTCGAGCTCGTGGGGGTCGGCGATGCGAGGGCGCAGGAAGCGGAGGAGCGGGGAGGCTATGTCGGTCAGAAGCGCACGATATGCCTCGCGATCTCCCCGCTGCACGCATTCCATCCACCGGGTTCGT
>DATILR010000113.1:0-3382 GCA_035476275.1 Binatus sp. (SeqCode) | reverse complement strand
GCGCCGAGGGCGCAGCCGATAACTTCATCTTCAAGCTCACGCTGACCGTCTGTGTCGTCGACAACGGCCCGCCGAGCTGCCAGGAGACGGAGAGCATCTACATCAAGGTCGTGCTCAACAACGGGAACGGGAAGATGAACGTCAATCTCGGTCCGGTGCTGACCGGCCTCGGGATCCCCGTCACCTCCGGAGACCCCTTGATGATCAGCGGAGGCGGTCTGCTCGCGCCCGCGACCGTCGGTTGCACCGGTGACAACTCGGCGGGCGCTATCAGCGCGCGGCTGAACGACAGCAACTGCGAGAGCGGCAGCGGGGTCTACGGCGTGAACGGCTTCGCGGCGCAGTAGCTAGCCGAGCCGCGGCTTCATCCGCCAGCGGATCCCGAGCAGCAGGACGCCGAAGAGCAGGGTCAGCGCGAGCATCGGCCCGGCGACGTCAACGAGGCCGGCGCCGCGCTCGATGATGCGGCGGAGCGCGATCTGGTACCAGCGCAGCGGGAAGAGCCCGCCGACCTCGCGGACGCCGGGCGGCATGAACTGGTAGGGATAGATCACGCCCGAGAGGATGAACGACGGCAAGATGAAGAAGACCGCGATGAACACGGCCTGGGCCGAGGTGCGGGCCAGCGCCGACACGAAGACGCCGATGGCGAGCGAAGCGAGGACGAAGGGCAGGGTGGCGATCGCGAGCGTCACCCAGCTCCCCCGTGGCCAGACCCCGAAGATCGCTCCCGCCGCCACCGTCGAGACGAACGCCAGCACGTAGCTCACGGCCACGTAGGGGGCCACCTTCCCGATCACGATCTCCAGGGAGGAGGTGGGCAGGGCGAGCATCTGCTCGTAGGTGCCGTTCTCCCGCTCGCCGACGAGCCCCAGGCTCATCACCGAGAGGCAGAGGTTCGTCAGCAGCATGCCGGCGAGCGCGGAGAGGAAGAACCTCCGGTCGGCCAGCGTCGGGTTGAACCAGAACCGCTGCCGGACGTCGATGGGACCCGGCCCGCGCACGGGGACCCGGGGTCGCTGGGGTCGCCGGTCCTCCACGTGGTCGGTCCCGAGGTCGAGGGCCGCCCCCACCTCGGCGATGTAGCCCCCGACGCGCGCCGCGGAGAGCGGGTCGCTCCCGTCGAGCAGAACCTGTACCCGTGGCTCCTGGCGCTCGACGTCGCGCGCAAGGTCCCGGGGGATGACGACGAAGGCGAGCGCGTCGCCGCGCCGGAGGAGCTGCCGTCCCTCCTCGTAGCTCGCCACCGGCCGCGGCGGCAGGAAGTAGCCCGTCGCCTCGACCTCGGTCACGAAGCGGCGGGCGACCTCGCTCCGGCTCCAGTCGAGCACGGCCCAGGGGACGTTGGCGGGTTTGTTGGAGAGCACGACGCCTTGCAGGATGAGCATCATGATCGGCTGCGCCACCACCACGCCGATGAAGGCGCGGTCGTGGCGCAGGATGCGTGTCTCCTTGTAGGCGACCGCCATCGCGTTGGACCAGAAGCGACCCCGCCGGCGCGTCATCCCCGTGCCTCGATGGTGCGCAGCGCGTACCCGATCAGGATCACGCCGAACAGGACGAGGAAGCCGAGCTCGGGGAGGAGCGTGAGCGGCCCCGCCCCGCGAAGGTAGATCGCCCGGCTGAGCCGGATGTAGTGCGTGGCGGGAAGGAGCTCGGTCAGCCAGCGCACGATGGTCGGCATGTTGCGGATGGGGAAGGCGAAGCCCGAGAGCTGCACGAGCGGGATGCTGAACAGCACGGTCTTCTGCACCGCCTCGGCCGCGGTCGCCGAGGTGGCGGAGAAGATCAGGCCGAGCGCCAGGGAGACCAGCACGTAGAAGGCCGAGACGGAGACGAAGAAGAGGACGTTTCCCTGCGGCCACACGCCCAGCACCAGGCCTCCGATCACCATCATGAGGACGACGTCCATCGCGAACACGGCGCCGAGCGGGAGGATCTTGCCGAGCAGGATCTCGACCGCGGTGGCGGGCGTCACCTGCAGCTGGTCGAATGTCCCCGCCTGGCGCTCGTTGACGATCGAGACGGCGGTGATGAGGGTCGTGAGGAACGAGAGCACGAAGCCGAAGGTCCCCGACACCATGAACGGCACGCCATCGAGGGTCGGGTTGAAGAGGGCGCTGGTGACGACGTCGACCCCCGTGCCCCGCCTCGGCCCCCGACGCGGGCTCTCCACGAGCGCGGCGCCGGTGGCGGCGATCAGCGAGCGGAGAAAGGCCTCGGCGTTCCCCGCCAGCGTCGCCTCGCCGCCGTCGTAGAGGACCTGAACCTCGGGACGCGCGCTGCCGGGAGCGAGGTCGCCCGAGGCCCGTCCGAAGTCCCGCGCGAAGTCGGGCGGGATGACCAGCGCCGTGCTGATCTTGCCCGAGACGAGGGCCCGCTCGAGCGCCTCCCGCGTCGCAAAGGGGCGCGGGTCGAAGGTCCCGCCGGCGGCGAGGTCGGCGACCAGACGGCGGCTGGCGGACGTGTCGCTCGCGTCGTGCACGCCGAGCGCCATGTGCTTCACCTTGGTCGAGAGGACGAACCCGAAGAGGAGGAGGGCGACCAGCGGCACCGCGACGAGGATCGTCATGGTGAACGGGTCGCGGTAGGTCGCCAGCATCTCGCGACGGAGGAGCGTGCGGAGCCGGCGCCAGCTCATGCCGCTCCCCCGGTCGTCGCCCGCTCCCCCAGCACGCGCCGGAAGACCTCGTTCATGGGCGGCTGCTCGATGTGGACCCGCAGCCCCGACTGCTCCGCGACCAGCCGATCGAGCGCGGCCAGCTCGGCGGGCTCGAGCGTCGGCAGCACCAGGCGGAGGCCCGTCGGCGTCGATTCGATCTGCCCGCCCGGGAAGAGGCGAGCGAGCCGATCCCGCTCCCGAGGAGTCCCCTCGATGGCGACGCGGTAGCCACCGGAGTAGCGTCGGCGAAGCTCCTCGGGGGCCGCGTCCGCGATCAGCCGCCCCTCGTTGATGAAGCAGACCCAGTCGCAGTAGTCGGTCTCCTCGAGAAAGTGGGTGGTGACGAAGACGGTGACGCCGCCCGCGGCCTCGTCCTGGATCAGCTCCCAGAAGAGCGCGCGGCTCCGGACGTCGACCCCCGCCGTCGGCTCGTCGAGGAAGAGGAGACGGGGCGCGTGCAGCGTGCTGAGGGCCAGGCCGGCGCGTTGCCGGATGCCGGCCGGAAGGTCCTCCGGCTTCTCCTGCTCGGTGTCCGCGAGCGAGAAGCGCTCGCGGAGCGCGCCCCAGCGGCGCTCGAGCTCCGCGCCGGCGAGTCCGTAGAGGCCGGCGTAGAACTCGGCGTTCTCCCGGATCGACAGCCCCTGGTAGAGGCTCACCTTCTGGCCCATGTAGCCGATCCGGTCGCGCACGCGACGCGGGTGGTGGATCACGTCGACGCCG
>DATILR010000112.1:0-12063 GCA_035476275.1 Binatus sp. (SeqCode) | reverse complement strand
GAGAGCACCCGCGTTCGTGTAGCTGATGCTGGCGGTCGGAACCGCGGCCCAGACGGCGAAGTCGTCGGCGACCGCCTGCACTGCCGCCGCGTTGGCGAGCGCTCCGAGCGTCCCGCGATCGGGATTGAAGGGAACGGGGATGACGCTCCAGACGAGCGGAACGCCGGCCCCGTTCACCAGGAGCGGGCCAGCCGCGCGGGCTGGGCCGGCCGCGAGGAGGAGGACGCCCACGAGGGCCCGGAGTCGGCGGTGGCGCACGTCGCGACCCTAGTGGCCCTGCCCGGTCAGCCGCTCGACGCGGGCGAGGAAGGTGGTGAGATCCTCTTCCTTCCGCGAGAGGTCTCCCTGCACCGTGCCACGTCCTCCCCGGTGCACGACACGGTAGACACCCTGCCCGAGTCCGACGGGGCTCGTGAACCCGCGCGCGCTGTCGCCGCGCAGGAAGAGCACCAGCTCAT
Source organism: Binatus sp. (SeqCode) (assembly GCA_035476275.1). Classification (GTDB taxonomy): domain Bacteria; phylum Desulfobacterota; class Binatia; order DP-6; family DP-6; genus DP-23. Next base: position 11,605 of record DATILR010000112.1, on the reverse strand, counting down.
CGCCGACCGCGTAGCGTGGCAGACCGGGAATACGAGTGAGGGTTCCGTCGCTCAGCGGCGCAGCGGTGCCGAATTGCTTGATCGTCAGATGGCGCGGCACCGCACCTTTCAGCGTGCGGGCCACGTCGAGGGTGATCCACGTGGCAGGCGCCCCCCACTCGTCGCGGCCGCTGTGGACGTCGACCACCGTCGCGTGGACGATGCGGGCCGCCTCGGCTGCCGCGAGCTCGAGCGGGACACGTCGCATCAGCGTGGTCGCGGCGGCCGGCACGGCAGCGAGGGCAACGCTGATGCAAACGATGCCGGACGAGAGACGCATATGCGGTCCCCGGGACGCGAGGAGGGGCCACTGTGCGGGAAGGGCGTCATCATTGTCAACGGGAAAATTCCCTTTCCCGCGCTCCCCCGCGGTTTCGGAGGACGGCGGACTGCGCTATGCCGCGCCGTCATGACCGACGTGGTCGTCCGCTACTCGCTCACCTACCTGCTCCTCGGTAAGGGGTGCTACGTCGTGGAAGGCGACGTGTCGTGAGACGGGCCGCGCTCGGCGTGCTCGGCGTGCTCGGCCTCGTCCTCGGGACGGCCGCCTGTCAGGTCCGCATCGCCACGCTCAGCACCGTCAGCGCACGGCCACTCGCCGACGTCGCGCGGGACGTGACATCGCGCGGCCGTCGCGCGGGCCGGTCCTGTCGATGGTGGTTCCTCGGCGTGCCCTTCGGGCTACCGCAGATGGACGAGGCCGTCGCCGCCGCGGTGCGACCGGTCGGGGGCACGGTGATGCGGAACCTCACGGTGTCGAGCGATCACACCTTATACGTTCTGTTCGGCCAACACTGCTATACGGTGCGAGGGGAGGTATACGGATGAGCATCGCCAAGGTGGGTGCAATCGACCTGTACTACGACGAGCAGGGCAGTGGTGATCCGCTGCTCCTCGTGATGGGGCTCGCTGCCGACTCGGCGGCGTGGCTGTTCCAGGTCCCCGACTTCGCAAGGCACTACCGCACGATCGTTTTCGACAACCGCGGCGTCGGCCGGAGCGCGAAGCCACCCGGCCCCTACACCATTCACGAGATGGCCGACGACACCGCCGGCCTGCTCGACGTGCTCGGCATCGCTCGCGCCCACGTGGTGGGGGTGTCGATGGGGGGGATGATCGCCCAGGAGCTGGCCCTGCGCCACCCCGAGCGAGTGCGCGGCCTGGTCCTCGCCTGCACCTACCCCGAGCCCGACGCCGAGGTGGAGCGGCAGCGGCAATTCTCGATGGCGCAGTTCGGCGCGACGGTGGCCGCCGACGGCGAGATGCGGATCGATCTCACGGCGCTCGATCCGATGCTCTTCTTCCAGCACCTCCTGCCCCGCGTCTTCAACCAGGCCTTCATCGACCAGGAGCTCCCGAAGCTGATGCAGCTCTTCAGCGGCGCGCTCCAGTACGGCTTCAGCATGGAAGCGATCCTGGGCCAGGTAGCAGCCGTGATGGGACATCGCGCAACCGATCGACTCCATCAGATCAAGGCCCGGACGCTGGTGATCACCGGCGACGCGGATCTTCTCATTCCACCCGCCAACTCGCGCGTCCTCGCCGAGCACATTCCGAACGCCCGACTGGTGACCATCCCGGGCGGAAGCCACGGCTTCAACTTCGAGACGCCGGAGCGCTTCAACCGCGAGGTGCTCGACTTCCTCGCCGGGGTGCCGTAGCGATGGCCGGGTTCGACGTCGCGGGGAAGACCGTCCTCGTCACCGGCGCCGCGAGCGGCATCGGCCGGGCGAGCGCCCTCGCCTTCGCCCGCGCCGGCGCCGACCTCGTCGTCTGCGACCTGAATGAGGCCACCCTCGAGGAAACGGCCGGCATGATCCGCTCCCTGGGGCGCCGAGTGCTGGCGCGCCCGGTCGACGTGGCGAGCCGCGAGGCGATGCGGGCCTTCGCCGCCGAGGTTCACCGCGAGCGGGAGGCGGTGGACGTCCTCATGAACAACGCCGGGGTCGGTCTCGGCGCCCGTTTTCTCGACACGGCGCTCGAGGACTGGGACTGGATCCTGTCCATCAACCTCTGGGGCGTCGTCTACGGCTGCCACTTCTTCCTCCCCCCGATGGTGAACCGCGGACGGGGCGGACACGTGGTGAACGTCTCCTCGGCAGCCGGCTACCTCGCGACCTCGCAGCTCGCGGCGTACAGCACCACCAAGTTCGCCGTCTTCGGCCTCTCAGAAGCGCTCCGGGAGGAGCTCCTGCCGCACGGCATCGGCGTCACGACGGTCTGTCCCGGCCTCATCAACACGCCGATCGTCGCCACCTCGCGCATGCGCGGCCGGGCAGCCAGCCCGGGCGCACGCCAGTACGTCCTCGACGTCTACCAGCGGCGGAACTACGGCCCGGAACGGGTGGCGGCGAACATCCTGAAGGCGGTGGTCCGGAACCGCGCCGTGGCTCCGATCTCACCCGAAGCGTGGACGATGTACCTGATGAAGCGTTTAGCCCCAGCGCTCACGGCGCGGATCAACCGGGCTCTCGGCGCCCGTCTGGAGCGGAGCATGGCTCAGGCCTCGGCGAGCTCCTCGGGGGCCGCACTCGGATCGTAGTACAGCTCTTGCTGCGCAATCCGGCCGTCTCGGTACCGGTAGATGACGACGTAGTTGGAGCGAAGACGGCGCCCGGCGTGCGTCCAGTCGAAGTGGACGCGAACGAAGGCGGCCGCACCGCCGGGCACGATCAGGGTCTCGACGGCGCGGTACTCGATCTCCTGGCAGCGCGCGATGGTATGGGCGATGAACCCGAGGGTGTCGTCGATCCCCTCGATGCGCCGGGGCCAGCCGAAGAGGCGCACGGTAGGGCTTAGGTAGAGGACCTCGGGATGATAGAGCGAACGGACGAGGCTCAGGTCGCGCGCGGCGAAGGCGCGCGCGAAGCGCTCCTCCTGCTCGGCGAGCGCGCTCTCGGTGATCGGCCCCGTGGTCATGGCCCCCTCCTCGCCCTGCCGCCCCCATGACGAGCGAGCAGGCCAATCAGGCTCGCTGGGACGGGCAGCCCGGGTTCTTCGAGATCTGGTTTCTCGTCGTCTTCGACCCGTCCGCGCGACGGGCCTGGTGGCTCCGCTATACCACCTTCGCACCGGCCTCCGAACAGGCGGGCGCGCCCCGTGCAACCCTGTGGGCGGCCGCCTTCGCCGCCGACGCACCGCCCGTCGCGGCGAAGAGCATCCTTCCGGCCAGCGCCTACGGCGTCGACGCGGAGCGCTTCGGCGTCCACATCGGCTCCGCGCTCCTCACCAACGGCACCTGCCGCGGCGAGGTCGCATCGCGTGGCCACGCGATCGCGTGGGACTTCCGCTTCGCGCCGGCGCCGCGCGCCATGCAGCACGGCTCCTGGCTCATTCACCACCTGCCGCTGCCCACCCGCGTCGCGCACGCCAACGGCAACGTCCGGTGTCACGGGTGGGTGAGCGTCGACGGTCGTCGGATCGCGCTCGACGGCGCGCACGCCACGCAGAAGCACCTCTGGGGCACTCGCCGGGTCGAGGAGCTCTCGTGGCTCTACTGCCCGCAGTTCGGCAACGCGCCCGATACCCGTTTCGAGGCCACTTCGGTCCGTCTCCGGCGACGGCGCCTGGCGCCCCGGCTCGCGCCGATCTGGCTCCAGAATGGCCCTCGCACGTTCGATTGGGGCGGATTCGGCTCCCTCTTCCGCAACCGCGTGACGCCGACGGGGATCGGACGGGTCGAGGTCCGGGCCGTCTCGGCCACCAGCGCGCTCGTCGGCAGCGCCTGGTGCGAGCCCGCGTCCCTGGTGGGCTACGTCTATCGCGACCCGGCTGGCTGGGACGTCTACGTGGCACAGAGCGACGTCGCCTCGTGTGCCGTGGAGCGGTTCGAGCGGCGCCATCCGCTCGCCGCGTGGCGGCCGGCGGGGCGACTCGCGGCCGAGCACCGCGCCGCCCTCGAATTTCACGCACCCGAGCCCCTGCCCGGGGTGTCCTACCTCGATTGGGACGCGGTCTGATCGCCTAGCGCTTCACCGCGGGAAGCCGACCTGCCATCTCCGACTCGAGCAGCTCGGAGGCCCACTTGACCCCCATCGCGCGGAGGCGGCTCTTCGAGACCGCGTAGGCCGTGTGATCGAGGGCCGCGAGCGGGCCCGCCGCTTCGCCGGCGGCCCTCAGGAGCTGGTCGGCAGGCACCACGGTGTCGACGAAGCCACGTGTCTTGGCTTCCGCGGGCGAGTAGGGCCGGGCATGGAGCATCGCCTCGGTCCGCCAGCGGGGCGGGATCGCCGAGCGGGCGATGAGGATCGCCCAGCTCGGGAGCGCCAGGCCGATGGCGGTCTCGTTCAGCTGGAGACGGGCGGGGCCGTCTGCCGCCACGCGCAGATCGCAGGCGAACATGAGGAGCGCGCCGCCCGCGATCGCGTGACCGCTCACCGCCGCGACGGTGGGAATCGGAAAGAGGAAGACACGGAGCATCGTCCGCGCGAAGGCGTTGAGCGTGGTACGGAGGTCCGCGGCGTCGAGCGTCGGCAGGAGCTTCAGATCGAGACCCGCCGAGAAGATCCCTGGACGGCCCGTGATGACGACGGCGCCCGGTCGCTCGCTCTCCGCGCGGTCGAGGGAGGCTCCGAGGGCCTCGAAGAAGCCGAGGCTCATCGCGTTCACCTTTCCGTCGTCGAGCGTGATGCGGGCGATGCGGTCTTTCGTCTCATAGGTGACGGCGCTGCTCATGACTGGGCCTCTACTCAGCCCCGTCGACCTACGTCAACGGCCTGCCGCGACGCCGCAGGCGCGACGGCCGAGACGTCGCTCGGCGTGGAGTTATCGAGGTTCAGTCGCGTGTGCTTCCGGCACGCTTCATGCTGTGTCGCCTCCCACGCGCCTTCGGCCAGCACGGGCTCGCCCGGCGCACACTATGCGCACCAACATGGCCATCCTCGTCGCCCTCATCCCGCTCTACGGCGTGACACCTGCCGCCGGCGATGAAGGTCCCCGCCTGCTCCGCTGCCAGCAGCGCATCGCCAGCGTGGCGTCGACGTTCCTCACGCAGCGCCGTCAGGCCCTCGCGATGTGCATCGAGAAGGCCCTCCGCTGCCCGACGGCGCTCACCACCGCGACGGCAGCCGACGACGCCTGCCTGGCGTCGGTCGCCGACCACTGCCGCGCTCGTCTGGCCGTCGTGCAGCACGCACAGCTCGCGCTCGACATGGCCGGCCCGCGCTGCACCCACGGCGTCTCGCTCGACGGCTTCTTCGGCGAAGACGGCCTCGCCTTCCAGGACGAGGGGGCCTACTGCCCGCAGATGGCCATCGGCCCGGACGTTCCCACGGACACCTCCCGCTGCCAGCGCTACGCGATCGCCTGCACCACCGACGCCGCGGTCGCCCTCGCTGCCCCGCGCGCGGCGGAGCTGATCGCCCGGCTCGGTATCACGGTGGAGGACAGCTGCCTGCTCGGGGCGCTCTGCGGCAATGGCGAGATCGACGACGGCGAGGAATGCGACGACGGCCCCGACAACTCGGACGTCCTCCCGGATCATTGCCGCCAGAACTGCACCTTGCCGCGGTGCGGGGACGGCGTCGTGGATCCCGGCGAGGGCGAGCAGTGCGACGACGGCAATCTCATCGACGGCGACGGGTGTGACAGCGACTGCACGATCACGAACGGCCTGTGCGGCAACGGGGTCGTCGATCCCGGCGAGGACTGCGACCAGGGACCGCTCAACTCCGACATCCTGCCCGACCACTGCCGCACGGACTGCACCGCACCCAGCTGCGGTGACGGGGTGATCGATACGGGCGAGGAGTGCGAGCCGCCGGGGACGGCGACCTGCGACGCCAACTGTCAGCTGATCATCCCGCTCCTGGCCGACACCTCGGCGGCGTCACCCGAGGACACGACGCGCTGCGAGCAGGCGATCCTGAGCGCTGGCGCCTCCTTCTTCGATCACTACCGCAAGCGGCTCGAGCACTGCGTCGCCGGTGCGGCGCATTGCGTCCTCGGCATCGACCCCAACCATGACCCGGACGGCGACCACGCCGACGCCTGCCTGACGCGCGCGACCAATCCGTGCGCGGCCACGGCCACGGCGCGCGACGGGCTGCGCGCGCGCTTCCTCGCTCGCGCCGTCGCCCCGTGCCAGGCACTGTCGCTGGCGCAGCTCACCGGGGCTTCGGACGGGCTCGGCTTCGCGCAGATCGCCGCCACCTGCACGGCCCCGACCGGGGTCGGCGACGTCCTCGGCTGCGCGTTCAGCAGGATTCAATGCAGCGTCGAGAACGCCGTCTCGCGGGCCATCCCCCGCGCCTACGACTTCGTCAACCAGACGGACCTCATCCCCGACGACGTGTTCCCCTGCCTGACGGACCCGACGTCGCTCGGGGGTTGAGCGCTCCGAGACGCCACGCCCCGAAACGATGCTCCGCACGCCCCTTCGCGTTTCATCCGCGCGGCCGGACGCGGATCTCCTCCCAGCGTCGCAGCTCCACCTCGCCCGGCGCGAGGCCGCGGCGCTTCCGCACATCGGCAACCCGGCAGACATGGACCGCGACACGGCCCCCGGAGCGGGCCTTGGAGTGCCAGGCAGCGAGCTCGGCGGCCCGTTCGAGGACCGGACGCGGCAGCTCTTCCAGCGCATCGGGGTTCCGGACCACCACGTGACTCCCGGGCGTTCCGCCGCCGACGTGCAGCCACACGTCGGTAGGTGCCGCGACCTCGAAGGTGAGCTCGTCGTTCTCCACGTCACCGCGGCCGACGAGCACCTCGAACCCTTCGACCACGACGCGCTTGTAGGGTCTGCCCTTGCTCCCCACGCTGCGCATCGCTCACTACACTGCGGATGCGATCCCTTCCAACCCGTGTCCGGGGCGGCGCGGCCACACCGACCGGCGCGCATGTGCCACGCGTGGCACAGTGCCGCGCTCCGCGGCCTGCTTTTCGGGGATTTTTTCCGCGGCAACGCCTTTGCTAGGCGACGCCGCCCGTGCTGCACAGCGGGCCACTGACCCCACTGACCCCTGGACGAGAGGAGAGAGCGTGGAGCACGACGTCACGGCAGAGCGCGCACGACCCGTCAGCACTCGCTTCGAGCTTGCCGCCCTGCGTATGGTCGGGGCCTGGCTCGCCGCGGGGCGGATGTCGGTCTCGGCAGCGGAGATGCAGATTGCCCGGGAGTTCCTCGAGCATGCGGGCTGGAGCGTCGAAGACGTCCCCGGCGCCCGCGTGCGCCTCGTCAGCGCCCAGGGGCGTTCCGAGGAGATGAGCCGCGAAGCGGCCGTCCTGGCCGCGCTCCAGCGGCTCGCCACCCGTAAGTAGATCCCGTCGGGGCGGGCCGGGCATTGCCCCCGCCCGCCCCGGCGTAACAGCTGCGCGAGCCGGCCGCGGCCCGGGTCGATCGCCGGCTCGCCCGTCAGCCGTGCGCGCTCAGATGTGCGTGCGCCAGGTTGACCATCCCCTCGGCCACCGCCTCTCCGCCGGCCATACGCGCGTCCTGCGTCTGTCCCTTGTGGTAGCGGTAGTAGAGCTGCTGCACGATGACCGCCATCTTGAACAGGCCGAAGACGTAGTAGTACGGCATGCGGCGCATGTCCCGCCCGCTCCGGCGAGCGTAGCGCTCGATGGCCTCGGCCCGCTTCATGAAGCCGGGCGCGCGCGACGGCATGGGCGACAGGAAGCTGAAGTCCTCGCCCTCCTCGTACCAGCTCGAGAGCAGCGTGCCGAGGTCGGTGAAGGGGTCGCCCAGCGTACACATGTCCCAGTCGTAGACGGCCGCGCAGCGCCCCGGATCGTCCGCCGCGACAGCCATGTTGTCGAGGCGCCAGTCGTTGTGCACGAGCGTGGCCGGGGGTGACGGCGGCAGGTGCGCCGCCAGCCAGCCGATGACCGCGGGAGCGGTGGCGACGTCCTTCGTCCTGGCCCGATCCCAGCGGTCGGTCCAGCCCTTCACCTGCCGCTCGAGGTAGCCCTCGGGCTTGCCCAGGCCGGTGAGGCCGGCGGCCTCCGGCGCGACCGCATGCAGGTCGACGAGCGCGTCGATCATCACCTCGGAGAGCTTGCGGTTGATGGCGGGATCGGACCCGCCGCCGAACTCGGGAGGCACCTCGCGCCGCACGACGACGCCGCGCCGCCGCTCCATCACGAAGAAGGGGACGCCCAGCACGGCGCGGTCCTCGCAGTACACGAAGGCCCGCGGGGCGGGCTGGTACACACGGTAGAGCGTCGAGAGCACCCGGTACTCCCGGCCCATGTCGTGTGCGCCCGCCGGCAGGTCGCCGTGCGGGGGGCGGCGGAGCACGTAGTCGTTCTCCCCCGGATAGCGGAGCAGGTAGGTCAGGTTGGCGTGACCGCCCGGGAACTGCCAGACCTCGGGCGCACCGCTCGCACCGGGCAGCCGACCGGCGAGGTACCGTCCCACCGCCGCCGCGTCGATCTCCTCACCCGGACGGATGGCGATCACGTCGGGGGCGGGTGGAAGGTGCGCGCCCGGGTCCTCCATGTGCCTCCAGCCGCCGGGCGTAACAAGTCGCGCCGGCGCGCGTCAACCGCACGGGGTCCTCGCCAGTCGACCGGGATTTCGAGTAGAACGCCATGCTCATGGACGACGTCGGCGCTGCCTTCAATCCCGAGCTCATGTTCGACCTGCCGGATCCGTATCCGATGTTCGCCGAGATGCGGCGGAATCAGCCGGTGGTGCGCATCTCCGTCTACAACCGCGAGAGCACGGTCGTCACCCGCTACGACGACGTCGCCGCCGTGCTGCGCGACGGCGAGACCTTCTCCTCCCACGCCAACGCCGAGGTCGGAAAGTTCATGGGCCGCACCATCATCGAGATGGACGGCAAGGAGCACACGCGCACCCGGGCCCTCATCTCGGCCGTGTTCACCTCGCGCGGGCTCGATGCGCTCGGCCCCACCGTCGCCGCGATCGTCGAGCGCCTGATCGACGGCTTCGCCCGCGCCGGCGAGATCGACCTGGTGAGCCAGTTCACCACCATCTTTCCCGTCCAGGTGATCGCCCACATCGTGGGCGTCCCGCCCACGGACTACGCGAAGTTCATGCGCTGGTCACTCGATCTGATCGCCTTCAGCAAGGACCGCGAGAAGGGGCGCGCGGCCGCGGACACGCTGCACGACTATCTCCTGCCCATCGTGCGCGCCCGCCGCGCCGAGGCGCGCGACGACGTCATTACCCGGCTCGTCACGGGCCGCGTGGACGGCGTGGGCCTGACGGACGACGAGGTGATCAGCTTCCTCCGCCTACTCCTGCCGGCCGGCGCCGAGACCACGTCGCGCCTGATGGGGAACATGCTGTTCGCCTTGCTGGAGGAGCCGGAGGCCCGGCTCGAGCGCGTACGGGCCGACCGCTCGCTCGTGCCCTGGGTCATCGAGGAGACGCTCCGCTGGGAGACGCCGATCCTCTTCGTCGCGCGCGAGACCACCCGGCCGACGGTGGTGGGGGGGGTCGAGATCCCGGTCGGCAACTTCGTTTCCGCCGTCATCGGATCCGCCAATCGCGACGAGGGCCACTTTCCGGATCCGGATCGCTTCGACCTCGATCGCCGCGCCGACGACCACCTGTCCTTCGGCTTCGGCCGGCACTTCTGCCTCGGCTACCACCTGGCGAAGCTCGAGACCGGGATCGCGCTGGGCGCGTTGCTCGATCGCCTGCCGGGCCTCCGCCTCGATTCCTCCGCCCCGGCACCCCACATCACGGGACTCGCCTTCCGCTCGCCCCAGTCGCTCCGCGTGCGCTTCGGCTAGCGGGAGCCCGGAGCGCCGGCCGCCGGGGTCACCTCCCCTATCGCAGGGGGGCCAGGATCGTGCCCGGGGCGGCGATGACCGCGTTCGCATCCATGGGATTCTCGAAGATGCTGAAGGAGACGAACTCGGTGGTGATGGTGGTGTGCGTACAGTCGGCGGGCAGACAGGCGACTTGCAGGAGCACACCCCGGCAGTTGCCAGCCTTGCACGTCAGGTCCCCGGTGAGGCTCGGAACGATGACCTGGGTACCCCGCAACGAGCACGTGCCCTCGTTCCCGAAGGTGGTCTTGAGATAGGTCTGGCTGTGAAGCGTTTCGCTGAAGGGCATTCCGTCCTTGGTGACGCCCTTCAGCGTGACGGTCCCCACCTTCTGCGTCGGGACGCTGCTTCCCGGACAGGTCGGCGTGGGCTCCCGGGAGCCGAACAACGTCACGCTCCCGCTCCGGAACGCGAACGCCGGCGCGCAGGGACCGAAGGTGGTCGTGCCGCATTGCGCTGGCACCAGGGCCAGCTTCGCGAAGGCGGGTACCCCGCCAGCGTGGGCGGGCGTGGCGAGAACGACCCACACGAAACCGATCAACAACGTTCGCACGGCAACACCTCCCACGCCTCAGGGCATGATGCGGAACGGCACCGAGAGACCGATGCCGCGCTGAAGATCGGTGCTCCACACGATGACCCGGATCATGGCCGTGTCGGTCGCGCTGCCGGCAGGAACCGTCCACCGGTAGGAGCGACGTCCGGGCGCCAGCGCGCCCGCGATGAGCTGGTAGCTGGCACCACCGTCGGGCGAGAACCACACCTCCTGCACCTTGATGTGCTTCGGCCCGCCATGGATGTGCTTCTGCCACGCGATGGAGAGGCTGTGCCCGACCCGCGCCTTCGCCTTGCGGCGCGGCGCATGCACCTTCACCGTCGGCGCGGGATGCAGCGCGCTCGGCCCTTCGATGGTGACCGGCGCGCAGCCCGAGTCGTCGTCATAGTTCGACTCGGGGATGAGCTGCGCGGTGTTGAGGAACACGCAGACGTCGTAGTCGCCCGGGGCGATGTCCGTGACGTCGATCCACTGGCAGTCGAGCGTGCTCGGGTAGAGGTCGCCCCACCCCACCTGGATGCCCTGGTAGGTGCAGTCGTAGCGGCAGATGTGGGGGTTCTGCTGGTTGCAGCGGCCGCTGCCGGCGCAGTCGTCGTCGGTGGTGCAGGTGCGGGCGGTCGCCCCGAGGGCGGGTTTCGTATCTTCGACGCAGAAGGAGCGCTTCTGACCGGCCTTGACCGGCGTCGTCCCGCCGCGCGGCCGGAGCTCGTAGCGGCCGAACGTCTCGAAGTGGTAGTGCATGTGGCAGGCGCTGTAGACGAAGAGCGGATCGCCGTTGGGCAGCTTGGCGTCGAGGTTGGGCGGCCCGAAGAAGACGTCGGCCGTCCCGGCGTTGATCGCGAACACGCTGAAGCGGAGGAGCTTCCGGGCGCCCGGCGCGTCCACGCAGTGATCGGCCGGTTGCAGCACGCAGTCGGCCGGCTGGTAGGAGATGAGATCGAAGCCGATGCTGCTGGCCAGCTCCTGCGCGTCGAGCGTCAGGTTGGCGACCGGCTGGGCGGGCGCGACGCGGGCGAGCAGCAGGACGGCCGTCGCCAGCCGGCAGAGGGAACGCGCCCTCACCGGCGCCTCAGGTGCCCAGGTCCGGCAGCATCGGCAGGCGGATGCGTGCGGTCATGCGGCGGTGGAGGCGGGGGAACAGGGTCCGGATGGCATAGGCGATCGCCACGTAGCGGGGGACGGTCACCTCGTGCTTGCCGCGCTCGAGGGCACGCAGCACGGCGCGCGAGAACTCGGGGGGATCGATGAAGGTCCGGTGGGCCTGCGCCG
>DATILR010000111.1:0-7323 GCA_035476275.1 Binatus sp. (SeqCode) | reverse complement strand
CCGCGCGCGAAGATGCCCGAGGTGTTGCGGAAGAGAAGACGCCCCTTCTCGTCGACGCTCTCGGTCTCGACCACCACGAGCGCGCCCTTCCCCTTGTCGTACATCGCCTTGATGGTCGGGGTGGTGGTGATCGTTCCGCTGGTCGGGATCGCGGCGTGGAGCTCGATCCGCTGCTCGCCGTGCAGCACCATCACGGGATTCACCTCCATCGCGCCCCCGAGGTTCAGCATGGCGGGGAAGGCGGGGATGACGGCGAAGGTGGGCAGCACCTTGAGGTCGCGCTCGTAGGTGAACTGCAGCTCGTCCGTTCCCGCGCCGATGCCGAGCGCGTAGAGGATGACGTCGCGCTCGGTGTAGGTGTGCGTCACGGACCCGAGCTTCTTACCCACGGCGGACAGATCGACCGGCATGCGCAACCCCCAGTGTCCGCCGAGAACACACTGATCGCGGGGCCAGGTCAAGGGGCGCCGACCGCACGGTGCTGTCCGAAGGACAGCCCCGACCGCATTGACCGTCCGGGCGGTGGCGCCGTAGAAGGCCGTCGTGGCGGCAGCCCTGGACGGTCGCTCCATCGTCGTGACCGGCGCGTCGAGCGGCATCGGCGCCGAGACCGTCCGCGCCCTGGCCCGCGCGGGGGCCTCGCTCACCATCGGCGCGCGTCGCGAGGTGCGGCTCCGGGCGCTCGCCGACGAGCTCGTGGCCGCGGGAGCACGGGTCGCCGTGCAGCCCGCCGACATGCGGCAGGAAGCGGACATCGTGCGCCTGTTCGCGGTGGCGCGCGAGCGCTTCGGGGGGATCGACGCCCTCGTCAACAACGCCGGGCTGGGGCGGCGTGCGCCGCTCAGCTCGTCGCCGAGTGAGCCCTGGCGCGAGATGCTCGAGGTGAACGTCCTCGGCCTCTGCATCGCGACGCGCGAGGCGATCCAGGACATGGAGCGACGCGGGGTGGCGGGGCACATCGTGCACGTCTCCTCCATGGCGGGGCATCGCATCCCGGGACCCGACAGCGGCGTCTACGCCGCGACCAAGTTCGCGGTGCGTGCCCTGACGGAGGCGCTGCGGGTGGAGCTGCGCGCGCGGCAGAGTCCCATCCGCGTGACGGCGGTGTCGCCCGGACACGTCTTCTCGGAGTTCGCCGACGTGTTCAACGGCACGCCGGGTGCAGCGGCGGAGATCGAGCGGCGCTTCAAGATCCTCGAGGCGCGCGACGTCGCCGAGGCGATCGTGTGGGTGCTCTCGCGGCCGCCGCACATGGAGGTGCACGACCTCCTGGTGCGGCCGACGGCGCAGCGGAACTAAATCAGCGAGGGGCTCTCGCCCCTCGCCGCCGGCGGGCAAAGCCCGCCGGCTCCACTCCCCGCTCGCTTCGCTCGGCCGCGCGCTTCGCGCGCGGAGATCTGATCTTGAGTCGCACTCCTAGCCGTCGACGTCTAGACGGCCATATTTGCTGCGCACTGCCTTGACAGCTTGCGGCGGGCTGGCGTAGCCGATCGGATATGGCCCGCCCGTGGATCGCCGTCGGTGCCCTCCTCGTCAGCACCGCGCCGATCGCCGTTGCGCAGGAAACGATCACCCCCCTCGCGTCGATCTCGCTCTCGCAGACCACGGGTGAGAAGCCGCAGTCGAAGCTCTGGTTCCACGCCGGCCACTGGTGGGCCGTCCTGCCGAGCACCGCCGTCAGCCCGACGGGCACCTGGGTGTGGCGTCTCGACGCCGACAATCGCTGGAGGAACGTGCTCCGACTGTCCTCGAACACCACCACCCGGGCCGATGTGAAGACGATCGAGGACCTGACCCACGTCTTCCTCTACAGTACCTCGCCCCAGCTCGTCTCCATCGAGTACGTGCCGAGCCTGGGCACGTACCGGCCGTGGTCCGTCCGGCCCACCGCGACCTCCGTCACGCTCTCAGGGAGCGAGATCGCCACCGTCGACGTCGATTCCCTCGGGCGGATGTGGCTGTCGTCGGAGTCGGGCACCAACATCGTCATCCGCCACAGCGACCCGCCCTACTCGACGTTCTCGAGCCCGCTGGTCGTCGCCAACAACATCAACGACGACGACATCAGCGTCGTCGTGGCGCTCCCGGTCCCGGTCCCCCGGATGGGGGTCTTCTGGTCGAACCAGAACACGCAGCGCTTCGGCTTCCGGTTTCACGTCGACACCGACCCGCCGGATCTGTGGTCGCGTGACGAGCTGCCTGCTTCCCAGTCGGCGCTGCGGGTGAACCACGGCATGGCCGACGACCACATGCACGCCGCCTTCGCCTCGGACGGTACGCTGTTCATCGCAGCCAAGACCTCGTACGACACGAGCGGCTTTCCGGTCATCGTCCTGCTCGTCCGGCGGCCGAACGGCACGTGGGACAACCTCTATCAGGTCGACACGCTCGGCACGCGCCCGATCGTGCTGCTCAACGAGCCCGCGAATCTCCTGCGTGTCATCTACACCTCCTCCACGGCCGGCGGGAACATCCTCTACCGCGACTCGCTCATCTCGACGATCGGCTTCGGGGCTCGGAAGACCCTCATGACCGGCACCCTCAACAATGCCACCAGCACCAAGATGAACTGGACCGACCAGCTGGCGGTCATGGCGTCCGGGAAGAGCGTGCTGTTCACCCGCCCCACGCTCCCGCCCTCGACGACGACCACCACGACCACCATTCCGCCCGGTCTGAATGCGACGATCGATGCGGATGTCTCGGTTGTGGTGGGCGATGCGACCGCCAGCGGCAAGACCGTGGTGCTCGACGTCGACGGGAGCCCGACCGCACACAGCTTCATCCAGTTCACCGTGTCGGGGAGCACCGGCCACGTCATCAGCAGCGCGATTCTCCGTCTGCGCGCGCTCACCCAGACCGACGCGCAGAGCGACTCGAAGGGACGGGTGCACGTGTCGACGTGCGGCTGGAACGAGGCGACGCTCACCGGAACGACCCAGCCCCAGCCGCCGATCGGGACCTTGCTCGACGCGCCGGCGGGGAGCGTCGCGCAAGGTCAGGTCGTCGACTTCAACGTGACCGGTGCCATCACGCACGGCGACGGCACCTACTGCCTCGCCGTCGACACGAACTCGAGCAACGCCGTCCGCTACACCGCTCGTGAGGCGGGGGCCGGGGGACCGGCGATTCGCCTCACCGCCTCGCCCTGATCCGGGCGGCGGAGCGCGTTACAACGCCCCGAGACGACGCAGGAACGGCAGGACGCGCTCCCACATCGGCTCGAGCACCTCGGTCATCTCGTGCCCGGCGTCGAGCACGACCAGCTCGCGGGCGGGGCGGAGTGCCGCGAAGCGCTCGACGGCCGCGAGGGGGACCGTATCGTCCTTGCGCCCCGCGAAGACGAGGGTGGGGAGATCGGGATCGGGCTCCTCGGGATGGCAGCGTGCGTCGTCGAGGAGTTCGATGTCGAGCGGGAGCTCACGCCCGTATCCGTAGTGATACACGGGCGCCGTCCTCGCGGCTCGCCAGCGGGCGAGCGCCGCTTTCCCGATGCGCGTCTCCCAGCGCTCGACGAAGCCGAAGGCGGGTGCGAAGAGGACGAGTCCTCGCACCGCGGCAGGACATCGGGTCGCCGCGAGTGCTGCCAGGTAGCCGCCCAGGCTCGAGCCGAAGAGGACGGCGGGTCCTCGCGCCAGGATCTCCTCGACGATCGCGAGCATGCCGCTCACCGTCAGGTGCGTGAAGTCGGGCGCGAGGTCCGGGATCTCGAGCGGCAGCCCGAGCGCCGCCAGCCGAGCGTGGAAGTACTGCGCCTTCGTGCTGCCGGGGCCCGAGGCGAAGCCGTGGAGATAGACGAGCGTCGTCAATAGCCGTCGATGGTTGCCAGCCGTTCGCGGTGGAACGTCGGGTCGCCGAACGCCACCTGGTTCCACCGCGCGCGCTTAAACCAGAGATGGAGGTCGTGCTCCCACGTGAAGCCGATGCCCCCGTGGATCTGCACCGAGCGCTCCGCCGTCCGGCTGTAGACCTCGCCCAGACGCGCCTTCGCGATCGCGGCCGCGCGCGGCGCCTCGCGCGGGCGATGATCGAAGGCGTAGGCCGCGTACCACACGAGCGACCGGGTCGGCTCGACGTCGGCCGCCATCTCGGCCGCCATGTGCTTGATGGCCTGGAACGAGCCGATCTTCCGTCCGAACTGCTCGCGCGCCTTGGCGTACTCGACCGCCATCTCGAGCACCCGCTCCGCCCCCCCCAGGCTGTCGGCGGCGATCCCGAGGGCGCCGAGGTCGAGGAGGCGCGCGAGAGGGTTTGCGCCTTCGCCTTCCCGGCCGACGAGCGCGTCGCGGCCGACCGCCACGTCGCGCAGCTCGACCTCGCCCACGCGGCGCGTGAGGTCGATCGTCTCCGTCGGTCGGAGCCGCACGCCGGGCGCCCCCGCCTCGATCAGGAAGAGCGACGGGCCGCTCGGCGTCCGCGCCGCGACGAGCACCACGTGGGCGCCCGGAACGCCGAGCACGAAGAGCTTCCTGCCGCTCAGCCGATACCCGTCGCGCGTGCGGCGGGCACGCAGCGTGATGCCCGCCGGGTCGTGCGTGTCGCTCTCCTCCAGGTAGGCGAGCGCCCCGAACGCCTCCCCCGCGATCAGGCGGGGCAGCCACGTGCGCCGCTGTGTCCGCGCGCCCGCGCGCAGCAGCGCCGCGGTCACCAGCTGGCTGCCGAGGAAGGGGCCGGGCGCGGCGACGCGACCGAGCTCCTCCAGCACCAGGCCGAGCTCGAGGACGCCGAGCCCGAGACCGCCCTCCGCCTCCGGGACGATGAGCCCCATCCAGCCGAGCTCGGCCATCTTCGCGTAGAGCGCGCCGGGAATCCCTTCGGGTGTGTTCGCCGTCTCGCGCACGAGCGCGGGCGGACATTCGCGCGCGAGGAATTCGCGCGCCGCGCGCTGCAACGCCTCCTGCTCCTCGGAGAGCCCGAAGTCGATCACGCGCCCTCCTAGGCGGGTCGCACCTCACGCGGCAGACCGAGGCCCCGCTCGGCGATGATGTTCTTCTGGATCTGCGACGTCCCGCCGCCGATGATGAGCCCGAGCGAGAACATGTAGTCGAGCGGCCACACGCCGCGGTCGCGGACGCGGGCGTCGCGGCGGCCGAGGGGACCGTAGGAGCCGAGGATGTCGAGCGCGGTCCGCGCCAGGTCGTGGTTGAGCTCGGTCGTGACGAGCTTGTTGAGCGAGGCCGCGATGCCGGAGGGGCGGCCACGGAGCGTGTCGGTCAGCTGCCGGTAGGCCTCGAGCTTCATCGTCTCGACCCGGATTGCCAGGTCGGCGAGCTGCTGGCGGACGACCGGATCAGCGCTGGCAGGCCGGCCGCCGCGCCCGTGAGTGCGCGCCAGGCGGACGAGGCTCTGGAACGTCTGCTGCGTTCGCGTGGTGGCGCCCAGCATGTTCCGCTCGTGCGCGAGCGTCGCGTTGGCGACCTGCCAGCCGTTGTTGAGGCCGCCTACCAGGTTCGCCTGCGGCACGCGGACGTCCTCGAAGAAGACCTCGTTGAAGCCGGCGTCGCCCGTCATCTGGACGAGCGGGCGGACGGTGATGCCGGGGGACTTCATGTCGATCAGCAGGTACGAGATGCCGGCGTGCTTGCGCGCCTCGGGATCGGTCCGCACCAGGCAGAACATCCAGTCGGCGAACTGCGCGTTCGAGGTCCAGACCTTCTGACCGTTCACGACGAAGTCGTCCCCGTCGCGCTCCGCCCGCGTGCGCAGCGAGGCCAGGTCGGACCCCGCCCCCGGCTCCGAATACCCCTGGCACCAGATCTCCTCGGCGGTGAGGATCTTCGGGAGATGGCGCCGGCGCTGCGCCTCGGTGCCGTGCTGGATCAGCGTCGGCCCCACCATCTGGACGCCCATGAGCCCGATCAGGCCGGGCGCCCGGGCGTGCACCATCTCCTCGTTGACGATCGTCTGACGCATGACGTCGGCGCCCTGGCCGCCGTACTCGGTGGGCCAGGCGAGCGCCAGGTAGCCGGCCTCGTGGACCTTCCGCTGCCACGCCTTCGCCTGCGCGAGGCGCCGCGGATCACCCCACTCCATCGGGCGCTCGTCGCGTTGTCGCTTGGGAACGTTGCGCTTGAGCCAGGTTCGCACCGCGCGCTGGAACGTGCGCTCCGCCGGCGAGTAGGTGAGATCCATCGACGGAGTCGCTAGCACGCCCGCCGTGACGTTGCTAGGCTCCGCGGCGATGTCCGGCAGCGAGGATCTGGTGCGGAACGTGATCGTCGGCTCGCCCTTCGGGACGCTGGTCGGTGTCGTGCCCGAGACGATCGAGCCGGACCGCGTGCGGCTGCGGCTTCCGTTCCGTCCCGAGGTCACCACCGTCGGCGACGTCGTCCACGGCGGCGCCATCGCCTCGCTCGTCGACGTCGCCGCCACCGCCGCCGTCTGGTCGGGTGCCGACCTCGCGGCGAGCCAGCGCGGGACGACGATCGGCTTCGCCCTCAACTTCCTGGCGGCGGGGCGCGGGCAGGACCTGCTCGCGACGGCGACGGTGATCCAGCGCGGCCGGACCATCTGCGTCTGCGAGGTGGACGTGCGCGGGGTGGATGGCGACCCGGTGGCCCGCGCGCTGGTCACGTACAAGATCGGCTAGCTAGGCTGCCCACTCCCGTCGCTCACCCGTGAGCGGCGGCGCGCTCCGCGAGCGGGCTCGGTGTCGGGCGAGCCACTGCGGGGTGTCAGTGTTGCTGGTGCCAGCGTCGGGCCGGACGGGAGGAAGAAGGCTCGTCGTCGGGACGGAGCAGCCCGAGGCGCCGCCACCCGACCGCCGCTAGCCACGTTTGTGGCGCGACGACCGGCGCACGGCCCATCACCCGGCGAACCGAGCTTGCCCAACCGACGAACCAGGGACCAGACGATCGCGAATCGATCCCTCGCACGCGCGAGAGATGCTTCTTCCAGTTCTGCAGCACGTACACCAGCGCATTCCGAACCTCCCGCGGCGTCCGGAGCGCTCGCGCGTGATAACGGTCTCCCCAGATCCTGCCGCGCAGGTCGAGGACACGATTGATCGCCTTGGCGAGTCGAATCGCGAGCCCCTGGAGCCCGCGCGAGAGCGCGCGGCGGTCAGCCGCCTCGACGATGAGATGGACGTGATCCCGCTGGACGGAGAACTCCAGGAGCCGAAGCCCGCGGCGGGAGGCCTGCCCGAGGCCCCGGCGTAGCGCCGGAAAGATCGATTCCTCCCGGAGGGATGGCAGCCCCTCCCGCGCGCGGAGCGTCACGTGCAGCGGGTGGCGCGCCTGATGGGCCGGGCGGATGCGGTGCGGGACGCCAGGCCGGGGTCCGGACGGCTTCCGTCCGGCACCGCGTCGCCGCCCGCCCCAG
>DATILR010000110.1:0-16499 GCA_035476275.1 Binatus sp. (SeqCode) | reverse complement strand
AGGGAATTGAAGTAGCTCACGTGCTCCACCCGGAGTCCCGCCGCCCCGAGCTTCTCCTCGATCTCCTGGCGCGAGTAGCGACGGTAGTGACCGATGGCGCGATCGATCTCGCCGTAGAGCTGCCGCAGCGCGGGAATGATCAGCACCACCCGCCCGCCCGGCGCGAGGAGGTCGCGCATGGCGCGGAGGGCGCGGGCATCGTTGTCGATGTGCTCGAGCACGTTGGAGCAGACGATCGTGTCGAAGCTCCGCAGGGCCAGCCCATCCTCCGCCAGCCGGTCGAGGTCGAGCTGGCGAACCTCCACGTTGGGCCGGTCGGCATAGGCGCGGTGCAGGAGGTCGAGGTAGAGGGGGTCGAGGTCGGTGGCGACGAGGCGCTCCCGCGTCGACAGGTACCGGGTCATGACGCCCGTACCGGAGCCGAGCTCCAGCACCCGGTGGCCGACGTACGGCCGGATCAGGTCCCAAAGGAACGCGTGATACCGCCGCAGCGCCTCGATGCGGCGCAGGGTCCTGAAGCCCTCATCGCTGCGCCCGATGTCCGGCACGATCGCGAAGCGGAGGATCGTCCACGCCGCGGAGACCGCGTCCTTCCAGCCGATCTTCTTCCCCTCGGCGTACTGCCGGCCGTAGTACGCGATCGGCAGCTCGTAGATACGGCAGCGGAGGTGCGCGACCTTGGCCGTCAGCTCGGGCTCGAGGCCGAAGCGGTTCGAGCGGATCGGGATCTGCTTCAGGATCTCGGCGCGGAAGACCTTGTAGCAGGTCTCCATGTCGGTGAGGTTCAGGTTGGTGCACATGTTGGAGAGGAGCGTCAGGAGACGGTTCGCCACCATGTGCCAGAAGAAGAGGACCCGGCGCGGGCTTCCCACGAAGCGCGAGCCGAAGACCACGTCGGCATGGCCGTCGCGGATGGGCTGGATCAGCCGCGGATACTCCGCCGGATCGTACTCCAGGTCCGCGTCCTGGATGATGACGATGTCGCCGGTCACGCGGGCGATGCCGGTGCGGACGGCGGCGCCCTTGCCCTGGTTCTGCGCATGGGACAGGAGAACGAGGCGGTTCTCCGGCGTGTCGCCCACCTCGGCCCGGAACCCCTCCAGCGCCTCGCGCGTCCCGTCGGTCGAGCAGTCGTCGATGACGATGATCTCCTTCGGGATGGGGACCGCGCGCACACGGCTCAAGAGCGCGCGCACGGTCGCCACCTCGTTGTAGACGGGCACCAGCACGGAGAGCGACGGACGCGACTCCATTTCGGGAGGGATAATCTCAAGCCTCCGCAGCCGCCTCAAGGCGGGGGGCTCACGTCCTTCTGCCCGACGCGGATCGGCACCCGGAGCATTGCAACGCCGCACTGATCGAGGGCGCCATCCTCTCCCTGTACGAGCCTCACGTCGAGGATGTACGGGCCGTCCCAGAACGGCGCGTCGAGCGGAATCGCTACGCGCACCTGGCCTCCCGGCGGGACATCTGCCGGAAGCGGGATCGGCTGCGACCCGCACGAGACTTCCTCGGGCCGCCGGATACAGGCCCGCAGGTGCAAGAGATGGCGCGGGATGAACCCGAACCCGGGCCATGGCTTCCGGCCGAGATTCGCCACCTCCACCTGCACCTGCGCGCGCGCGCGCGACGGCCACGGGTCCGGCGCCGGCACGACGAGCCGCAGCGCCCCCGGACATTCCCGCAGCGGCTCGAGCGGAACGCCCCCGGGCGTCCGCAGCGGGCTCAGGAGATCCGCCCGCCGATCCTGCACCACCGGCCGGGTCACGCGCAGGAGGAGATCGTTTCCCCACTCGCCCGCGGGCTCGAGTCCGCGTGGCAGCGGCCCTCTCCAGCGAGCCGCGGCGGCGGGAGTGAGCGCGTCGCGGTGCACGAGGATCCATCCGATGTCGACCGTGTCGACGAGGTTCTGGAGCGCGCCCTCATCGGGCAGCCCGCGCGCCAGCCAATCGAGGTGCGCGGGCGTCCGCAGGCCGTAGCCGCTGTAGCCGTCGACGATCGGCAGCCAGTGGAAGGTACTGAAGTACATCCGATGCGCGGCCTCGTGGAACGCCGTGCCCGGGAGGTCGAGGAGTGGACGTCCCTCGCCATGCGCCCCGAGCCAGCGATACGCGGGGGCCAGGTCGTCCCGCGTGATCTCGGCGTGCACGGGGATCTGCGGCAGGGGGGAGAAGCTCCGCACTCCGAGCGCGATCGCGATGAGCGCGATCGGCCACGCCACCCAGCCGCGGCGTCCCGCCAGCAGCCGTCCCAGCCCGAGCCCGGCCAGGAGCGCGAAGCCGAGCTGGGCGACGAGCACGAAGCGTGTCGGGAGGCGCACCGTGCCGAAGCCGGGCAGCAGTCCGAGGAGGTGATACAGGCCGGTATACTCGTGACCGCCGATCAGGATGCCGGGCCCGAAGGCGGCGAGCGTCCCGAGCGCCGCGACGAGGGTGCCGGCGAACCACGGGTCGCGCCGCCCGCGCCACGGCGGGAGGATCGCGACCAGGGCGAGGACATAGCCGACCGGACCGATGCCGCGCTCGGCGAGGTACTTCCGGACCTGGACGTTGGTGATGATGGGGATGAGGCCCAGCGACGGCGCATCACCTTCACGGCCGTAGGATGGGATGACGCCGAGCTGCCGGAGCCGGAGGTAGGGAAGGCTCACGATGATCATCACCGCCGCCACCATCGACACCGCGATCCCCAGCCCCAGCAGCCTGCGGCGATCGAGCCGCGACCGCCATCGCCAGAGAGCGAGCGCGAGAAAGGGACCGTAGGCGAGCACCAGCGCGTAGGCGAGGTAGAAGGAGCTGAGCGCCTGGAGAACGAGCGCGACGGCGAGGAGCGCGGCCTCCCGCGGACGCGCCGTCTCGAGCCAGCGATCCGTGAACAGAAAGACGAGGGGGAAGTACTGGACGGCGAGCATGTGTAGATGGGCCAGCGCGTCGTAGCGCCACGGGTAGAAGGCGTAGAAGAAGCCCGCCACCAGCGCCGCCGGCGGCCCGGTGAAGCGCCGCACGAGCGCGTACATCGCGAGCGCCGAGAGGACGAAGGTGGCGAGGATGAACACGTTGACGGCGAGGATCGGATTCCCCGTCGCCCAGTACACCGGGGCGAAGAGAGGCGCGTCGCCGAGCAGGTGCTCGGAGTAGGCGAGCGATGACGTCGAGGGGTGAAAGGCGTTGGCGTGGAAGAGCTGCCAGGGAGCCGTCGCGAGCGCGTGGGCTCCCCAGGCGAGCGTCCAGACGATCAGGTAGAAGTCCGCGATCACGAGCGGAGTCTCCGCCGAGAAGTAGGCGGAGTGGTTCGTCATGAGGCTCGGCAGCGGCCAGAGCCACCACACCGCCAGCGCCGTGTAGGCAGCGAGGACGAGCACGGTTTCGAGACGACGCATGGGGGGCCCCTTGTAGCAACTTTCGGGGACCTGGCATTCCAGTCGCCGTGCGCGCTGCCAGCTTCCTCCTGATCGCCCTCGCCGCCGTCCTGTTACGCGGCTGGCGCCTCACCTGGGGGCTCTCCGACGCCGGGTGGTTTCCCGACGAGGTGGTCTTCGCCGCGCGCGCCGCGGCCTTCGTGCCGCTCTCGTGGACGTCGTTCGAGCTCCGGGCGAACGACTTCGGCTATCCCACGCTCTACGGGTACCTGGCGGGGGCCACCGTCGCCGCCGCGCATGGGCTCGGCGTCCTGCCGGCGGCCATCCATCCCTATGCCCCGGAGGCCATACTCGCCGCGCGGTGGGTATCGGCCGCCGCCAGCGCGGCCACGGTCGCCCTCGTGGCCATCCTCGGACGGCGGCTCTACGGGCCCGGCGTCGCGGCCGTGGCTGCCGCGTGCATGGCGGTGGCGCCGCTCTCCGCCATGCACGCCCACCTCGCCGCCGCGGACGGTCTGCTCGCCGCCTTCGCTGCGCTCACCACGCTCGCCGCCTGGGCGCTCGCGACCCGCGGTGGCGCTTGGCGGTCGCTCGGTGCCGGGGCGGCGGCCGGCGCCGGCTTCGCCACCAAGTACACCGGGCTCGCCTTCCTCGTGCCCGCGCTCTGGGCCGCCGGCGAGCGGGCTCGCGAGCGCCACTCGGTCGCGCACGGCGTGACGCTCGGGGGGGTCGTGCTCATCGGCTTCGCCATGAGCGTTCTCCTCACCTGCCCACCCTGCGTGCTGGAGGCCGATCGGATGCTCGCCGCCATGGCGCACCTCCACGCCATCACCCAGATGGGCTGGCCCTTCCAGAACAACTGTCTCGCACCGTCGCTCGGCTGGTACGGACGCCCGTACCTCTATCAGCTCGTCGCCGCCCTCCCCTTCTCTCTCGGCTGGCCGCTCGCCGCGGTGGCTCTCGCCGGCGTGATCGTCGCCGTGCGGCGGCACGGGCTGGCCGACCGGATCGTGCTCGCCACCCTGCTACCGTACTTCCTCGTGATCGGCAGTTCACCGGTGACCTTCCCCCGCTACCTCCTGCCGCTCTTCCCCGGGCTTCTCGTGCTGGCAGGGCGCGCCCTCGGCGAACTCCCCCGCGCCCCGCGCGCGACGCTCGTCGCGATCGTGCTCGCCTATTCCCTCGTCCTCGCCACCTCGCAGGTGGCGCGCTTCTCGACCCGCCAGCAGTGGGAGCTCGCGCACTGGATCGCCGACCGGAGGCCACCGGGATCGACCACGCCGCTCACCGTCGCCGTCCCGCGCATCAACCCGCTCTTCGACTACTATCGGCTCTCCGTGCCCCTCGGACGGGCGGGCCTCACCTACCTCCGCGTCGACGACGGCCACTGGTTCGACGCTCGGCCCGACGTCTTCGTCCTGCCCGACTTCGACGCGAGCGCCATCCGCCGCGATGGTCTCCGCTGGCCCGACGAGCTCGACCGCCTCCAGTCCGGCGCCGCCGGCTACCACCAGGCCGCCCGCTGGCGCGCATGGTTCCTGCAACGCGACTTTTACGAGTGGCTGGACCCCGCCTTCGCCGGCGACCTCTGGCAGGGCGAGCTCGGCTTCACCGTCTTCGTCCGCGACGGAGAATAGCGGTTCGCGCCGGCGGGAGAGCGGGGGCGCCGGATCGCCTCCGGTCCTCGCCGCACGCGCGCGGGCGATCGCCGCAGCGCCTCAGGCGCTGGCCGCAGGCGCGCGCGGCGGCTGCGGGTCGGCGCTCCAGCGCCCCCGCTCTCCCGCCGGGGAGCTACGCCGCGTTCGCCGTCGGCACGGCCGGCGCGGGCAAGCTCCTGGGTGCTCCCCGACCGCGCAGCGCGCGCCAGGCCATGCGCAGCGTCACCTTGATCCCTTCGACTCCGAGGAAGGGGAAGGTCAGGGGGATAAGGCACACGTAGAGGAGAAGCGCGAGGCGCTTCATCCGCCGCGCGATCATCCAGCGCAGGAGAGGCTTCAGGCGATCGGGGGTGCGCGCGTAGACCGGGGTGATCTTGGCCAGCGTCTCGGCCAGCTCCTTGTGCGGGTGCCGCAGGATCGACTCGTGATGGTACCCGGAGATGCCGCGCCGGACCTTCTCCTGTCCCTCTGCGTCGAGCTGCCCCATCTCGACCGCCCGGTCGTGCAGCTTCGTCTTCGGGAAGGGGTAGAAGATGTAGGCGGAGCACTGCGTCGGGCGGATCTCGTCGACCATCCGGAGGGTTCGCATCATCTGCTCCGGCGTCTCGCCCGGGTTGCCGTAGATGCAGGACACCTGGAGACCGATGCCCGCGTCCTGGATGAGCTTGGCCGAGTGGAAGATGAGCTCGTCGCTCATCGGGCGCTCCATCAGGTGACGGCGGATCTCGGGGTCCCCCGAATCGACGCCCATGAAGACGGTGGCGCAGTTGGCGGCCTTCATGGCCTTCACCAGGCGCGGCTTGATGGTCGTCGGGTAACCGAAGCAGTACCAGGGAAGGTTCACCTCCTTCCGGTACGCCTCGCAGAACTCCTCCACCCAGCGCGCGTCGGTCGTGAAGTTGTCGTCGTGTACCGAGACGAAGCTGACGTCGTAGCGCGCCAGGTTCTGGCGAAACTCCGCCATCACGTTGGCGACCGATCGCTTGCGGAGGAAGTCGCCCTTCCCGTCGAAGATCGCACGCTGGTAGTGGATGTTGCAGAAGGTGCACTTGAAGGGGCAGCCGCGACCCGTGAAGATCTCGAGGTTGTCCCGGAAGCAGCCGTACTCCCACCAGAGCTGCTTCTCCGGGAACGGGAACCGATCGAGGTCGTTCTCGAGCGTCCCCATCTCGTTGCGGTGGATCTGCCCATTCCGCTTCACCCAGAGGGTGGGGATCGAGGTGACGTCCTCGCCCCGCTCCATGCGGGTCACGAGCTCGAGGAGCGCCAGCTCGCCTTCGCCGAGGCACACCATGTCGACGTGGGGATTCGCGAGCACGTAGTCGGGGAGCGCCTGCGCGTGGTGGCCGCCGACGATGATCGGCACGCCGATCCGTTCCTTCAGCTTCGCGGCCATCGCGCAGGTGAACGGGTAGAGGTTGGTGAGCGAGCCCATCGCGATGAGATCGGGCCGGAAGGCCACCGCGCGCTCGAGCAGGGCGTCGTGCCGGTTCAACCACGCCAGGCGCGGCATCTTCACGAACAGGTTGTCGTCGAGCCCGGGGTCGAAGATGAGGTCGATCTCGTGGCCGTGGTGGCGGAGCATCGACATGAGGTAGCCGACCCCCAGGTTCTCGATGCCTCGGTAGTAGAAGAGCACGCGCACCGTGAGGATGATCGTACGGCCATCCTCGGGGTGTCAAGGCGATTGCGGAGACGGTGGCGCTACTGCGAGGCCGCGAGGCGCTCCCGCAGGATCCGGCGATCCCCTCCCGCCGCTCGCCGGAAGGCTCCGGGAGAGACCCCGGCCGCACGGTGGAACGTGCGCACGAAGTTGGAGAGGTCGCCGAAGCCGACGTCGTAGGCGACG
Source organism: Binatus sp. (SeqCode) (assembly GCA_035476275.1). GTDB lineage: Bacteria > Desulfobacterota > Binatia > DP-6 > DP-6 > DP-23. The sequence goes on along the minus strand of DATILR010000110.1, from coordinate 9,634 downwards.
TCGGTGATCGAGCGCTCTTGGTCGGCCAGCAGGCGCGCAGCATGGCGCAGCCGGGAGCGGACGAGGTACTGGTGCGGCGTCACACCCAGCACGAGCGCGAAGAGCCGGAGGAAGTGAAACGGGCTGAGCCCCACCTCCCGCGCCGCGTTCCCGAGATCGATCGGCTCGTGGGAGTGCGCCTCCAGCCAGAGCGCCGCGTCCACCGCACGACGCCGGTCGCGCGCCCCCGCATCCGGCGACGGTCGCTTCCGACCGGACGCGACCTCGATGAAGCGGGCGGCGAACGCCATCCCCACCTCGTCGAGGCCGACGTCGCTGTCGCCGTCGGCTACCGCCTGCGCGAGCTCGCCCAGCACCACGAGCTCGGGCAGCGGCGGCAGGCAGCCGGCCCGCCAGACCTCGGGCCGCTCGCCCAGCGCCTCGACCAGCGAGGGCGTGAGCTCGAAGGACAGACACTCGTCGCCATAGACGTGGTCGTGGGTACAGATGAATTCGTCGCCTGGGTGGCCGACCAGGATCGACCCGGCGATCAGCTCGAACGAGCCACCCCGGACCCGGTAGCCGAAGCTACCCGTTCGCACGTAGGCGAGCACGAAACCCCCGTGTCGTTCCTCGAAGGGGGCGTCCGCGGGTCCGACGCCGCAGCGGTAGTCGGTCACCGATACCGGCCCGCGCCGCAGGACCGTCGTGGCTGCCATCCCTCGCGGGTTTACCCACGGCGTGGAGCTCGTGCAAACCCAGCGGAGACGACGGGGCGCGTGGCTCGTGCGCGTTCGCACGGACCGAATCGCCGGCGAGGCCTTGCGCGGGCCGATTCCCGACTTATCTCTGACCGACCATGGCAGCTGGCAATCCAGCCGCAGCCGAGGTGCTGCGGTGTGACGTCTGCGGCACCCCCAATCGCGTGCCGAGCGCGAAGCTCCAGGAGGGGTCTCGGCCCGTCTGCGGCCGCTGCAAGGCTCCGCTCCTCGGCGACGGCCATCCCGTCACGGTGACCGACGCGAGCTTCGCGACGACCGTCGCCGCCTCGTCGATCCCCGTCCTGCTCGACCTGTGGGCGCCCTGGTGCGGGCCCTGCCGCACGGTCGGCCCCCTGGTCGATCAGCTCGCCAGCGAGTTCGCCGGCCGCGTCCGCGTCGGCAAGCTCAACGTCGACGACAATCCGGCCACCGCTTCGCGCTTCGGCGTCCGCAGCATCCCGACGCTCCTCATCCTCCGCGACGGGCGCGAGATCGACCGGATCGTGGGCGCGGTGCCGAAGCAGGAGATCGTGCGGCGTCTCGACGCCGTGCTCTGAGGTTCGCGCGCTCCGCGGCCCGCCACAGATACCAGCTCGCCACCGTGCGGTACGGCTGCCAGCGCGCACCGCGCCTCTCGACCTGCTGACGCGTCGGTAGCTCCCGCCTCTTGAAGGCGGCCGCGAAGCCCTTGCGGATGCCGTAGTCGTCCGCGGGCAGCACGTCGGGGCGACCGAGGCGGAAGATGAGCAGCATCCCCACGGTCCAACGACCGATCCCACGCACCCGGATCAGCCGCTCGACGATCGTCTCGTCCTCCATGCGCTGGAGCTCGGCGAGGGACGGGAGCTCGCCACTCCGGGCCCGCCGTGCCAAATCGCGGAGCGCGAGGACCTTCGCTCGCGACAGGCCGGCGCTGCGGAGCCGCTCGTCGGAGACGCGCAGGATGCGCTCCGCCGTTGGACCCTGGTGCGCGCGCGGGAAGAGCGCGCACACGCGCGCGAAGATGGTCGCCGCGGCCTTGCCGGTGAGCTGCTGGTAGACGATCGCTTCCGCGAGCATCGCGAAGGTGCTCGAGGTCCGCTTGAGCTGCAGGCGAAAGGGACCGACGGCATCGATGAGGCGCGCGAGCACGTCGTCGGCGGCTCGCAGGTGCTCGACCGCGACGCGCGGATCGAAGCCCAACGCCCCGTCGTTGTCGAAGAGACCCGGCTGCGCCTGCGCCCCTTCGATCGCGAGCATGCGGAGCTTCGTCGTGATACCGCCGTTGGCGGAGAAGCCGCCGGTTTTCCCGCCGGCCGCCAGCACGCGATGGCACGGCACGACGATCGCGAAGGGATTTCGCCCGAGGGCCTGGCCGACGGCCCGCGCCGCGCCGGGCACGCCGAGACGCGTCGCGACGTCGCCATAGGAGAGCGTCGCGCCCGCCGGAATGGCACGGGCGGCCTCGTACACCCGGCGATGGAACGGCGACACCCGCTCCATGTCGAGCACGATGACGGAGAGATCCCGGGCCTCCCCGCGGAGGAGACCCGTGATGTCGTCGACCGCACGCTGGACGTCGGGCGGCGGCGGTGTCTCGAGGGCCTCCGGGCATCGCCGGAGCAGCCGTGCGCGCGTCGCGCCCTCGCTCGCCTCGGGAAGCTGGACGCCGACGATGCCGGCCCCGCTCCACGCGATGCCGCACTGACCGATGGTCGTGTCGAAGAGCGCAAAACCCTCCCTCGCCATGATCGCCGCGATCCTAGCACGGGCGGCGGGGGTCGCACTTGGAGAAACTTGCTGCCGACCCGGAAGACGAACGTTTGACAGCGGCGACCGCCGCAGGCTAGCAGGCCACGGTGCCGCCCACGGCGGCGCGCTTGCACGTCGTCGCGCTCAACTGGAGGGATCTCGGGAATCCGCTCGCTGGGGGCGCGGAGGTGCATCTCGAGGAGATCCTCCGCCACCTCGGACGCCGCGGGCACCGCTGCACGCTGATCAGCTCGCGCTTCCCGGGCGCGCCCGCCGTCGAGCAGGCCGACGGCTACCGGGTCATCCGGGGCGGCGGAGCGAGCACCTTCAATCTCGCCGTCCCCTTCCTCTTCCGCCGTCTCGCTGCCCGGGAGCCGCCGGACGTGGTACTCGACGACATCAACAAGATCCCCTTCTACAGCCCGCTCTTCTCCCGCGCGCCGGTGCTCGCGGTCGTTCCGCACTTCATGGGGCAGACCGTCTTCCGCGAGGTGAATCCCATCCTGGCCGCCGGCGTCTACGCGCTCGAGCAGCCGGTGCGGCGCGTCTACCGGCACTGTCCCTTCGAGGTCATCTCGGAGTCGACGCGCGACGATCTGATTGCCCGGGGTTTCGCCGCCGAGCGCATCGCGGTCGTGCACTGCGGGATCGATCGGACGGTGTACCGCCCCGACCCGAGCGTCCCCAAGACGCTCGAGCCGAGCCTCATCTTCGTCGGCCGCATCAAGCGCTACAAGTCGCTCGACCACGTCCTCCGCGCCCTGCCCCTCGTCCGCCGCCGCGTTCCCGGCTGCTCCTTCACCGTGGTGGGGGACGGCGACGGGCTCGACGCGCTCCGCACCCTCGCCCGCCGGCTGGGGATCGCGGAGGCGATCCACTTCACCGGCTTCGTCCCCCTCGCCGAGAAGGTGCGGCGTCTCCAGGCGGCGCACGTCCTCGTGAACCCGTCCGTCAAGGAGGGATGGGGGCTCACCAACGTCGAGGGGAACGCGTGCGGCACGGTGTGCGTCGCCGCCGACTCCCCCGGGCTCCGCGACAGCGTGCTCGACGGACGGACCGGGCTCCTCTACCCCTACGGCGATCTCGAGGCGCTCGCCGAGCGCGTGATCCGCCTGCTCACGGACGCGGAACGACGCCGGCGGATGGAGGAGGCCGCGCTCGCCTGGGCGGCCAGCCTCACCTGGGAGCGTTGCGGCGAGGAGACCCTCCGCCTCATCGAGCGGACGGTCGCCGAAGCTTCGAGGCTCAGAGCACGCGCGTGAAGTGGTGCGAGGTGATGTGCAGGCGGTTCTTCAGGTAGAAGCCGTGCGCCGGGTGGCGCTGCACACCGGAGTCGAGGTGCAGCTGCTCGCAGCCCTCCCTCCGCGCTTCCGCCAGTAGCCAGTCGAGGAGCTGCTGACCGTAGCCGCGGAACCGCACGCTGGCGGCGGTGACGAGGTCGTCCACGTAGAGGAACCGGCCCCAGGCGAGGCTCTCGCCGATACGGTACCCGGCCACCGCCCGGACGGAGCCCTCCTCCTCGAGGATGGCCAGTCGATAGCCGTGGTTCCCCTGCTGACGCTGGACGCGCGCGACGAAGTCGTCCTCGCGAAGATGCGGGCGCAGGTCGGCCATCAACGGGAAGCAGCGGTTGATGTCGTCGCTCGCCTGCAGGATGCGAATGCCACTCATGGTCACCTCGGGGAGGCAGCCTAGCTGAGATTGAGGCGCTTGCGGAGGATCAGGCCGAGCATCCGGAACCCGGTGCGGAGGCTCTTCCAGCCGCTCGCCGAATGCTTCGAGACACCGCCCCGCCGCCGGTAGTAGCTCACGGGGACCTCGATCACCCGCCCCTCGACCCGGAGCATCTCGATCATCATCTCGGGCGAGAAGGCGGCGTCGTCGCGCGTCAGGTAGTCGCGGATCTTCAGGTACGCGTCGCGCCAGATCGCGCGGTAGGTGCAGCCGACGTCCGTGAAGCGCGGCTCGCTCCCCCACCAGAGCGCCTCGATCAGCTTCGCCACCGCGACGTTCCCCCAGCGCAGCCACCCCGCCATGTTGGCGCCCTGCTCGATCATCTGGCGTGTCGTGCGCGTGCCGATCACCATGTCGGCGTCCTTGAGGTACTCGAGCAGCTTGCCGAGATCCTTGGCCCGGAAGGTCGCATCGGCCTCGACCAAGACGAGGATGTCGCCGCTCGCGGCCTCCATCCCCTGGCGGAGGGCGTCGCCGTAACCGCGGAACGGGCGGGAGTGGACGGTCGCGCCGAGCTCGCGCGCCAGCGCCGCCGTGCCGTCGGCCGAGCAGTTGTCGGCGACCACGATCTCGTCGACGTGATCCCGGAAATCGCGCAGCACGTGACCGATGGCGGCCGCCTCGTTGTACGCCGGGATGACCAGGCTCACCCGCCGGCGGGCGAACTCGAGCGACCGGCAGAGGAAGTTCGCCCCGTTGAGATCCTCGATGGTGTTGACGTTGAGGTAGTGGCCCGACAGCACGAAGGGCAGCACCGCCGCGCCGCGCCGCGCGGCGTGGTCGATCACGTCGGTCAGCTCGAGCCGTCCCGTACGAAGCGAGAGGGGCGTGTCGTGGGCGTCGCGGTAGATGTCGGGCGTGAAGAGGTAGGTGCCACAGCCGGCGTAGGGCGTGAGCGCCGCCTCGGGCTTCTCGACCAGCGTCGTGATGCGGCCGTTCGCGAGCTCGACGGCATAGTTCTTCCGGATCTCGTCGAGGTCCTCGGTGGGATGGAGCGCGCACACGGCCGTGTAGGGAGTGTCCAGGCCGGCGAGCGCCGCATGGTTCGACTCGAGATAGAGCTCGTCCCCGAGCAACAGCACGAACGGCTCCTGCACGCGCTGTTCGACCACCCAGAGCGCCGTCCCGAGTCCGCCGTCCACCTGGGGGTTCTCCAGGTACTCGAGCGTGACCCCGAGGCGGCTGCCGTCGCCGTACGCCTGGCGGATGCGCTCGGCCAGGTGCCCGACGATGATACAGATGTGTCGGACCCCGAGGGCGTCCCGCAGGAGCTCGAGGTTGCGCGTGAGGAGGGGCTTGCCGCCCACCTCGAGCATCACCTTGGGCACGCGGGCGCTCCGCGGGTGGACGCGGCGGCCCGGGCCGGCGGCGGCGATCACGCCGATGCGGGGAAGCCCCACGGCCGACCGTCCATAGTTGCGGCCTCCCCGGCTTGCAACCGTGGTCAGTGCCGAGCCCGTGTGGTAGACGCGCCGCGTGTCGCCGCGGCGCTTCGCCGTCGTCGCCGGCGCGGCCGGCGCGGCCACGGCGGTCGTCCTCACCTTCCCGCTCATCCTCCATCTGCGCTCGCGGGTTCTCGAGGACGGCTCGTACGACGTCTACCAGTTCCTCTGGAATATCTGGTGGGTAAGAGAGAGTCTCCTCGTCCTCCACACGAATCCGTTCCGCACCACCTATCTCTTCTACCCCGAGGGCGTCCCGCTCCTCTTCCACACCTTCTCGTTCTCCCTCGGCGTGGCGAGCCTCCCGCTCCAGGCCGCGCTCGGGCTGGTCGCCGCCCACAATCTGCTCGTCCTCGCCGCGCCCGCAGCGACGGTGCTCGCGGTCGGCCTTCTCGCCCGCGAGGTCACCGGAGATCACTGGGCGGCGCTCGTCGCGGGGCTGGCGGCGGCGCTGACGCCGTCGGCCGTGTGGTTCCTCCCCGTGCTCTACCTCGACTGCGGCTACCTGATCGCGCTCCTCCTCTGGAGCTGGTTGCTCCTTCAGCGCCGGCGGCGTCCCCTCGACGTCGCCCTCGCGATAGCGCTCCTCGCCTTCCTGGTCTTCGCCTCACAGGAGTACGCGATCATGGCCCTCGCCGTCCTCGTCCTCGACACGCTCTGCCGGCTCGTCGCGCCGCGGACATCGAGGCTCGGGCCACCGTGGCGGGGAGGAACGCTCGCCTTCTGGAGCCTCACCGCCGTCGGTCTCGCTGCGCTCGCCTGGATCGCCCACCAGGAGCCTGCCTCCCCGCCGGCCCCGCTCCAGATGCTGGTCGGCTCGGGGTATGTGGCCGGGCTCGTCGCACCTCCGTGGCTCGCACCCCCCGCCCGCGCGTTCTGGGCCGTCCTCTACCTCGGCACCGCCCCCCTTCTCCTTGCCGTCGTGGGTCTCGTCTGCGCGCTCCCGAGGGTCCGCTTCTGGGCGCTCGCGACCGTGCTCCTCGCCCTCATGGCGCTCGGGCCGCGGCTTCACGTGCACTACCCGCTCGTCCAGATGCGGCTCCCCGAGGCGGGCTTCCCGTCCACCGGCCCTCCCGGTCCCTACGCGCTCGCGCTCGAGGTCGTGCCGCTGCTCCGCTTCTTCCGCGCTCCCTACCGCTGGGTCGTGGGCACGGGGATCGCCCTCGCCGTCGTCGCAGCCCTCGGCGTCGCCGCGCTGCGCGCGCGGGTCACGCACCCGCGCGCTCGCCTGGCGCTGACGGTGGCCGTGCTCGTGTTCGTCATCGGCGCCGGGGCGCTGGACGCGCGCGGACTCCGCGCGCGGCTCGTGGCGAGCACGGTGCCGCCCGCCTACGACGAGCTGCGGAATGACCAGGCGCCGGCCGCGGTGCTGGAGCTCCCGTCGGGTCTCGTCGCCGGTACGTTCGCGGCCTTCTCCAGCCTCTACATGTACTACCAGACGTTCCACCGGAAGTTCCTGCTCGAGGGGACGGTGGCCCGCCTGCCCCCGGGCCGGCAACGCGTCACCGAACGCACCCCCGGCGACCTGGGTGACCTCCCCTACGTCAAGTACGTGGTCGTCCACCGCGACCTGCTCGCGACGGCGTACCCTCCGGGCACCGAGCAGCTCGATCGCTTCGCGTCCCTTCTCGCCCGGGACGGCGAGCTCATCCGGCGTGAGGGACCGATCGAGATCTACCGTCTGCGCTCCTTCCGCCCCGAGGCCGTGCGGTCGTCGTCGCCTTGACGCGCGGCGAGCCCGGAGCCTAGGGGCCGCACCGCATGGCGCTTCCGCTTCCCGAGCTGACACACCGCCTCCTCACCGTCGGACTCGCCGGCTGGCAGGCACGTGCCGGCCTCTTCGTCCGTTTCGTGCTCGCGAGCAGCCTCTTCGTCCTCCTCGCGGCCGCCTTCCGGCGCACCCGCCCACCCGCGCGTGCCGCCGGCCTCACGCTCGTCAGCCTGGCCCTCCTCGGCGCGCTCGCCACTCCCCGCATCGCGGCGCTCATGGCGGCGTACGCGCTCGTCTTCTTCTGGGTGGTGGAGCAGCTTCCGCCCGGATGGATGCGCTCGCTGCTCGTGGTGGCCCTGCTCGCCCTGCAGGTGGTCGGACCCATCTTCTGGCTGCCGCGCCTTCCGGGCTACGAGGGAAGCGTGCGGGAGTTCGTCGCCTTCTCGACCAACGTGACGCTGCTCCGCTGCTGGGCATACGCCTACGATCGCTTCCGACGCCGACAGCCGGTGCCCCCGCGCCTCGTCGACTACGGGCTCTACCTGTTCTTCTTCCCTGCCTTCGTGAACGGACCGCTCCTCTCCTTCGACGATTTCTGGCGCCGCGAGCTGCCCGCGGAGGAGAGGGTGGCCGAGTGGCGTGCATTCTTCCGCATCGCCCTCGGCCTCGTCCTGGTCGGGGTCGCGGTGATCTTCGTCTGCGTGCCCGGCACCGCGGGCTACGAGGCGGCAGCGAGCGATGGCCTGCTCGCGGCCTGGGGGAACGTCGTCCGTGTGTACCTCTGCTGGTACGTCGCGTTCTCCGGCTGGACCGAGGCCGCGATCGGCTTCGGCCGGCTCGCCGGCGTCGCCCTCCCCGAGAACTTCGACGTCCCGCTCCTCTCCTACGGCGTCGCGGACTTCTGGCGGCGCTGGAACATCACCTTCGGGCACTGGCTCCGGGACTACGTCTACGTGCCGCTGGGGGGCGCGTACCCGCGCGACCGCCACGGCGTGCGACGCCCCGAATGGCGGAACACGGCAGCCGTCTTCGGCTTCGTCGCGCTCTATCACCTGGTGGGCGGCCTGAAGCTCCTCGGCCCCGGCTACTTTCCCGCGTTCTCCTATCTCCCCTGGACGATATGGGCTGTGGCGAACACGATCGCCGTCGTCGCGACGCGGGGGCTCGTGCGTCCGCGCCGCGTGGGAGCGGTCGGCGCCGGCGTCATCGTGCTCACCGTCGCCTTCACCTGCGTCGGACTTGCAACGGCCGTCTTCCCGCCCCACATGCCGCTCGCGGAGCTCTGGAGGATCTACCGGAGGCTCGTGCCCCTCTAGATTGCGCGCCGCAGGTTGCAATGCCCCGGTCCGCACGTTAGCGTCCGCGCGATGTCGGTTCCGCAGCTACGCGCGCGCCTGATCGGCAGCGGCGCGGCGCTGCCGGACACGCGGGTCTCGAGCGCGGAGATCGAGCGCCGCCTCGGCCTCACCGAGGGGTGGATCCGCGAGCGCAGCGGCATCGAGGAGCGGCGCGTCCTCCGCCACCCGGAGACGCTGCTCGATCTGGCCGAGAGCGCGGCGCGCGCCGCGCTCGCCCACGCGGGCGTGACGGCCCGTGAGCTCGACGCCATCGTCGTCGCGACCGCCTCCGCCGAGCTCGCGTTCCCGTCCCTCGCCTGCCTCCTGCAGGCCCGCCTCGGCGCCGAGCCCACCCCCGCCTTCGACCTCGCGGCAGCCTGCGCGGGGTTCGTCTACGGCCTCGGCGTCGCGGACGCGATGCTGCGGAGCGGCTCGGCGCGCACGCTCCTTCTGGTCGGCGCGGACGCGCTGGGGGCGATGGTTGCCCGCACCGACCGCGTCTGCGGTCCGCTCTTCGGCGACGCGGCGGGAGCGGTCGTGCTGCGTGCAGAGGCGGGCGAGCGGGGTATCCTGCGCGTCATGCTCCACGCGCGCGGCGCCCAGGCGAATCTGCTCGAGCTACCCGCCGGCGGCCCGCTCGATACCGGGCTCGCACCGCGGCCCGACGCCCTCTGCATGCGGATGCGGGGACCGGACCTCTTCCGCGCCGCGGTGAGCGAGCTGCTCGCGGTCACGCGCGACCTCCTCGCCGCGTGCGATCTCACCGTTGCGGACGTCACGCTCCTGATTCCGCACCAGGCGAACGCCCGCATCATCGCCGCCCTCACCGAGCACCTGGGCCTCCCGCCCGAGCGCGTGTGCGCGAACCTCGACCGCTACGGCAACACGTCGGCGGCCTCCGTCCCCGTCGCCCTCGACGAAGCGTGGCGAGGTGGACGG
>DATILR010000109.1:0-6449 GCA_035476275.1 Binatus sp. (SeqCode) | reverse complement strand
GCCCGCGCGGGTGAGGTGCACGTTCCAGACGTCGAGCGGCCCCCGACGCGATGTGAGGCGCACGCAGAGTGCGACGCGGTTCTCGAGCGGCAGGTTCGGCCGCGGGAGCGCGTGCACGCGGTGCGCGATGATGGGCAGCGTGGTCAGGATGGCGCTCCCCTCCTCGAAGTCGAGCGCCGCCGCGATGGCGCGATCGATGCGGGCGCGCAGCGCAGCGGGAAGGTACTGCGAGACGGGTGGCGGGACGATCAGCGGGTTCGCCTTGGCGAAGCGCACCTGGTAGCCGAGGCGCTGCCCCAGCCAGGTCGCTACCGCACCCGGCGAGGCGGCCACCAGCGCTTCCTGTACGGCGATGACGTCTGGGCGCGCCCGTGCCAGCTCCGCGGCCAGCAAGGCGAGTCGTGCCGCGGTGCGCGCCCGATCCTCGCGCGCCCAGGGCAGAAACCCCCCGTGCAGCAGGTTGATGGTGAGGAGCCGCATCGCTCGATCGGGGCGGAGTCCCCCCTAGCACGTCGTTCCCGCGCGGCGCCACGCCGTAACTTCCCTAGCGGTTCGTGCGTTGGTATAGAGCGCCCGGGTTTCCCCACTATGGCGACCGCGCATCGGCGCAAGGAGGATCTCGCATGAAGTTCGGTATGGTGGTGATCGGAACAGGCTTGCTCCTCGGGATCGCAGGATCGGGTGGTGCGGCCGTCAACTGCAAGCAGGTGAACAAGTACCTCGCGACCGGCCGCTCGGTGAAGGACGTCGCCGAGACCATGGTGATCGACGAGAAGGACGTGAAGAAGTGCCAGGACGAAGCGGCGAGCGACCCGAAGGCCGGCGACGCCAAGGGCGGTGGTGAGATGAAGGGCGGCGCGGAGGGCGCGAAGTAGCTCGGAGTGCGGGCGGGCGGCTTCGCGCCGCCCGCCACCCTTCCTCCCGCGCCGCGGAATGCTCGACTCCCCGCCCGATGCCGACGTCGATCGGCGCTGGATGCGGGCGGCGCTCGAGGAAGCACGAGCGGCGGGTGCCCGGGGGGAAGTGCCGATCGGTGCGCTCGTCGTGCTCGAAGAGCAGCTGCTGGCGAGCGCCGGCAATGCCAGCGTCGCCGAGCACGACCCCAGCGGGCATGCGGAGGTGCGCGCGCTGCGCGCGGCGGCGGCCCACGTCCGCAACTACCGTCTGCCCGGCGGCGTGCTCTACGTGACGGTCGAACCCTGTGTCATGTGTATCGGGGCCGCTCTCCACGCCCGGCTGGCGCGAGTGGTCTACGGCTGCGCCGATCCCAAGGGCGGTGCCGCCGGCTCGGTCGTCGATCTCTCGGCCGAGCCGCGCCTGAACCACCGCCTCGCGATCAGCGCGGGCGTGCTCGCCGACGAGAGCCGCGCGCTGCTGCAGGACTTCTTCCGCGCCCGGCGGTCCCCTACCCGTTGACCGCTGGCCGGGCGGTGGCTGCTGCCGCCGTCCTGTGCTACGCACGGCGTCGCCGGAGAGGTGCGTGAGCCCGGTTGAAACGGCACGACTCGAAATCGTGTGTGCCCTCGTGGCACCGGGGGTTCGAATCCCCCCCTCTCCGCCACTGATCGCCCGCCGCTAGACGACAGGATCTCGCTCTGACCGCCCTGCTCGTCGAATTGCTCGCCTGGATCGCCGCCCGGCCACGCACCTACCGCGAGACCATGGACGCGTGGCGCACGTCGTGCCCGCGGATGCCCGCCTGGGAGGACGCGACGAGCATGGGCCTCGTCGAGGTGGTGTCCCGCGCCGGCGTCGGCGTGGAGGAGCGCGAGGTGAGACTCACGCCGTCGGGTCGGCAGGCGCTGGCGGCCGCCACCGACCCTCCGAAGCGCGCTGACGAGTAGCAGCTCGTCGTCACCGCGGTCGTCGACTTCGTGAGCGCTGCGCCGTCGCGCCGGTGCGGCGCCATCCTCGCACCGTCAATGCGTGTTGCCTTGCTAGGTCGCATGAGGTCTGCGTCGTTTGCCGTGGCGAACCTCACGGCCGACGGATGAGAGAATTCTGCCGCAAGCTGCTCGGCATGTGCTACTGTCGCGCGGCTTTCGGGAAACCGGGGGCCGTGCTGAGGGAGGCAACGCCGAATGTTTTCTAGGTCAATGTCTGGCGCGCTGTTGCTCGGGCTCTTCGGGGCGCTGGTCCCGGCCGCGCCGGTCGAGGGCGGTGCCAGGTGGGACGTCCGTATGCCGGCCGCGACGTCCCAGGCTCCGGTGCGGGTGCCGGGAGCGTTCTCGGAGGCGGAGGTCCAGCGGATCGTGCAGGCGCTCGCTGCGATGCGACCGGCAACCGGCCGGACGCCGGAGCCCGGTCAGCTCGAGCTCAGCCTCGAGGAGAGCATCCAGCTGACGCTCCAGAAGAACCTCAGCATCCAGATCGCCCAGCTGACCCGCGATGCCCGGAAGCCCGAGGTGGCGCGGGCGGGAGTGGTCTTTCATCCGGTGGCGGGCGGCACGATGAGCGGGACGCGCTCGGGTGACACGGAGGTCGGCTTCAAGAAGGACGACGAGCTGGCGGACGGGCAACGGGTGGCGGACGCGGCGGCGCGGAAGCCGACGGCCTTCATCAGCCAGACGGTGCCGACCGGGGCGACGCTGGTCGTCGCGGGGGACATGCGGCGCAGGGAGACGGTGGGCAGCGAGATCGGCGCCGTCGATACGAACTACAGCGTGAGCGTCGTGCAGCCCCTCCTGCGCGGAGGCCGGATCTACGTGGCCACCCGGGCGCTGCGCGACGCCGAGTATGACCTCCGCATGGAGGAGGCGCGGCTCCGGGCGGAGATCCTGGCCGTGACCGCGCGGACCAAGGCGGCCTACTACGACGTGCTCCTCGCCGAGCGGATCGCCGACCTGGCCGGCAGGGCCGTCGCCCAGCACGCCTCCTTGCTCGACGGGTCACGCGCCCTCTGCCGCCCGGACGCCGTGCCGGACGACGACGCCCGCAGGGCCAAGGTCGTGCGAGCGAACGACGAGACCCGGTTGGCGACGGCCCGGGGCGAGGTCGAGCTGGCGGAGAACGCCCTGACCGAGTGCCTCGGCGTTCGCATCGGCACGCCGGTCGCGCTGCGTGACGAGCGGATCGACTTCGAGCCGGTGGCGCCCGATCTCGACCGCTGGCTCGCGACGGCGCTCGAGCGTCGGCCGGAGATCGTGGCCGCCAAGGAAGCGCTCGAGAAGAGCACGCTGCATGTGCGGGTGGCGCAGAACACCGTCCTGCCGCAGCTGAACCTGGTGGCCGCCTACGGGAAGGGCGAGACGGGGACGACCCTCGGCAACGCGCTCAATCTCGAGGGCGAGGTATGGACGACGGGGCTCGTGTTCTCGGTCCCGATCGATCGCGGGACAGCCCGGACGACGCTGGCGGAGGCGAAGATCGAGCACGAGCGGATGGCGCAGGAGCTCGCGCAGATCGAGCGTGGGGTCGAGCTGCAGGTGCGCGCCACGATCGTCAAGCTGCGCACGGACCTGGAGAGGATCCAGGCGCTCGCCGTGGAGATGGAGCGGGCGAAGGGCGAGCTCGAGCAGGCCGAGGCGCGCTTCGCGCGCGGCGTGGGCACCCGCGTCGACGTGGTCGGGGCGCAGGACGGGGTCCTGGCGGCGAAGACGGATCTGCTCCGATCGGTCGTGGCGTACGACGTCGCTCGGGCCGAGCTCGAGGCCGTCCTCGGCGGCCCGATCTAAGCCTGATTTGGGCCTGATTTGGGCCCGATCTGGGCCTGATCTGGGCCCGTCCTCTCGGGACCGGGGCGTCAGCCCGGGGAGACGCGGAGCAGCGCCCGGTCGAGCACCCCGATCAGCTCCACGAGCTCGCGTGTCCCCTCGATGGCGGTGGTGACTTGGCGCATGGCATGGGTCGCGGCGCTCGCCGGAAGGAGCTGGCGGATCAGGCTGGTCGCGAGGAGCGCGTGGGCCGCGTGCGCGGCGGGGGGCTCCGCAGGCGAAACGCCGTCCAGGTCGGCGAGGACCGTGGCGGGTGCCGGCGCCGTCACGTGGAGAAAGCGCTCGGGCGCGGCGTCGGGGAGGGCGAGGCCGGCGAGCGCCAGCGCGCGGAGCGCGCGGGCGGCGGCGGCGGCGAGCGAGAGCCCCGTCCGCAGGTCGAACGGCGGCGAGCCGTCGAACGTGAGGGGTCGGCCGGGACCGACGACGGCGACGTACGGAATCCCGCCGGCGACGCCATGGTCCACCACCGGCGCGACCCCGGGGAGCGCGAGCTCGGCCTGCAGGCGGAACTCGCTGGCGAGTCGCTCCGCGGCGGGCGTGCTCGCCGTCCGCACCCAGACCGGGCGCTGACCGTCGAGCCAGAAGCCAGGCGCGAGGCGGCCACGGGCCGGGAGCTCTCCGGTGAGCGCAACGCGACCCAGCCGGTGCCCGCCGAGCGCTGCGAGCCAGCGCTCGGCGGTGCGCAGCCCCGGCTGCGCGCGGTGCAGCTCCTCGAGCACGCCGCGCGCGCGATCATCGGCGTGGCGGCCGAGGAGCTGCGCCGTGCGGCGGAGCGCGAGCCGGGCGTAGATGTGGCCCGAGCGGGGAAGGGTCGAGAGGAGGACGCCGACCGCGCGGTCGGCGAGCGCCGCGGGCACGGCGGGGTCGAGGGCCAGCTCGAGCAGGCCGACCCGCAAGGACTCGGCGTAGCCGCGTAGCACGGGATCGGGCGCCGAGAGAACCTGCTCGAGGCCGGTTGCCAGGAGCGCGGGCGCCTCCGTGTCCGGGGCACCCTCCAGGAGCCGGCGGTACACGGCGCGGAGAGGCGTGACGGCTGCCGCGACCCCGGGCGGGAGATCGGCGGCGGCCGCGTCGAGGGCCCGTCGGAAGGTCGCGCCCGCGAGCAGGCTGAACAGCACCTGGACCCGCTCGTGGTCGACGAAGGTCGTGACCAGCACGTCGAGGAGGCGGCCGAGACGCGTCGCCGAGAGGGCGGCGAAGTCGATCCGCTCGACGACCTCGGCGAAGGCCTGCGCCGCCTCGGTGTGCGAGCGCACGTGCGCGAGGGCCTCCAGGTAGGCGAGCAGGACGCCGACGTCCGCGGTCAGACGGATGGCACCCGCCAGCATGTGGGCCCGTGCGGCCGCGTCCGACTTGAGCGGCTCGCGTCCGATCGCCTGCTCGATGACCGTCCGGTCGACCTTGCCGAGAAGATGCCGACACACGCCGCGCTCCCGCGGCTCCCGCTGCCCGTTCACGAGGAGATCCTCGGCGGCGTTGAGCTTCAGTCGGAACGCCTCCTTGTACCGTCGGAGGAAGGACAGGTGCTGCTTCATCTCGGCGGTCTCGGCGGACGTGAGCACGTCGCTCGCCGGACTCGGCTCGGCGAGGCCGCTCACCGTCGGGACGAGCGGAGCGGGTGGCGGGGGCTGAGCGCGCTCGCCGCCCCGCCGGCGTCGGCGGCGCGAGCGACGCGGTCCCGCGCTGCGCACGGGACGGGTAGGATCGTCGGGCGGCGGCTGGCGCATCTCTCGCGCGGAGCCCTCCCTAACACATTCAGCCCGCGTCCGGCACGGCGCGCCGCTTGCGCCTCTCCCGCACATCTGCGAGCGTTGCCCGGCCGGAGAGGTGCCCGAGCGGCCGAAGGGGCACGCCTGGAGAGCGTGTGTACCCACAAGGTACCGA
Organism: Binatus sp. (SeqCode); assembly: GCA_035476275.1. Taxonomy (GTDB): domain Bacteria; phylum Desulfobacterota; class Binatia; order DP-6; family DP-6; genus DP-23. The sequence goes on along the minus strand of DATILR010000109.1, from coordinate 852 downwards.
GGGTTCGAATCCCTCCCTCTCCGCTTCGCGACATTGCGTTCGCGCCTTGCGCGGGTTTTTGATCGCGGCTACTCTGATCGTTGGCACCGCGGGCGTCGGGCGGTGGCGGTTAGGTCCTGCGCAAGAAGGCGTCACGAACCCCGTCAGGTCCGGAAGGAAGCAGCGGTACTGACTGTCCTCCTGTGCCGCAGGGCACCCTAGCCGTCACCGCCGGTCGCTCGCGGTGTCGGAGAACCTCCGAGGCGCGATGACATATCAGGTCCTGGCCCGCCGGCTCCGACCGCAGCGTTTCGCGGACGTCGTGGGCCAGGAGCACGTGACGCGCACCCTCCAGGCCGCCATCACCGCCGGGCGGGTCGCCCACGCCTTTCTCTTCACCGGGCCCCGCGGCGTGGGCAAGACGACCACGGCGCGCCTGCTGGCGAAGGCGCTCAACTGCGACAAGGGTCCCACCCCCGAGCCCTGCAACGCGTGCTCCAACTGCCACGAGATCGCCGAGGGGAACGCGTTCGACGTGCTGGAGATCGACGGCGCGTCCCACACCCAGGTCGACAAGATGCGCGACCTGATGGAGACGGTCGCCCACCGTCCGATCAAGAGCCGGTTCAAGATCTACATCATCGACGAAGTGCACATGCTCTCGCAGCATTCCTTCAACGCCCTGCTGAAGACGCTCGAGGAGCCGCCGGCCCACGTGAAGTTCATCTTCGCGACCACCGACCCCCACAAGGTGCTGTCGACGGTCCTGTCGCGCTGCCAGCGCTACGACCTGCGCCGGATCGGCCTGGGGGAGCTCCGCGCACATCTCCGCAAGACGGTCGACGCCGAGAAGATCGCGCTCTCGGATGCCGC
>DATILR010000108.1:0-2719 GCA_035476275.1 Binatus sp. (SeqCode) | reverse complement strand
CGTTTGCGCGAGGACGCGGAGCCGTCCGGGCGCCCCCGTCTCCGCGGTGCGCGCCGCCCTCAGTCCTTCCGATACATGGTCACGACGCACGCTCCGCCCAGGCCGACGTTGTGCTGGAGGCCGATGCGCGCGCCTTCGACCTGCCGCTTCTCCGCGGCGCCGTTCAGCTGCCAGACGAGCTCCGCACACTGTGCGAGACCGGTGGCGCCGAGCGGGTGACCCTTCGAGAGGAGGCCGCCCGATGGGTTCACCACCCACTTGCCGCCGTACGTCGTCTGGTTCTCGTCGATGAGGCGGCCGCCCTCGCCGGGCTTGCAGAGCTGGAGCGACTCGTAGGTGACGAGCTCGTTGGTCGAGAAGCAGTCGTGGAGCTCGATGACGTCGACCTCATCGGGGCCGATGCCCGACTCTTCGTAGACCGCGGCCGCCGCCCGACGCGACATGCCGACGCCGATTAGTCCCAGCGCACCCCCGGCGAAGTCTTCCACCAGGTCGGTCCGGAGGGCCTGCGCAACGATCTTCACCGGGCGCGAGTGGCCGTGCTGCTTGGCGAAGTCCTCCGAGCAGAGGATCGCCGCGGCCGCCCCGTCCGACGTGGGACAGCACTGGAGGATCGTGAGGGGGTCGTAGACCATTCGCGACGCGAACACCTCATCGAGCGTGCACGCTTCCCGGTACTGCGACCGGGGGTTGTTGACCGAATGCCGGTGGTTCTTGACGCTCACCTTGGCGAACTGCTCCTTGGTGGTGCCGTAGAGCTCCATGTGGTGGCGGCCCCCGTCGCCGAACATGACCGCGGCCGCGGGGGGACGCTTCTTGGCGGCCTCGTCGTAGTGCTCCTTCAAGCCTGGCAGCTGGCTGTCGAGCGGGCCCTTCTCCATCTTCTCGAAGCCGAAGGCGAGAACACACTCGTTCATGCCCGATGCGATCGCCTGATAGCCCAGGTGGAGCGCGCTCGAGCCGGTCGAGCAGTAGCTGTGGACGTTGTAGACGGGGATGCCGCCGAGTCCCAGGTAGTAGAGCGCCCGCTGTCCCTGGCAGCTCATCCCGTTCACGTAGCCGGCGAACGCCTGCTCGAACTTGTCGGGGCCGACGCCCGCCGCACCGAGCGCATCCGTGATCGCGTCCTTGCAGAGGTCGGTGAAATCCCGGTCGCAGCGCTCGAACTTCGTCATGCCGACACCGATCACGCACACTTTTCGCTTGGTCATCGCGGGCGATCCTCCTCTTTCGCGCGGGCTACCCTACGGCCCGCTCCGAGCGCTCGCAAGAGGTGCGCGCCGGTACCACCTTGCCGCGCCGGGGGGTCCGGTGCTACCGCGCCCGACATGGAGCTTCGCCAGATCGCGCGCGACGTCTACGCCTGCCTGCAGCCGGATCGCGGCCTCGGCACGAGTAACTCGGGCTTCGTCAATCGCGGCGGGGGACTCGTCGTCGACACCTTCTGGGATTTGCCGCACACGCGCCGTCTGATCGAGACCTATGCCCGGGTGTGGCCTGCCCCGGCCCGGCGGGTGGTCAACACGCACCGGAACGGCGATCACTGCTGGGGGAACCAGCTCTTCCCGGAGGCCGAGATCATCGGCCACCGCCTCTGCGCGGCCCAGTTCGCGACCGAGCGGCCCGAGTTCATGCAGAGCCTCCGCGATGCCGGGGCGAGCGCCGATGCCGGGATCGCCACCTTCGCGCGGGCGCTCGCCGACTGGGATTTTGCCGGCATCGAGCTCCGGCCGCCGACGACCGTCTTCGACGACCGGCTGACGCTCGACCTGGGCGGAGTGGAGGCGCGGCTGCTCTACGTCGGTCCCGCTCACACGGCGGGCGACGTCATCGTCCACCTCCCCGCCGAGCGGGTCGTCTTCACGGGCGACGTCCTCTTCCGCCTCTGCACGCCGATCGGCTGGGAGGGTACCTTCGAGCGCTGGACGGCCGCCCTGGACACCATCGTCGCGCTCGAACCGGAGGTGATCGTGCCTGGCCACGGCCCCCTGTGCGGGCTCGAAGGGCCACGCGAGATGAAGGCTTACCTCGAGTACGTCCGCGCCGAGGCAGGACGCTTCTTTGCGGCCGGGCTTCCCGCCCTGGAGGCCGCCCGGCGTATCGACCTCGGCCCTTACGCGGGATGGACGGAGCCCGAGCGCATCGTCTTCCAGGTCGAGCGCGCCTACCGGGAGTTTCGCGGGGAGCCGTTCGATGCTCCGATCGACGTAACGGCCCTCTTCGGCGGCATGATGAGTCTGCGCCAGGAGCGGCCGAACGGCTGACGGCTCGCCGTCGAGTCTGTTTCAATAGCCGATTCGATTTACGATATTTATCAGTGGCTTGCCACGGTCATTGACTGGAGTGAATTTTTGGCTCATTTACTCATTTCGTGCAGTCAGCTGCTGAGGCGCTCGATTCCCCGACCCGCCGACGCATCCTCACCGCCGCCGAGAAGCGATTCGCGGCCTTCGGCTATCGCCGCACCGGAATCGCCGAGATCGCGCGCGAGGCCGGCGTCGCCGCGGGCACGCTCTACCGCTACTTCGAGAACAAGGAGGAGATCTTTCGCGCCGTCATGCGCGAGCTCCTCGAAGCGTGGCTGGATATGGCACGCCGGGTCCTGTGCGAGGGCGGGACGGCCGTCGAGCGCCTGCGACGTCTCGGCGAGGCGAGCGTCGACTACAACCGCGAGAACGCCCTCATCAACTCCGTCTACCGGCGCGACGAGGAGATCATC
>DATILR010000107.1:0-2103 GCA_035476275.1 Binatus sp. (SeqCode) | reverse complement strand
AGAGCCTCGATTAATCGGATCATCCGCACTCGATTCTGATTCGCGGAACAGAGGACAGCGTGCTTTCGGGAGAATCGGGCGGCGCCCTTGGCGCCAGAAAACCGTCCGGAGCGGTGCGGCACGGGGCCGCCCTCGGTGCGGTGCGTCCTTTCGCGCTCCCCTCCAAGCACATCGACGCCGACGTCACGGCGACGCGCGCCACGCTTCGTCGCGCTGCGGCCGAGGCTCAGCGGGTGACGGGTGCCGATCGTACGGTCGGGATGCTCCTCCTCCCTGGGACGACGGGACACCCCATGCTGCTGGTCGAGCGGGACGGCGGGAAGCCCGTGCTGCCCGGGATCGCGATCCGAGCGCTGCTCCGTCTCCTCCGCTTCCGCGGTCCTTTCTTCTCCCCCGACGTCCGACGAGAAGGGCAGTCGTTGGCAGCGGTCGCGCGCACCGGCGCGCGCGCGGTCGCAGCCGTTCCCTTCCGGCTCCAGGAGGCCGAAGGCTGCCTCGCCGTCGTCTCGGATGCTCCCCGTCGCCTGGACGAGAAGGACATCGACCGCCTGCAGGACGTGGCGCAGGCGGCCTCGGTCTCCGCGGCGATTGCCGAAGAGATCCTGACGTCCGAGCGGCGTCGGATCGCGCGGCATCTCCACGATGCCTTCGGGCAGACGCTCACCTCCATCGTCTTCGCGATCGACGGCCTGGAAACGACCCGCTCGGAGGTGAAGCGGCAGGCCCTCACACGCGTGGCGCGCTCCTCCGCAATGCAGGCCGTGCGCGAGCTGCGGGCGGTGATCGACTCGATCCTCGAACCGGAGACCCGACCGCTCGAGGATCCGGGGACCATGGCCGAGCTCATCCGACACTTCGCCCACCCGGGAATGACGGTCCGGTTCAGGAGCGGATGCAAGCTGGCATCGCTGTCTCCCGGAACCCGCGACTGCATCTACCAGGTGGCACGCGAAGCGCTGCTCAACGTGAAGCGTCACTCCGGCGCCAAGGAGGCCGAGGTCATGGTGGTGCGGCACGCCGGGGGCATCGAGCTCATCATCTCGGACAACGGGGCAGGGATCCGTGGCAAGGAAGACCGTCAACCAACCTGGGGGGGATTCGGCCTCCGGTTCATGAAGGAGCGAGTGGAGGAAATCGGTGGGTCTCTTGTCTTCCAGAGCGTCCCCGGACACGGGACGCGGATCATCGCCCGCCTCCCGTGACGCGGTGGTGCCGCGCGGCATGAGGCTGCGCGTCATCGTGGCGGACGATCATCCGGTCGTCTGTTCGGGGCTGAAGCAGATCCTCGAGCGCGACGGAACGATCGAGATCGTGGCGGAAGCGCGGGACGGCCGGACGCTGCTGCGTCAGGTCGAGGCGCTGCAACCCGACCTGGTCGTGGCGGACGTCACCATGCCCGACCTGAACGGGATCGATGCCACCCGCATCATCCGCCAGCGCTTTCGCGGCACGCGGGTCCTCCTCCTCTCGGTGCACGCCCAGGAAGCGATCGTGCGTGAGGCGCTGGCCGCGGGCGCCTCGGGATACGTGCTCAAGGAAGCGGCCGGCGAGGAGTTGCTGCGTGCGGTCGAGGCCGTCGCGAAGGATCAGAGCTACTTCTCGCCGCCGGTGGCCCGGCTGCTCGCCACCCGGCTCCTCGAGCCACGCAAGGATCGTCCGCTGTTGAGCGCCCGGGAGCGGGAGGTCCTGCAGCTGATCTGCGAAGGGCGTCGCCCCGCCGAGATCGCGGCCCGGCTCTTCGTGAGCGTCACGACGGTGAAGAGCCATCGCGCGAACGCGATGCGGAAGCTCGGCGCGCGCAGCACCGCCGAGCTCATCCGGTACGCGATCCGCGGCGGCCTCGCCTCGCTCTGAGACGGCGGCGCGCGTTTCGCGCACGTGCGCCTGGTCTCATCCCCTGGATGAGGCGTGAATCCTCCAAACGCGGGTCGTAAATACCGCACCAGTTGATTGTTTAAGGGGTTCCATGGCACCTAAGTATGTCCCGATCGATCAACAATCGTAGGAGGCTTGGACATGTGGAAGCCGCAAGTCTGCGCGTTGCTCCTCTTGGCGAGTACCCTGGTCTTCGTGCGCGCCGTACCCGTCGCCGCGTGCACGACC
>DATILR010000106.1:0-4473 GCA_035476275.1 Binatus sp. (SeqCode) | reverse complement strand
CCGCTCTTCGTGCGCGGTGAGAGCGTGCTCGCGCTGGCGCCGGCGATGGAGCACACGGAGGCGGCGCCCTGGGATCCCGTCGTCCTCGAGATCCGTGGGGTAGCGACCTCGCACCTCCGCGTCCCCGACCGCGACGAGACGATCGAGGTCCGCATCGTCGCCCACGGGACGCACCTCGTGATGGACCTCGCGCCGACGGCGCGCACCGTCGGCCTGCGGCTCTGTGGGCGGTCGTGCGTGCCGCAGGTCCACGTCGACGCGGGTGCCGCGACCTGCCATCCCACGAAGGACGAGCGAGGCGACGTCCTGCTGATCGAAGCGCCGCGGGGCGCAAGATTACATCTAGTCTCGCCCGCGTAGCGGGAGTATACGAAGGCTTCGCCCGCATTCCGAACGTTGCCAGCACAGGAGGTCGTCATGTTCATGCGCACCGCGGCCCTGGGCGTGAGCCTGCTCGCGCTGGTTGCGATCGGGCCCGCTCGGGCCAAAACGATCGTCGTCTCCCCGGGAGCCGGGACGCCATTCCAGGACGCCATCAACGCCGCGAGCCCGGGCGACACGCTGCGCGTCTCGCCCGGGACGTACCCCGAGGCGATCGTCATCGACAAGGCGCTTCGCGTGCTCGCCCAGGGCTGCTGCAGCTGGGTCATCGATGCGGGGTGCGCCGCCGGGACCGCGGTGAACATCCTGGCCGACAACGTGACCTTCTCCGGTTTCACGGTCCAGGGTGGCAGCTTCTACGAGATCGACGCCGAGGGGCGCGATCGTGTCAAGGTGCTGCGTTCGGTCATGACCGAGACGTGCGGCACCGCGGAGTACGGCGTCCAGGTGTACCAGAGTACGAACTCGAAGGTGCTGCTGAACGAGACCGCGGGCTTCAGCGACGCCGGAGTCTACATCGGCGGCATCGGACAGAGCGGCAACGTCCGGGTCCTCAAGAACGAGAGCAGCAACAGCGCCCGCGGCTACATCGTGGAGGATTGTCGTCCCGGGCCGCGGGGCGTCATCCTGTCGGGCAACACCGCCCTGCAGGACACGCAGAGCGGCATCTTCCTGCACAACTCCGACGGCGTACGGGTCCTCCACAACTCCGTCACCGGGCTGCCCGGAACCACCGTGAGCGGCATCGAGCTCGACCCGACCTCCGACGACAACCTGATCGTCGGCAACGACATCAGCGAGAACACCAGCGACGTGGTCGACCAAGGCACGAACAACTGCTGGCGGAACAACACCTACACTACGGGCACGCCGCCCTCCTGTCCGTGACGCGTCCTGGTCGGGCCGCGGCGCTCACCGCCCGCGCCAGACCGGCTTCCGCTTCTCGGCGAAGGCGCGGGGTCCCTCGACGACGTCCTCGCTGGTGAAGAGCTTCTGGACCAGCGGGTAGTGCGCCGTCATGGCCTCGGCGACGGGCCGGCCGAGACCCTGGAGCGCCGCCTGCTTGGACGCCTGCACCGCGAGCGGAGAGCACTCGCTCATCTCGCGCGCCCAGCGTTCGGCCGTAGCGAGCAGATCCGCGGCCTGCACCACCTCGTTCACCAGACCGATGCGCGCCGCCTCGGCGGCCGAGATCTGGCGCCCCGTGAGGATCATGCCCATCGCCAGCTTGAGTGGGATGTGCCGGGGCAGCCGGTGAACGCCCCCCGCCGCCGCCATCAACCCGACCCGCGGCTCGGGAAGCCCGAAGCGGGCATGCTCGGCGGCGATGATGACGTCGCAGGCGAGCGCGAGCTCGAGCCCGCCGCCGAGGGCGAAGCCGTTCACCGCGGCGATGAGGGGCTTCCAGAGATCGTCGCGCGCGACCAGGCCGCCGAAGCCACCCTTCGGCATGCGGGGCACGCCGTGCTGGGTGGTCCACTTGAGGTCGTTGCCGGCCGAGAAGGCGCGCTCACCCGCGCCGGTCAGGACGGCCACCCAGACCTCGGGGTCGGCGACCACGTCGTCCCACGCGCGCGTGAGCTCCTCGTGCGCCGGGGGGTGGAGCGCGTTCAGCACCTCGGGGCGGTTGAACGTGACCCACGCAATGTGATCGCGCTTCTCGTAGCGGATGAACTCGAACGCCATGGGACCTCCAGCAGGCAGCGGGTTTCCTTCCCCTAGCGCAGCGCGACCCGGTTTGACAGGGGCGCTCGACCCCCGCTATGCGGCCAGCATGGCCGTCGAGCACCGCTTCATCGACACCAACGGTGTCCGCCTGCACTGCGCGGTCGATGGCGAGGGGCCGCTCGTGATCCTGCTGCACGGCTTCCCCGAGTGCTGGTACTCGTGGCGTCACCAGATCGCGGCGCTCGCGCCCCGCTTCCGGGTGGTGGCACCGGACATGCGCGGCTACAACGAGAGTGACAAGCCGCCCGGGTTACGCGCCTATGCGATGTCGGAGCTGGTCGCCGACGTCGATGGCCTGCTGCGCGCCTTCGGCGAGCACGAGGCGGTGATCGTGGGGCACGACTGGGGCGGAGCGGTCGCGTGGAACTTCGCCATGGAGCGCCCGAACGCGACGCGACGCCTCGTCGTGCTGAACTGTCCTCATCCGGCGATCTTCGCGGAGCACCTCCGGGCGAACCGCGGGCAGCTCGCGCGCAGCTGGTACATGTTCTTCTTCCAGCTGCCCTGGCTTCCGGAGACCCTGCTGCGCCTGGGGGGCGCGTGGCCCATCGGCGCCGCGATCCGCCGCTCGACCGTGCGCGAGGACACCATCACCGACGAGGACCTGCGGACCCTCCGCGCGGCAGCGAGCCGGCCCGGGGCGCTCCACAGCGCGATCAACTATTACCGCGCCGCCTTCCGCAGTCCGGAGGCCGAGGCGCTCTGGCCGGGGTGGCTCCGCCGGTTCATCCACGGCGACCCCCCGCCAGCGCTCCTGCGCGCGCGTCTCGAGGACTGGCCACGCATCCACGCGCCCACCCTGCTGATCTGGGGCGAGGCCGACGTGGCCCTCGACAAGGAGCTGACGCTCGGCATGGGACCGCTCATGGCGGCACCGCTCGACATCAAGTACATCCCCCTCTGCGGCCACTGGGTGCAGCAGGAACAACCCGAGGTGGTGAACAACTACCTGCTCGACTTCCTCGCTGACGCCGCGCACGAGCCCACGGCCGCTCCCGCGCCGGCGTAGCGCCGACGGTCGCATTGGCGCGCTCCGCGCCGACGCGCTAGGGAACGAAGCGTGCGGAACGCCGAGCTGGCCTGCTACTTCCGCGATCTAGCGGCGTACCTCGAGATGGAGGACGTCCCGTTCAAGCCGCGCGCCTACGCCAAGGCCGCGATCGCCATCGAGTCGCACGATCGCCCCCTCGTCGAGCTCCATCGCGAGGGCGGGACGAAGGCGCTCTGCGCCATCCCGGGCATCGGGAAGTCGATGGCGGACAAGCTGGCGGAGATCCTCACCACCGGGAAGTGCGAGGCCCACGAGGCGTACCGTCGGCGCATGCCGGTCGACCTCGCGGCGCTGACCGCGGTCGAGGGGGTGGGGCCGAAGGCGGTCAAGGTGCTCTACGAGCATCTCGGCATCCGCACGATCGAGGATCTCGCGGCCGCGGCGCGGGCGGGGAAGATCCGTCCCCTGCCCCATTTCGGTGAGCGGAGCGAGGAGCGCATCCTGAAGGCGCTCACCGTCGTGGAGGCGAGCGCCGGCCGCCAGCCGCTGGCCGTCGTCCTCCCGCTCGTCGAGGCGGTGGCGGCGGCGCTCGCGCGCGTCAAGGGCGTGGAGCGGGTGGCGATCGCCGGCTCGATCCGCCGCCGCCGGGACACGATCGGCGACGCCGACCTGCTCGCCGTTGCGCGCAAGGCGGAGCCGGTGATGCGCGCCTTCGCGGGCCTGCCGCAGGTCGCCCGCGTGCTCGGACGGGGGGGCACCAAGTGCAGCGTGAAGCTCGCCACCGGCTTGCAGGTCGACCTGCGGGTGGTGCCCGCGGAGAGCTTCGGCGCTGCGCTCCTCTACTTCACGGGCAGCAAGGCGCACAACGTCGTGCTCCGCCAGCTCGCCATCAAGCAGAAGCTCAAGCTGAACGAGTACGGCCTCCTGCGGGGCACACGATCGCTGGCGGGGCGGACGGAGGAGGAGATCTACGACCGCCTCGGTCTCGCCTACGTTCCCCCCGAGCTACGCGAGGATCAGGGGGAGATCGAGGCGGCCCGACGCCGCCGGCTGCCGGTCCTGATCGAGCCGGGCGTTCTCCGCGGTGACCTCCAGACGCAGACCGACTGGACCGACGGCGCCGACTCGCTCGAGGCGATGGCGCGCGCGGCCAAGGAGGCGGGCCTCGAGTACATCGCGATCACCGATCACACCGTGAGCCTCGCCATGACCCGGGGCTCGGACGAGAAGAAGCTCCGCCGCCAGATGCGCGAGATCGATCGTCTCAACCGCACCCTCGACGGCATCCGCATCCTCAAGGGGGCCGAGGTCAACATCAACCAGGACGGGACACTCGACATCGACGACGAGACGCTGGCGGAGCTCGACGTGGT
>DATILR010000105.1:0-3121 GCA_035476275.1 Binatus sp. (SeqCode) | reverse complement strand
GCCAGATCCCACTCGAGCGCCTCGCGGGCGATTTTGCGCGCCTCTTCCCGCCGGGGTGCCAGGAAGGCGTACTTGAGCACCGTGGCGCGCGCGAGGACGGGCTCGGGATCGACTCCCGCCGCGAGGAGCGCGGCGCGGTAGCGGCCGAACTCCTCGACCTGCTCGGCGAACGGGCTGAGCGGACGCGCCATCAGAGCCGGCAGCCCGCGCTCGATCGCCCGGGCCATGCTCTCGGGGCTGTTGACGGCGTGCAGCAGCACCTCGTCCGGGCGGCGTACGGGAGCCGGCCAGATGCGGACGTTCGGGATGTGGAAGAAGCGGCCGTCATGGGTGAAGTCGGCGCCCCGCCAGGCGGCGAGGACCACGGCGAGCGCTTCGTCGAAGATCGCGCGCGTCTCGTCCATCGGCACGCCGAACACGCCGTACTGCGGGAACTGATAGCCGCGCCCGACCCCGACCTCGACCCGGCCGCCCGTGGCGTGATCGAGGAGCGCCACGCGCTCGGCGAAGCGGAGTGGATGGGTGAAGGTGAGGTTCACGACCGCCGTGCCGATCTGGACGCGGCGCGTGCGCGCGGCGAGGTGTCCCGCGAGGAGGAGGGCGTCGCCGGCGAGGCAATAGGGCGAGAAGTGCTGCTCGGGCACCCAGACGTCGTCGAAGCCGAGCGTCTCGGCCAGCTCCGCCCGGGCGATCTCCTCGGCGATGACGCGGCTGGACTCCTGGCCGGGTGGGCACTGGAACACGTGGTACGTGCCGAAGCGCACGGGATGGGAGCCTATGCTCTCAGATCGGGACGCGGAACCCCCGGCGGCCGAGGACGACCGCGAGCGCCGCGACGGCCGACGTGATCGCGACGACGACCACCAGCCCGATGCGAAAGGCGAGCCGCCGCCAGCCCGGGAAGAGGAGCCAGGCGGGATAGAAGACCAGCACGTACTGCAGGACCCACGCGTTGAGCGCGTACTGCCCGATGCTGACGAGCCAGCGCGGAGACACGAGGCCGAGCGCCTCGAGGCCCGCGAGCGCGCCGAGTGCCGCGGCCGAGACTGCCACTGCGAGGGCGACGAAGCTGCTCGTGCCGATCACCTTGTTGAAGGGGACCCCGGCCCGGAAGAAGACGGCGGCGAGCGCGCCCGACCCGAGCGCGAGGACGGCGGCGCGCAGCGCGCAGGACCGCTGCGGCGTGGGGCTCTCCAGCCCTCGCCCCACGAGCACGCCCCCGAGCGTGAGCGGCACGAAGGCCAGCGCGGCGAGCGGCCCGCTGTGCACCTCGCCGTTCCAGGTCCCCGAGAAGAGCGCCAGCAGCCCGACCGCGAGGGCCGCCAGGACGGGGTCGGAGGCGGAGGCGAGCAGCGTCGCCAAGAGACCGCCCTCGGCCAGGGTCTGGAGGACGCCCCAGCGCGGCTCCACCCGCAGCGCCCCGACGCTGTCGAGGAGGACGCCCAGGACGAGCAGCAGCGTGAAGCGCCGCATGGCCTGAAGCCTGGCGGCGGCGGTCGATCCCTGCCGGCTCCGCTTGCCGAGGTAGAGGACGAGGGAGACGCCGATCAGGAACTGGAACATGGGGGCCGGGAAGTCGAGCGGCCGGAGGACGTCGCCCTGGTTGTGGCGCAGCCCCGTCGGCACGTGGCGCAGGAAGACGTTCAGCAGGTTCGCGAACAGCATGGCGAGGACGGAGAACCCGCGGCAGGCGTCGACGAACGCGAGCCGCCGGGGCGGGGCAGGGTCGGGCGCGGTCAGAGGCCGTGCCGCGCGAGGAAGGGCCGCACGGCGGCGACGAACCCCGCGGGATTGTCTCCCATGACCGAATGGCCAGCGCCCCGGACCTCCGCCACCTCGCTGCCCGGGAGCTCGCGGGTGAAGCGGGTGGCGGTCTCGGCGGCGAGGATCGGGCTCTCCGAGCCGCGCACCAGGAGCGTCGGGGACCGGATCTTCCGGACGGCGTCCCAGAGCCGCTCGAAATCGGCCTCCAGCCCTCCGCTGCCGATCGCGGGATCGAACTTGTAGGTCCAGCGGCCGTCGGGCAGCTGGCGCAGCGAATGTCCGAGGCGCTCGCGGAGGTTCTCCTCGGAGCGCCGCGGGTTGAAGGCGCGGGCGCGCTCGACCGCCTCCTCGAACGAGGCGAAGTCGCGCTGCGCGAGCTGGGAGCGGATCGCCTGGCTGCCCGTGGTGGCGATCGTCGGTGCGACGTCCACCACGACGAGGCCGCGCATGCGCTCGGGGTGGCGCGCCGCGAAGGCGATCGAATTGAGGCCGCCCAGGCTGAGCGCGATGATCGTCGTGGCGGGCAGGTGGCGGTCGTCGAGAAAGGCACGGATGTCGGCGACGAAGTCGTCGCGCCGGTAGCGACCTTCGGGGGCCCGGTCGCTGTCGCCGTGGCCGCGCTGGTCGAGGGCCAGCACCGCGTGGTCCCGCGCCAGGTCGGGAGCGACCTCGTCCCAGCTGTGCGCGGTCTGCGCGCCGCCGTGAAGCAGCAGGACCGGCGGGCGGCCCGCTGTCCCCCAGTCGAGGAAGTGGAAGCGGAGACCGTTCAAAGTCGTGGTGCCGTCGCGCCAGGAGGCCATGAGGACATGGCGTAGCCCGCCGAGGGGGCCGCTGTCCAGCCGATTGACCGTGCTGTGCCGCGCCGCTATCGCTCCTCTGTGATCTCGGTTCACGAGGCGCTCCGCATCGTCTGCGATGCCACCTCGGTCCTCGGCGCGGAGCGGGTGTCGCTTCCCGCCGCGCTCGGACGGGTGGCAGCGGAGGACGTCGTCTCGGGGCGGGCCGTGCCGGCTGCACCCAATTCCGCCATGGACGGCTACGCCGTCCGGCACGCGGATCTCGCGCGCGTTCCGGCGCGGCTGCGCATCATCGCCGTCGAGCCGGCCGGCTCCGTGGTAGGCGAGACGATCACCGCGGGGACGGCGGTCAAGCTCTTCACGGGATCGGTCGTGCCGCGGGGCGCGGACACGGTGGTGCGCCGCGAGGACACGGAGGAGCGCGAGGGCGAGGTCGTGGTGCAGCGCGCGCCGGCGCGCGGGGCGAACATCCGCGACACCGGCGAGGATATCCGGCCGGGCCAGGTCGTGGTCGCGACGGGGAACGTGCTCGGTCCCGCGGATCTGGGCGTGCTGGCCTC
>DATILR010000104.1:0-12611 GCA_035476275.1 Binatus sp. (SeqCode) | reverse complement strand
AGGGCGGCCGTCTGCCCGTAGTTCCGGGCCAGGCGGACGATGCGGAGCCGGGGCTCGCTCCGCTGCGCGGCGCGCAGGCGCTGGGCGCTCCCGTCCTCGCTCCCGTCGTCGATGATGATCAGCTCGGCCGGCCGGCCGAGCCCGTCGAGCACGCGGCGGAGCTCGGCGATCAGCGGCTCGACGGCGTCCGCCTCGTTGTAGAGCGGGATGACGATCGAGATGCCGGGCGCCGTCGTGCTCAGAACTCCGTCAGGGCGACGAACTCGCGGTAGCGCCGCTCGATGTCGTCGCGCGTGAGCGTCGAGAGACGGCGCCCGCCGAAGTCCTCCACGATGAAGGACGCCAGCACCGTACCGTACACGATGGCGCGCCGGAACCCGGCCTCGGAGCGATCGTCGCTGGCGGCCAGCGCCCCCATCAGCCCCCCGGCGAAGGCATCCCCCGCTCCGGTCGGGTCGAAGACCTGCTCGAGCGGGTAGGCGGGGACCGCGAACACCGACTGGGACGAGAAGAGGATCGCGCCGTACTCACCGCGCTTGACCAGCACCGCGCGCGTGCCGAGGCCGAGGATCTTCCGCGCTGCCCGCACGACGTTGCGCTCGCCCGAGAGGAGCCGCGCCTCCTCGTCGTTCACTACCAGGAGGTCGATGCGCGGCAGGAGGGCCTCGAAGGGTTGCCGTGCGGTCTCGATCCAGTGGCCGATGGTGTCGCACGCCACCAGCGCCGGCTTCTCGAACTGCGCCAGCACGTCCGCCTGCAGCCGCGGATCGATGTTGGCGAGGAAGACGTAGGCCGCCGAGCGGACGGCGGGGGCGACGCGCGGGCGGAAGTCGGCGAACACGTTCAGCTCGAGCGCCACCGTGTCCCGCACGTTCAGATCCTCGTGGTAGCGACCCGCCCAGCGGAACGTCTTCCCCGGCCGTACCTCGAGCCCGGCGAGGTCGATGCCGCGGCCGGCGAGATAGTCGCGCTCGGCCCCGGGGAAGTCGTCGCCCACGACGGCGATCAGATGCACGGGCGCGAAGTAGCGCGCCGCGACCGCGAAGTGGGTGGCGGAGCCGCCCAGCACGTCGGTCGCCCGGCCCGTCGGCGTCTCGATCGTGTCGAAGGCCACCGAGCCGACGACGGCGATCTCGCTCACAGGTATCTCCCGATGATGGGCGCGAGATCGCGGCGCACCGTCTCGGGAATGGCGGCGCGGTCGGTGATGATCGCGTGCTGCAGGGCATTCGGGCAGGGACACCCGGTGCGCGCCGGAAGATCCGCCGCGACCCGGACGACCACGCGCCGCGCGAGCTCGACGTTCTGCTTCAGCACGCGCAGCACGTCCCCGATCTCGACGTCGGCGTGCGCCGTGTTCCAGCAGTCGTAGTCGGTGGCGAGCGCGAGCGTGACGAAGCAGATCTCGGCCTCGCGCGCGAGTTTCGCCTCCTGGAGGTTCGTCATGCCGATCACGTCGCCCCCCCAGCTCCGGTAGAGGTGGGACTCCGCGCGGGTCGAGAACTGCGGCCCCTCCATGCAGACGTACACCCGGCCGACGTGGACCGCCGCCTGCTCGGTGCGCGCCGCGTCGGCGACCAGGCGGGCCAGGCGCGGGCAGATGGGATCGGCGAATCCCACGTGGGCGACGATGCCGCGTCCGAAGAAGGTATCGGGACGGTGCCGCGTGCGGTCGATGAACTGATCGGGCACGACCACGTGGCCCGGCGCGATCTCCTCGCGCAGGCTGCCGACGGCGCTCACCGCCACGATCCACTCCACGCCGAGCGTCTTCATCGCATAGATGTTGGCGCGGAAGTTGACCTCGGTGGGGAGGAGGCGATGGCCGCGGCCGTGGCGGGGCAGGAAGGCGAGGCGCGTGCTGTCGAGGCGACCGAGAACGACCTCGTCGGAGGGGTCGCCGAAGGGCGTCGCCACCCGCACGCGCTCGACCGCCTCGAGCCCGGGAAGCTCGTAGAGACCGCTGCCGCCGATCACGCCGAGCGTGCGCTCCACCATGGGCACCTTCCCGCCGCGAGTCACCGCGGCCGGCACATCCTAGGGAAAAACCGCCGGACTGCAAGGCAACGGCGGCGCCTCAGGTCGGCGCCGGGGCCTGCGCGATGACCGCGAAGACCCGGTGCGGCACGGCGAGCCTCACACCCGGGAAGCGCTCGGCGAGGAGCGCCGCGAGGGCAGCGTCGAAGGCCGCCACCTGTTCGGAGGGGAGCGTCGCGCCGACGCCGTAGCTCGCCCGCACGCGCCCACGCCAGCTCTCCGGCGTGTAGGCGACGTCGACGTCGTAGGAGAAGGTCTCGATGTTTCGAAACCCGGCCTCCCCGAGATCGCGGAGCCACTGCGGGTAGATGCCGAGCCCGCCCGCGTACCGCCAGGCGGGGTTGTGGGCGGCGATCAGCTCCTCGGTCGCCTGCACGACGTTTCCCGGCAGGGGGATCCAGTCGAAGTGCGCGATGACGGTGCGGCCGTCCGCACGGAGGATGCGGGCCGCCTCCCGCGCCGCGCGAGGACGGTCGAACCAGTGCCAGCACTGGCCCGCGGCCACCACGTCGATCGTGCCAGCGTCGAGCCCGGTCTCCTCCGCCCTTGCTTCTCGATACTCGATCGCGACGCCCGCCTCGGCGTCGAGCTGCTGTGCCTCTGCTAGCATGGCAGCAGCCGAATCGATCCCGATCACGCGGCACCCGCGGCGCGCAAACCCCCGCGCGAGCGTCCCTGTCCCGGTCCCCAGATCGACGACGACCTGACCGCGGACCCCGATCCCCGCACGCCCGAGCCGCGGAAACAGCGACGCCGGAAAGCCAGCACGGTGCTTCCGGTAGTCCTCCGCCGTCCGACCAAAATCGGGCGTCGCCCGAGCCATCACTCCGACCGTGACTCAACCCGCGGCCCGATGCAAAGCCCAATCGCGGAAAGTCCAAGGGCCGGGCGACGCCACGCAGCGCGCGAGCTCCGGAGGTGCGTCCGGCGGCGCGAATCGAAGCGGAGACGGCGCCCCGCTCCCGCGGACGGCCCCCCCGCGTCCCGCCGCTCACCCTCGAATCAGCGTCACCCGGCACGGGACGTCAATCTCGAGCCGCTCCGCCGGCGGAAGGATGTCCCCGTCGAGCATGTAGTGCTCCGGACGGAAGAAGTGGATGACCAGGTGACGCGCCAGGTTGTCGAAGAGCGTCGGCTCGCCGGTGGGAAAGCCCCGGTAGATCCGGATCGCCCGCCGGATGAGGCGGAGGGCCGGCACGGGACCCCCGAGGACGTGGCAGTACCCGCGCTTCCGCGTCCCGAGATAGGTCGGACGGAAACCGAGAGCGATCCGGTCGACGGTGGCGGCGAAGAAGAAGGTGAACTGGCGGAACGGGACCGGGAAGCCGTCGCACTCGACGTCGGCCTGCACGGCCTGGAAGACGGCGCGCGAGATGTGGGTGCCGGCGACCGCGGACAGGATCAGCCGGGCGAGGAGCCGCGCCGCCGGGACGACGCCCTGCCGTTCGAGCGCGTAGTAGGCGCGGAGGTAGTTGACCGCCGTCCCGAAGCTGAGGACGAAGCCGTGCTCGCGGCCGTTCACCCGCAGCAGGTCGCGCTCGGTCGTCTCGTGCGTGCGGCCCCCACGGTAGTCCCGCACGACGCGCGCGAGCGCCTGCTCGGGACGGCCACGGCGGCCGCCGATGGAATCGGCGATGTAGTTGATGGTACCGGCGCGGAGCGGGAGCAGCATGGGCAGCGGCCCGTCCTCGTAGACGGCGCGGAACCCGGTGAGCGTGCAGTGGTAGCTGCCGTCGCCGCCGCAGATCGCCAGGATGTCGACCGCTCGGTTGCGGAACTCGAGCGCGGCGTCCTGGATGGCGGGCAGCGACTCGGTCACGCGCACCACGCCGTCGTGGCCGACGAGGTCGGCGAGCAGCTGGGCGCGCTCCGCCAGGCGGTTCGCGTTCCCGCGGGCGTGCGGGTTGACGATGACGCCGATGCCGGACACGTCAGGCCGCCGGACGCGCCACCGCGAGCTGACCGCATGCGGCCTGGATGTCCTGCCCACGGCCTTCGCGGATGGTCGCGTTCAGGTGATGCTCGCGGAGAATCGCCTGGAAGTGGAGGACCCGCGCGCGCGGGCTCGGCGCGAACGCCGCCCCGGGGAACGGATTGAACGGGATCAGGTTCACCTTGGCGCGGAGGCCGTGCAGCAGCCGCACGAGGCGGCGAGCGTCCTCGTCAGTGTCGTTCTCGTCCTTGAGGAGGACGTACTCGAAGGTGATGCGTTTCCGCCGCGGCAGCGGCACTGCCTGGCAGGCCGCCAGCAAGGTCGCCAGCGGGTAGCGGCGGTTCACCGGCACCAGGCGGTTCCGCTGCGCGTCGGTGGTGGCATGCAGCGAGACGGCGAGGTTCACGCGCGTCTCGGCGATGAAGCGCGGGATCATGGGCGCGAGGCCGACCGTCGAGACCGTGATCCGGCGCGGCGAGATGGCATAGCCCCACTCGGCGCTCAGGATCTCGAGCGCCGTCCGGACCGCGTCGTAGTTCGCGAGCGGCTCCCCCATGCCCATGAGGACGATGTTGGTGAGCGGCCGCGGTGCGGCGAGCGCTTCGCCGGCGGCGACCTGGCCGACGATCTCGGCGGGCGAGAGGTTCCGCACCAGCCCCATGGTGGCGGTCGCGCAGAAGCCGCATCCCATGCCGCAGCCCGCCTGGGTGGAGATGCAGAGCGTCAGCCGATCCCGTGCGCCGGTGGGCCGGTCGACCTGCGGAATGAGCACGCTCTCGATCGCCGCCGGCCGCTTGGCGTCGACGGACGGCAACTGAAACAGGAGCTTCCGCGTTCCGTCCGCGGCTTCGGCGACGACGGCAGGCTCGAAGCGCTCGAGCCGGAAAGCGCTCCCCAGCCGCTCACGGAGCGTCCGGGGCAGGCTCGACATGGTCGCGAACGAGGGGGCCCGCTTGCGGTGGACCCAGGCCAGGATCTGCTCCGCGCGATAGCGCGGCTCGCCCGCGTCCACGCACCAGCGCTCGAGCTCCGCGCGCGAGGCATCCTGAATCTCCGGAAGCACGGAAGCCGAGTCCTAGCGCAGAGTCGCGGGCGCCGCCACGGCCGGTCAGTTGCGGATGCACGGACCCGGGGAGCGGCTCTACACCCGACGCGCGGCCGTCAGCCGACCGTCGCCCCCGGCAGCTCGAATCCGCTGAAGAAGAAGGCGATCTCGGCCCGTGCCGTGTCGGGTCCGTCGGAGCCGTGCACGGCATTCTTCTCGATGTCGGTCCCGAACTCGCCCCGCACCGTCTTCTTGGGCGCCTTCTTCGAATCGGTCGGGCCCATCAGGTCGCGCCAGCGCACGATCGCCCCGTCGCCCTCGAGGACGGCGACGAAAACCGGCCCGGAGCTCATGAACCGCACCAGGTCGGCGAAGAAGGGCCGCTCGCGGTGAACGGCGTAGAAGCGCTCGGCGTCCGCGGGCGCGAGCGTGAGGAGCCGCGTGGCGACCGGCGTCAGCCCACCCTCCTCGATCATCGCGAGGATGCGGCCGACCACGCGCCGTTTCACCGCGTCCGGCTTGACGATGCAGAGCGTGCGTTCCTTCACTGGAGGAGCCCCCCTTTCCGGAGAACGGCCTGCATGGTGGCGCCGAGCTCGGCGGGGGTGGGCGCGAGCGTCACGCCGGCCTGCCGGAAGGCCGCCATCTTCTCTGCCGCCGTTCCCTTCCCACCCGCGATGATGGCGCCCGCGTGGCCCATGCGCTTGCCCTTGGGCGCCGTCTGGCCGGCGATGAAGCCGACCACCGGCTTCTTCATCTCTGCCTGGATGAACGCCGCCGCCTCCTCCTCGGCCGAGCCGCCGATCTCGCCGATCATGATCACGGCCGCGGTGCCCGGGTCGTCCCGGAAGAGCCGGAGCGCGTCGACGAAACCCGTGCCGATGATCGGATCGCCGCCGATCCCGATGCAGCTCGACTGCCCGATGCCGAGGAGCGTCAGCTGATGGACGGCCTCGTAGGTGAGCGTACCGCTGCGCGACACGACGCCCACCCGGCCCGGCTTGTGGATGTAGCCCGGCATGATGCCGATCTTGCACTCCCCCGGCGTGATCACGCCCGGGCAGTTGGGGCCGATCAGGCGCGTCTTCCGTCCCTCGAGGAAGCGCTTCACGCGCACCATGTCGAGCACGGGAACGCCCTCGGTGATGCAGACGACGAGCGGAAGCGCCGCGTCGGCGGCCTCCATGATGGCGTCGGCCGCGCCGGCGGGCGGCACGTAGATCACCGACGCGGTGGCGCCGGTGGCGCGCACGGCCTGGTCGACGGTGTCGAAGATGGGGATGCCCTCGAAGTCGCTGCCGCCCCGCCCCGGGGTCACGCCCGCGACCATCTGCGTGCCGTACTCGCGGCAGAGGCGGGTGTGGAGCTGACCGGTCGCGCCGGTGATGCCCTGGGTCACGACGCGCGTGTTCCGATCGACCAGCACGCTCATGATCGCCTCGCGGCGGCGACCGCCTTCCGGGCCCCGTCCAGCATGTCGCTGGCGGTGATGATGTCCAGGCCGGAGTCGGCGAGGATCTTCTTCCCCTGATCCACGTTGGTACCCTCCATGCGGACCACCAGCGGCACGCGCAGCGCCTCATCGCGCGCGGCCTGCACCACCCCCTCGGCGAGCACGTCGCAGCGGAGGATGCCACCGAAGATGTTGATGAAGATCGCCCGCACGCTCGCGTCGGAGAGGAGGATGCGGAAGGCGGCGCGGACCCGCTCGGTCGATGCCCCGCCGCCGACGTCGAGGAAGTTGGCCGGCATGCCACCGGCGCCCTTCACGATGTCCATGGTCGCCATGGCGAGACCGGCGCCGTTCACCATGCAGCCGATGTTACCGTCGAGCGCGATGTAGGAGAGATCGTGCTTCGCCGCCTCGGTCTCGCGGGGGTCCTCCTCGGTCGCGTCCCGGAGCTCGCGCAGCTCCGGATGGCGGAAGAGCCCGTTGTCGTCGAAGCCGATCTTGGCATCGAGGGCGAGGACGTCCCCGGACGTGAGGACAACGAGTGGATTGATCTCGGCGAGCGAGCAGTCCGACTCGACGAAGCAGCGGGCGAGCGCGCTCATGAAGCCGACCGCCTTCCCGACCTGTTCCTTGGCGAGGCCGAGCCCGAAGGCGAGCCGGCGCGCCTGATACGGTGCGAGGCCGATCGCCGGGTCGATCGTCTCCCGGAGGATCTTCTCGGGGGTGTGCGCCGCCACCTCCTCGACCTCGACTCCCCCCTCGGTCGACGCCATCACCGTGACGCGTCCGCTCCCGCGATCGACCACCATGCCGAGGTAGAGCTCGCGGGCGATCGCACAGCCCTGCTCGACGAGGAGCCGCCGGACGACCCGTCCCTCGGGACCCGTCTGGATCGTGACCAGCGTCTTCCCGAGCAGCTCCTGGGCTGCCGCGCGGAGGTCCGCGGCGTTCCGGACGATCTTCACGCCGCCCGCCTTGCCGCGTCCGCCGGCGTGGATCTGCGCCTTCACGACGCACGGGAAGCCGAGGCGCGACCCCGCCGCCACCGCCTCGTCGACGGTGAAGCACGGCTGGCCGTCGGGCACAGCCACGCCGTAGCGGCGCAAGAGTTCCTTCGCCTGATGCTCGTGGATATTCATTGCGTATTCACCTCCGGGGCCCGTTCGGGGTGTCCGTCATCGTCGGAAGATGTCCTTTATCCACTTTAGGGTTGTTTGCCGGCCGATTTCGCCGATGGCGAACGTGAGGGGGATGTCCTTGGGGCAGACCTCGACGCAGCTCTGGGCGTTGCCGCAGTCGGCGATGCCGTCGGGGCCCATGAGGACGTCGAGGCGCTCCTCCTTGTGCATCTCGCCGGTCGGGTGGAGGTTGAAGAGGAGGGCCTGCGAGATCGCGGCGGCGCCGATGAAGCCGCCGTCGCGGTGCACCTGCGGGCAGACCTCGAGGCAGCAGCCGCAGGTGATGCAGCGGTCGAGGCCATACATCACGGCCTGCCGGTCGGGGGCGATTTTGGGGCCCGGGCCGAGGTCGTAGGTCCCGTCGATCGGGATCCAGCCCTTGATGCGCTTGAGGGCCTCGAACATGCGGCTCCGGTCGACGATCAGGTCCCGCACGACGGGAAACTTCTGCAGCGGCTCGAGCACGATCGGCTGTGCCACCCGGTCGCAGAGCGCCATGCAGGCCATGCGTGGCGTGCCGTTCACCAGCATGGCGCAGGAGCCGCACACCTCCTCGAGACAGCTCGCCTCCCAGACCGGCGCCGGCACGCGCTCGCCCGCTGTCGTGACCGGCCGCCGCCGGATCTCCATGAGCGCCGAGACGACGTTGTGCTGGGGCGCCCACGGGATGCGGAAGCGCTGCCAGTAGGGCGCCGCCTCGGGGCCGTCCTGCCGCCGGATGCGGAGCTCGATGGTCCGCTCAGCGGCCACCGCTCACCTCGGTGGCCACGTCGTACTTGCGGGCGCGCGGCGCGATCAACGACACGTCCACCGGCTCGTCGCTGAACTGCGGGCCGTCGGACGTCCAGCGCGCCTTGGTCGTCTTCAGCCAGCGGGCGTCGTCGCGGTTCGGGAACTCCGGCTTGTAGTGCGCGCCACGACTCTCGTCGCGCCGGAACGCTCCCAGCGTGATCACGCGCGCCAGCTCGAGCATGTTCCAGAGCTGGCGGACGAAGGCCACCTCCTGGTTGGCCCAGCGCCCACGGTCGGAGAGGCCGACGCGCCCGAAGCGGTCCTTCAGCTCGAGCAGCTTGTCGTCGGTCTCGCGGAGCTTGCGGTTCTGGCGGATGACGGTCACGTTGGCTGTCATCCACTCCCCCATCTCGCGGGCGAGCGCAAAGGCGTTCTCCGGCCCGTCGAGCCGCATGATGCGCGCGTAGACGTCCTCCTGCCGCTGGGTCTCGCGCTCGAAGATGCCGTTCGCGGGTGCAGCCGACTGTCCGCAGGCGTAGGCCACCATCGCCGGTCCCGCGACCTTGCCGCTGTAAAGGCACGAGAGGAGCGAGTTGGCGCCCAGGCGGTTGGCGCCGTGGTACTGGTAGTCCACCTCGCCCGCCGCGAAGAGCCCGGGCACGTTCGTCATGTGGTCGTAGTCGACCCACAGCCCGCCCATGGAGTAGTGCATGCCCGGGAAGATCTTCATGGGCACCTTCTTGGGATCCTCGCCCACGAACTTCTCGTAGATCTCGAGCACACCGCCCACTTTTCGATCGAGCATGACCGGATCCAGGTGGCTCACGTCGAGGTAGACCATCGGCTCCCCGCCGACGCCGAGACCCATCTCGTAGACGACCTTGAAGATGGCCCGCGTCGCGATGTCGCGCGGGACCAGGTTGCCGTAGGCAGGGTACCACTCCTCGAGGAAGTACCAGGGCCGGCCGTCGTGCGGCACCCAGAGCCGACCGCCCTCGCCACGGATCGACTCCGAGACCAGGCGGAGCTTGTCCGGGCCGGGGATGGCCGTGGGATGGACCTGGATGAACTCCCCGTTGGCGTAGTGCACGCCCTGCTGGTAGGCGGCCGCGGCGGCGCTCCCGGTGTTGACGAGGGAGTTGGTGCTCTTCCCGAAGACGATGCCGGGACCACCCGTGGCGAGGAGGACGGCCCCCGCGGGAAAGGCGCGGACCGCCATGGCGCGGAGATCGAGCGCCGTGATGCCGCGGCAGCGGCCGGTCTCGTCGACCACCAGCGAGCAGAACTCCCAGCTCTCGTGCTTCGTCACCAGCCCCGCGGCCTCGTGACGCCGCACCTGCTCGTCGAGGGCGTAGACCAGCTGCTGGCCGGTGGTCGCCCCCGCGAACGCGGTCCGGTGATGCAGCGTGCCGCCGAAGCGACGGAAGTCGAGGAGGCCCTCGTCCGTGCGGTTGAACGTGACCCCCATGCGGTCGAGCAGGAAGACGATGCCCGGTCCCGCCTCGCACATTTGGAGGACCGGCGGCTGATTGGCGAGGAAGTCGCCTCCGTAGACGGTGTCGTCGAAGTGCCGCCAGGGGGAGTCGCCCTCCCCTTTCCAGTTGACCGCGGCATTGATGCCGCCCTGGGCGCAGACCGAGTGCGAGCGCTTCACCGGCACGATCGAGAAGAGATCGACGGGCAGCCCGGCCTCGGCGATCCGGATCGTGGTCATGAGTCCGGCGAGGCCGCCGCCGACGACGATCGCGCGGGGAGACGCCATCGTCACGCCCGGAACGCCACCAGGATGGCGAACGCCGTCCCGTACATGGCGGCGAAGAGCACCAGCGCGAGCGCACGGGCCGTGCGCTGCGCGCCCTGGCCGACGGTGATGCCCCAGGTGATGCAGAAGGTCCAGAGCCCGTTGGTGAAGTGGAACACGGCGGCGAGCACGCCGACGATGTAGATGCCGAAGATGATCGGATCGCTCATCTGTCCATGCATGAAGGCGTACGAGATCTCGACCCGGCCGAGATAGTACTGGACGCGCGTGCTCCACACGTGGAAGCCGACGAAGAAGAAGGCGATCACGCCCGAGAGGCGCTGCAGCGTGTAGAGCTGGGCGCCCAGGTAGTCGTGGCGGAGCGGATTGGCGAGCTCGGCCTGCCCGACCCGCACGAAGCCGTAGACCGAGTGGAAGAGGAGCGGCCCCCAGACGAAGAGGATCTCGACGCCGAGGAGCACGGGCGCCGGAAGGGTGGCGATGAAGCCGACCAGCTGATCGAAGCGCGCGCCACCCCCGAGGATGAAGGTGTTCTCGAGGAAGATGTGGGCCAGCAGGTAGGCGCCGATCGGGAAGACGCCGCTCAGCGAGTGGAGGCGGCGGAGGACGAACTGCCGGCGGCTCCGCAGCGGCGGGTGCTCGGTGCCGATCATCGGGGGATCGCGGTTCCCTCTCCCAAAGCGGCTATGATGTCAAGGAATAGCTCCGCGCGGCGGCGCGGGGAAATGAAAAGGGCTGGCCGCCACGGCGACGCGGGCTTATCGCTCGACCAGCCCGCCCTGCGCTGCAGAGAATCGCCCTACTGCTCATCGGCCGGCGGTGCCGGCCAGGATTCCAGCTCCTCGATCCGCACGTTGACGCCCATGGTCTGCGTCTCACCCCGGCTGCGGTAGACCCCGCGCACCGGTGTGACGTCCGCGTAGTCCCGCCCGACCCCGATCCGCACGTGGTGCAGCTTCGTCCGGCCGCGGTGCGTGGGATCGAATGCCGTCCAGCCCGATCCGGGGAGGAGGGCGTCGATCCAGGCATGCGTGGTCTGCTCGCGCGGCGTGCCGTCGGACGAGGGGGGAGCGAGGTAGCCCGAGACGTAGCGCGCCGGAACGCCCGCCAGGCGAAGGAGGCCGATGGTGAGGTGCGCGAAGTCCTGGCACACGCCTCCGCCGGTGGTGAGGACATCCTCGACCGTGGAGTGGACGTCGGTCTTGCCGGCCTCGTACTCGAACTGATCCCGCACCAACGCCACCAGCCGGTCCGTGTACTCTCCCACCCCCTCGGTGGCGCCGGGGCGTGCCTGCCAGAAGAACCGTCGCAGGCGTGGGCCGTGGGGAATGTAGACGCTGGGCGAGAGAAACTCGTGGTACTCCTGCAGGCGGGCGTCGTCGTCGCCGAGGAACTCCGCGAACGACAGGTCGCGAGCCCGCGCGGAAGACGGCGCGACACGCTCCACGACGGATTCCGCCACGATGTCGAGTGCCTCGTGCGGGGGATGCACCGACAGGGCGTGCACACGGTTGCCGTAGGCGTCGCCGTACTCGAACACGGCCGCGGCCGGCTCGGTGGTGAGCGTGAAGGCGAGGCAGCGCTGGTCGGCGTGGTCGCCGGGCGCCAGCCGGAGCTCGTTGTGGGACTCGTAGGCCGGCGCATCATAGGCGAACCGGGTGCGATGGCGGATGCGGAAGATCACGGCGTCACTCGAAGCGGAGGTAGTCGTCGAACACCGTCGTGCCGATGCTCGCGCACTGATCCTGCACGGCGAGCAGGAATTCGTGCAGCGCCCCGGCGATCACCTCCGAGGCGCCCCCGGTGCTGAGCATGGTCGCGAGCTCCTCGGTGGGCAGCGGGGGGACGGCGGCCGGTGGGGTGGGATTGTGCATCCCGATCCGGCGGAGCGCACCGACCAGGCGGTCGACGCAGAACCGGGCGGAGCGCGGGAAGGTCGGATCGAAGAGCAGCAGCTCCACCACCCGGTCGACGGCGATCGCATTGCCATACACGCGCCGATACGCCTCGAGCGCGGAGGCGCTGCGCAGTACGGCCGCCCACTGGAGGAGGTCGATGGGGCCACCCACGTCCTCCGCCCGCGGCAGCAGGTAGTGATACTTGACGTCGAGGAGCCGGGTGACGTTCTCGTTCCGCTCGAGGAGCTTGCCGACCGTCATGAACTCGTAGCCGAGGTCACGTGGCAGCGTCCCGTCGACGATCCCGGCGACGCGATAGAAGCGGTCCTTCAGCTCCGCGAAGAAGCCGAAGACGCCCGCCTCGCCGAGGACGGCGGGTGACCACGTCTGCGCATCGAGGTAGAGCGTGTTGAGCTCGAGCCACAGCTCGGAGGAGATCCGGTGGCGCAGCGCGCGGGCGTTGTCGCGCGCGGCGTCGATGCAGCGTCGGATCGAGGACGGGTTGTCCGCGTCGAAGGTGAAGAAGTCGAGCACGGAGCGCTCGTCGGCCTCGCGGTAGCACCGGGCGAACGC
>DATILR010000103.1:0-2039 GCA_035476275.1 Binatus sp. (SeqCode) | reverse complement strand
CGGAACTGGGTGGAGACGTACGACACGCTGTCCGACACGGACCGGTCGCTCATTCGTCGTCACGTCGACACGCTGAGCCGGCGGCCGCTCATCTCCGTGGTGATGCCCGTCTACAACACCGCCGAGTCCTACCTTCGCGATGCGATCGAGTCCGTGCGCCGACAGCTCTATCCCCACTGGGAGCTGTGCATCGCTGACGACGGATCCTCGGAGCCCCACGTCCGCCGTGTCCTCGAAGAGTACCGGGAGGGCGATTCCCGCATCGCGGTGATGTACCGGACGCACAACGGCCACATCTCGGCCGCGACCAACAGCGCGACCACACTCGCGACGGGCGAGTTCGTGGCGCTCCTCGACCACGACGACGAGCTCGCGGAGCATGCACTCTACATGGTCGCCGTCGAGCTCGAGGCGCATCCCGCGGCCGAGATCGTGTACAGCGATGTGGACAAGCTCACCGCCGACGGCAGGCGCTTCGATCCGTACTTCAAGCCCGACTGGAACCCCGATCTCTTCCTGGCACAGAACCTGGTCAGCCACCTCTGCGTGTGCCGCACGGCGCGCCTCCGGGAGCTGGGCGGGTTCGACCCCGAGTACAACGGGGCGCAGGACTGGGACCTCACCATGCGCATCGCAGAGCGCGTGCCCGCGGCGCACATCCGCCACATCCCGAGCATCCTCTACCACTGGCGGGCCGTCCCCGGATCGACTGCGCTGGCGATGAGCGAGAAGTCGTACGTGAGCGCGGCTCACCACCGCGCCCTGGCCGTGCACTTCGGGCGGCGAGGCGAGCGGGTCGAGATCCTGCCCGTGGCCGGGCACTGCTGGCGGATCCGCTACCCGCTCCCCGAGCCTGCGCCCCTGGTGAGCGTCATCATCCCCACCCGCGATCGCGTGGCGCTACTCCGTCGATGCATCGCGAGCCTGCGGGATTGCACCGTCTATCCACGCCTGGAACTCGTCGTCATCGACAACCGGAGCGTGGCGCCCGCGACGCTCGCCTACCTCGCGGAGCTGGCCCACGCGCCCGACGTGACCCTCCTGCGCTACGACGCGCCGTTCAACTCCTCGGCGATCGCCAACCTCGGCGCACGCCATGCCCGGGGCCAGGTGCTGGCCCTCCTCAACGACGACCTCGAGGCGACGTCGGCGGACTGGCTCGAGGAGATGGTGAGCCAGGCCTGCCGCCGGGAGGTCGGCGCCGTGGGCGCGATGCTCTACTATCCCAACGACACGATCCAGCACGCCGGGGTCGTTCTCGGGCTCGGAGCGCACGGCGTCGCCGCCCACGCCTACGCCTTCCGCCCCCGAGGCTACGCGGACCAGACGGGCCGCGCGCTCCTGTCCCAGACCGTGTCGGCGGTCACGGCGGCGTGTCTGGTGGTCCGCCGCGAGGTCTTCGAAGAGGTGAACGGCTTCGACGAGACCCTCACGACCGCCTACAACGACGTCGACCTCTGCCTCCGCATCCGCGAGCGCGGCTATCGCAACCTCTGGACGCCCTATGCCGAGCTCTACCACCACACGTCGGGGAGCGGCTCCGAGGACACGCCGGCGAAGCGGAAGCAGCTGCAGAGCGAGGCCGAATACGTGCGCCGGCGCTGGGACGGGTCGTTACGCAACGATCCGGCCTACAACCCCAATCTGAGCCTCGACGGCGAGAGCTTCACGCTGGCGTTCCCGCCGCGGGCACGCAGGCCCTGGCGCGAAGGGCTGGAGCTCAGCGAGACGGCCCGTCCCCGATCTGCGCGCACCGAAACTTCACGAGCGTGATCTCGCCACTCGCGGGCACGAAAAGTCACCGGCAGACGCCCTCCTCGACGAGCCGCGCGACGGCGTCGCGGCCGAGGCCGAGGAGGCGGGTCAGAACCTCCTCGGTGTGCTCGCCGAGGAGAGGAGCGGGACGCGGCGTGACGAGGGGCGTCACGCTCATCCGGATCGGGTTGCCGATCTGTCGCTCGGGCCCGATCTCGGGATGGACGTCGGTCACGATGGCGCCGCGCGCCGCGAGGTGGGAATCGGCGCGCTGATCGTCCGGA
>DATILR010000102.1:0-12484 GCA_035476275.1 Binatus sp. (SeqCode) | reverse complement strand
ATCAGCCCGCCGGCCTTCCGTAGCGAGACTCAGAGCTCGTGGCGCGGATAGTACGGGCGGTCGCCGAGCGCTTTCACTTCCGCCCAGAACTCCGGGCCACCCGACTTCCCGGCCTCCTCGAGGTGCCACGCCTGTCGTTTGAAGGTCCAGCTCTCGGGACGGAGGCGCTTGGCCTCGGCGAACGCCGCCTGCGCGCCGTCGCGCCGGCCCTCTTCGTGGAGGAGCGTCCCGAGCCGGAACCACGCGCGTGCGCGCGCGTGATAGGGGCTCGGCGCCGCCATCCGCTCGCGGAGCTGGTCGGCCGTGAGCGCCCACCGGCTCGCCGGCCCGTTCGCGACCCAGTCGCGCACGGCATCGAGATAGCCGTCACGCATGCGGCCGTACTCGGCCATCATCGCCTTGAAGTCGAAGCCGGGCTCCATCATCCCGCGGAAGTACTCGCCCGCGAAGCCGGGATCGTTCGGGCGGACGAGCCGTCCTTCCTCGTCGATCCACGCATTCGAGGGAACGTTCACCCAGTCGTACAGCTCGGCGACAACGTGCTGGATGTCGATCAGGCTCGGGTGGGTCGGCTTCGCGGCCTCGATCCACTGCCGCGCGTCCGCCGCGCCGCCGCTGTCCATCGCGACCGTGATGACGGTGAAGCCGCGCTCCTGGAGCTCCTCATGGAGTGCCTGCCAGACCGGCAGGTCCATGCGGCAGCCTCACCACGAGGCCCACGAGTTGAGGAGCACCTTGCGGCCGCGAAACGCCGAGAGCGTGTGGGGGCGGCCGTCGAGGTCAGGGAGCGTGAAGTCGGGCGCCTCGAGGGAGCGCGCCGTCGCGGTCCGGACCTCACCCGTCGCGCCGCAGACCCAGGCGCTACCGCCCGCGTCGTGGACGACGGCCTGGCCGCGACGGCGCGCGAGGGCCGCGACGTTGACGGCGCCGTCCGCGCGGACGAGCTCGTCGCGGCGCGAGGGCACGGGGATGCAGATCGGGCCGCGGCAGAGTCCCTCGGGCTTCACCTCCCAGCCGAGCGCGGGCGCGAGCTCCGCGGGCGAGACCCACAGATCGTCGCCATGGGCCTCCCCGTCGATGGTGGCGACGGTGTCCTCGAACACGACGGTGATCGGCATGCCCCGGCGTATACGTCCGGGCTTCGCGGCGGGGCAAGCCCTCGCCGCCGTCCCGGGGCTCAGTCGGCATTGCGCGAAGGCGGGCTTTCGCCCATCGTCCAAGTGCTCGAAGTATCCTCGGTTTCGGAACGTGCCGGGAGCGGGAGAGAGCGTCGGGTGGCCCCTAGTCTGCCGGCTATCACCATCAGGACGGCCCAGATCGCCGACAAGGCAACAAGGACAGCGGCAGCCATCCCAAAATTGAGCAGAATGGGCATCAACAGGAGGAGTCCAGAGATCGTCAGCAAGAGAACCCCGCCCACGAGCCGCATTTCACCAAGTTGCGTACCGGGGTGGCCCTTTCGCTGCAAGCCGGAGCACGGCCGCCACCTTTGCTGGCTTGCCTCGCCGCGCCGCCGTGGCAGGTCACACCGTCGTGGCCTTCGCCGTGACATGCCGGGCCTGCCGGGAGCAGGCGGGCGAAGCGTCGAATCGCGCAGGAAGAGGACGAGGTCGACTAACCTGCCTTCAAACCGCGGTCAGTAGGTCATCGGCGTCGCGAGGCACTCGGCGCCGCACGACGACCGGCGCACGCGGTCACGCGCTCAGTCGTGCCTCACAGCCGCGAGCGGGTTGCCGGCGGGCTGGACCTCTTCGAGCGCTGCCAGGTCGTCGACGTCGAGCGCGACGCCGGCGGCCGCGAGGTTCTCTTCGAGGTGCGCGACGGACGACGTGCCCGGGATGAGCAGGATGCGCTCGTCGCGGTGGAGCAGCCAGGCGAGGGCGATCTGCGATGGCGTCGCGTCGTGCTTGGCGGCGACGCGCGCGATCGCGGGGTCGGCGGCGAGCTTCGCCGGGCCGCCCGTGAATGCCGAGCCGAGCGGGAAGAACGGCACGAAGGCCATGTCGCGCTCCGCGCAGAGACGGAGGACGTCCTCGCCGGTGCGGTCGACGATGCTGTAGCCGTTCTGCACTCCGGCGATGTCGACGAGCTCGAAAGCCTGCTCGACCTGCGGGCGCGTCACGTTGCTCAAGCCGATCAGCTCGAGCTTGCCCTCGCGGCGCAGGTCCTCGAGCGCGCCGAGCTGGTCCGCGAGCGGGACCGCCGGCGCCCCGTCGCCGTCGAGCAGGCGCAGGTTGACGAGGTCGATGCGGTCGACGCGCAGCGAGCGCAGGTTGTCCTCGACGCCCGCGCGCAGCTCCTCCGGCCGCTGCGCCGGCAGCCATGCGCCCTGGTCGTCACGGCGCCCGCCGACCTTCGTCACGAGCCGCAGCCCCTCGGGGTAGGGATGGAGCGTCTCGCGAATCAGGTCGTTGACGACGTCTGGCCCGTAGTACTGCGCCGTGTCGATGTGGTCGACGCCGAGCTCGACCGCGCGGCGCAGGACCGCGCGGGCACCGTTGGGATCGCGTGGCGGTCCGAAGACGCCCGGGCCGGCGAGCTGCATGGCGCCGAAGCCGATCCGGCGCACGGAATGGGGACCCAGCCGTGCTGTCGTGCTCAACGTCATGCCGACAGGATGCGCTACGTTCGAGGCAGCGACAATACGGGTACCGACGGTCGGCGCCTGTCTTCTGCTGCTCCGGACGGCGTCGGCCGCGGAGCGCCACAAGCAGCCTTCATCATGGCAAGCACCGATCGCCGATCCGTGTACCGAGGCGCGTTAGGGCGGCAGTGCGAGAGTGAGGAGCAGCCGGGCGTGGCCTTTTGGGCGTCCCATGGTCTGAGAGACAGATGCTCGACGCAGAGCCGAACACGGCCTGAGCCTCGACGAAGCGATCGGCGGAAGATCGCGCCCGCGGCGAGCGAGCGTGCGCCGCCGGAGCTAGGAGTCGAGGCGGGCCGGCCCCAGCCCCCTCGCGAGGCGGCGGACCCCGACCCAGGCGGACGCGAGCAGGAGGAAGCAGTCGGTGCAGAGCCCCGGCTCGAGCGCGAGCGCGGCCGGCGCGGGGCCAAGCGGCTTGCCGCAGTCGAGATCGACGCAGCAGGTGGGCGCCTCGGGCGCGAGCCTGTCGGCCCGGCGGGGGTCACGCAGCTCGGCCATATAGCCGCGGACGAGGGCGGCTGAGCATCCCCGGCACAATCCGACCACCTCGCGGCAGATCTGGCTCGCGAGCTCCACGTCGCAGTCCGCGCACCGCTCGAAGGGCGCCCGCCCCATCGTCGTGTCATTCGTCATGCCGTCCGCTCTCGGTGGCGACGGGTGTCCGACGGCCCCTCCGTCAATTGCCGCCTCCACCGCCCACGCGCCACCCGCCGACGCGGACGGTGCCGGGCAGCCGCCGCTCGCAGCGCCGAGCGTGGACGCCGACGAACAGGAACGGCACGTCGCACATCGTCGCAAGGAGCTTCATCGCCGCCACCCTATCTCCCCGGCCTGCCAGTAGCGAACGCGGGATTTAACGTACCTTCTCGGACGTTCGGAAGGGCCGGCCATGCGGCCTATCCCCATTCCGTGGATTAGCTTTGGGCTGTGGACTTGTTCAGGGTCACGGCGGCGCGAACGAGAGTCTTCAACGCCTCCTCGTCTATCTTCTCGCCCTCGTGGAAGTCGATGGCACGCCTTGTGTTCCCGTCAAGACTGGAGTTGAAGAGGCCCGAAGGGTCCTTCAGAGCCGCCCCTTTGGCGAAGGTCATCTTCACGACGTTCTTGTAAGTCTCGCCTGTGCAGATCAATCCGTCGTGCGACCACACGGGAACGCTCCACTTCCACTCCTCGACGACTTCGGGATCGGCTTCCTTGACCAAGGTACGGAGCCGGCTGAGCATCTTGCCCCGCCAGTCGCCTAGCTCCTTGATTCTCGCGTCTATCAGCTGAGAAGGAGAGTTGCTTTTCTGCGCCCCGCTCTTCTTCATGCCCGTTTCTCGTCCTTAGTCCCGAGGCTTTGATAAATGGTGGCGCTAATACCGGCTATCCTCATCCACTGCCAGGTGCTAGAGGTCGTCCCGAACGAGCGCCTCGTCTATGCCTGGAAGGGCGGCCATGAAGGCAATGTCGGCTACGGTGCGCCGCTCGACGTCGTCACCTTCACCCTTGCCAGGGAAACGGGCGGCAGACGCGTTCGCCTTGTGCACTCCGGCTTCGTCCTGCCGCGCAATGAGACGGCCTACCGCAACATGGCGAAGGCTGGAAGAGGAAGGTCCACGATCTCGTCACCATCGCCACCGAAGGAGAGCAAAGCGATGCCGACTCATAGGACTGCCACACGCGAACAATGGCTCGCCGAGCGCCTCGACCTGCTCGAGGCCGAGAAGGATTTGACCCACCGCAGCGACGAGCTGGCGCGCCGGCGCCAGGAGCTGCCCTGGGTAAAGATCGACAAGAAGTATCGCTTCGACACCGACGAAGGCAGCGCCACGCTCGCCGACCTGTTCAAGGGCCGCTCGCAGCTGCTCGTCTACCATTTCATGTTCGGCCCCGACTACGCCGCCGGCTGCCCGTCCTGCTCGGCGATCGCTGACGGCTTCAACGGTTTCGCCGTCCATCTCGCCAACCATGACGTGATGCTCTGGGCCATCTCCCGCGCCCCGCTGGCCAAGCTGCAGGCCTTCAGGCAGCGCATGGGCTGGACCTTCCCCTGGGCCTCCTCGTTCGACAGCGACTTCAACTGGGACTTCGCCACGTCGCTGACCGAGGAGCAGCAACGCGAAGGCGGCACCGAATATAATTATCGTCCCCAGCCCGCCTACACGCCTCCGAAAGGCAGTGGCCCCAATATCGGCGCCCAGGTGACCGGCACCGACCCCGCCACCTACGCGCGCGAGCGCCCGGGGATGAGCGCCTTCGTGCTGGAAGACGGCACCGTCTACCAGAGCTATTCCGCCTTCGCGCGTGGCCTCGACGGTCTCTGGGGCGGCTACCAATGGCTCGATCGCGCCCCCAAGGGCCGCAACGAACCCACCTACTGGTGGCGCCACCACGACAGATACGAAAAGGCCTAAAGCGGCTTGCGCTTGACGTTCCCCGGGCTCCCGTCCGGCTCGCGAGACGTGAGCCCGTCGGCGGCGTCGCGCACGTAGCGCGAAGTCATTCGCGCAAAGGCTTGCATCCTGGCAGAGGCGCACTCAGGGCCTCGCCCCCTACCTGGACGGCGGCCACAGCGACCCAGGGTTCAGCGGTCGTCACGGTGGCTTCGCAATCTTCACCGCGGCACGCGTCGGCTGCGACCACCGTGCTGAGAAGTCGCCGGCCAGCACAGTCCGGGGCGGGGCAGCCGTAGACGCGGAACGTCTCGCCTCTCCCCTGCCAGTGCAGGCGCGCTCGACACTCGGGTGAGCTACAGGCTGCCGACAGCCCTAGAGCGAGGAGGATAGCCAAGGACTGCCACTTCAATGAGGGGGCTACTCTGCGTCTTCCTGGCAACATTGGTCACCTACTTCGGGATCATCCGAGACCACTGGAGGTCTCGCAATCACTGCCTTCTGCGAGCGGCCGACCCCGCAACACGTGAGGACTTGGCGAGGCGGCAGGGACCGCGCCGGGGAGCGGGTTCGCTACCCGGTAGCGTCGCCTTGCTCAGCCAAGGGAGGTGCCTCAGTCGACGACGCGGTTCTGCTGCGTTAAGCGATCAGATCACGTGGCTCTTTCCGGGTCTCGCCCCGGCGAGGTGAAGATCAGATCGAGGAGCTCGGCGGGTGAGGCGCTTTCGCGCTCGAGGACGACCAGGATGCCCCTCTTTCCCCCCGGGGAAGATTGACCTAGCAGGTCCAACCCATGGCCGCTGACGCCCGCTCATGCCAGCTGCCCCCGCGAAGACGTTTGCTTTTTCGACGTGGCCGGCGGGGTCTAGTTCCCCTCCTCGCATTCTGAAGGAATGCCGAGCTCGAAGGCCCGACCGCTGCGCTGCCTCGACACCGGCGAGGGGTTGCCCCTCGTCCTGCTGCACGGCTACGCAATGCAGCCCGAGACGTACCTGCCCTTGGCTCAGCTGTTGGCCGACCGTGTCCGGGTGGTGATCCCCGCCATCTTCGCCTTGCCCGAGCCCTGGAGCTTCGAGCACGCGCTCGAGTGCCTCGAGCTCACTCTCGGCGAGCGAGGCGTCGAACGCATGAGCCTGCTCGGCCACTCCTTCGGCGGCGGCCTCGAGCTGGGCTTCGCCGCCCGCCATCCCGAGCGGGTGGTCGAGTGCGTCTTCGGTGACACGTTGGGGGATCGGCGTGAGTTCCGTCTCGCCGAGGAGGCGCTGCGCAATCCGCTCGGACTGCTCCGGATGGCGAGCGTGCCGGCGGCGACAGCGTTCTTCCGCTCGTTCACGACTCATCCTCTGCAGTTGGTTCGGGCGGCGTGGTGGGGCTTCACGAGCGATCGCAAGGAGGCCATCGACGCCATCGTGGCCGCCGGTATTCCCTGCCATGTGCTGTGGGCCGAACGGGACACGCTTCTCCTCCGTTCCGACGGGCAGGCGTTCGCCCGCGACATACAGGCCACCTTCACCGTGGCCACGCCACCGCCGGGCTACGGCCGCATCGACCACGACTGGATGTTCGACGACCCCGAGCTCTTCGCCGCCCACCTCGAGGAGCTGGGCCTGCAGATCTTGGCCTTGAGACGGCGTCGAGGGCGCGTCGAGGCGGCGCAGGACGTGACGCTCAGCCCGCACCAACGAGCCTGAACAGCTCGCGTCCATGCTGGCCCCACGCGCCAGGAGCCGATGCATCCCCATTGCGTTCGTGTGGTTGCTCGTGCGGGCGGATGCGCTCCGCGCGGGCGTCGGTGACGAGGCGGCCTGCACGGTGTCGTCCAAGGCTGGCGAGCGATGCGTCGTCGACGTGAAGGCGCTGCACCCGACGCAGCTGGCGATCGGAACCCGCGCCGTCGAACGCAGGGCCAGGGACATCGCGGAGAAGACGCTCGACCAACGCGACCGGCTCCTGCGCGAGAAGCGCGTGCCCATCGTCGTCGCACCAGGCGGGAAGCTCTATCTCGTGGATCGACATCATCTGGTCCGTGCACTGATGCTCGACAGCATCGATCGCACCTACGCCACCGTCAAGGCGAATCTCTCATCCTCGGATGACTTCTGGGGAACGATGACACGCAACGGCTGGGTCCTGCTCTGCGACGAGAACGGGCGCGGTCCCCGCGGTCCCTCCGCCTTGCCGGAGAGCATCGCCGATTTGAAGGATGACCCGTATCGAAGCCTTGCCGCGAGCGTCCAGGACGAAGGGGGCTTCGCCAAGCCGAAGCACGACGTCTTGTTCCTGGAATTCTGGTGGGCGAACTTCTTTCGCTCGCGGGTGGAGATCGGGTCCGACTTCGAAGCCGCGATCAGCAAGGCGAAGGAGCTGGCCTTGTCTCCAGAGGCCTGCGGACTCCCGGGATACAAGGGCTCGAAGACCGGCTGCGAACCGACAGCGCGCCGATGTCTTCCGTGATCGCCGCGCTCAGCCCTTCTTCTTCGTCGTCTTTCGTCCCTTGTCGTCGAGCGCGAGCGTCTCGGCGCTGCCTTCGATGCGATCTTCGAGGTCGGCGAGCAGCCCCTCGTCCGAGAGGTCGAGCGGATGGGAGTGCTCCCAGTCGTGCTTGGCGACCTTGTGCAGCTGCTTCACGACCTTGTCGTCCCGCACCTCGATGGCCAGCTCGCGACGTCCATCGAGGCTCCCGGGGGCGAAGTTGATCGAGCCCACGATGGCGGCGACACCGTCGGCGAGGAGCATCTTCCCGTGGAGCTTCAGGTGTTTCAGCTTGTGGGTCTTGATCCCGACGTCGTCCATGATCCGCATGCCCCCGACGCCCTCGACGAGCTTGTCCTTCTTCAGGGTGTGGGGCGGGCGTGCCATGACGTGGACCTTCACGCCGCGCCGCGCCGCCCGGACCAGCCGCTCGATGATGACCGCGTCCTGGTACCGCTCGTTCTGGACGAAGAGATGGTGCTTGGCCTCGTCGATGAAGCGGCAGATCTCGTCACGCCCGCCCGGACACCAGATGAGGTGCGTCTTGGCGCCCGGTTCGAACTTCTTCCGGTGCCAATCGGCCTCGAAGCCCGCGATGATCTCGTTCACCTCGTGGTCATGCTCGGTGACGATCGCGTAGTCGCGCGTCTCGGTCAGGTTCTCCGTCGCCCAGTTGAGCGACTTCACGAACGCCGTCGCGTCGTCGACCACCATCGACTTCTCGTGCGTGAGATCGAAGGCCGGATTGGCGTCCTTCACCTCGATGTCCGCCTTCTCGAGGGCCCTGCGGGTCGGCTCGTTGTCCTCCTCGCCGCTGCGCCGCGCGGGATTGAGCATCACCCGAACCTTCACCCCGCGCCGCTTGGCGTCGATGGCGGCCGCGAGCAACCTCGGATCCGAGAAGACGAACATCTTGACGCGCAACGTCTTCCTGGCGCCGGCGATCGCCTTCAAGATGGGCTCGGCGGAGTCGTCGGGGAGAACAATCAGGGATCGCGACATGCAAGCTCCACTTCAGGCGCTCGCGCTGGCAGCAGGCGCCGGAGTTTCTTCCCCACCGCTCTGGACGCGATGGAGGCCGGCGTAGACTCCGTCCAGGGCAAGAAGCTCCGCGTGCGTGCCTTGCTCCGCTACCACCCCGTCCTTCAGGACGATGATCTTGTGGGCGTCCCGGATCGTGCTCAACCGATGGGCGATGGTGATGACCGTCCGCCCCTTCATCAGGCGCTCGAGACCGTCCATCACCAATTTCTCGGACTCGCTGTCGAGGGCGGCTGTCGGCTCGTCGAGGATGAGGATCGGGGAGTCCCGGATGAGCGCGCGGGCGATGCCGATCCGCTGCCGCTGGCCGCCGGAGAGGGTGAGCCCCCGTTCGCCCACCGGGGTGTCGTACCCTTGCGGCATCTTATCGATGAACTCGTGCGCGTTGGCGAGCTTCGCAGACTCGACGATTTCGGTCTCGGTGGCATCGGGTCGTCCATAGGCGATGTTCTCGCGGATCGTCCCGCGGAAGAGCACGGTGTCCTGCAGCACGAAGCCGATCTGGTCGCGGAGACCCTTCACCTTGTAGTCGCGGACGTCGGCTCCGTCGATCAGGATGCGACCGGCCGTCGGATCGTAGAAGCGGGGAATCAGACTCACGATGGTGGACTTGCCGCCCCCGGTCACCCCGACGACGCCGAGGAACTGACCCGGCGCGATCGAGAAGGTGACGTCCTTCAGGACGGGAGCATCCGGGTGGTAGGAGAAGGCCACGTGCTCGAACGCGAGCCCGCCCTTGAGCGGACCCGGGTCGCGGCTGTCCGGCCGCTCCGGAATGCTCATGTCGATATCGAGGATCGCCCGTATCCGATCGACGCCCACCATCGCCTGCGCGATGGTGTTGGTCATCTTGGCGAGGTCCTGCACCGGCTTGAAGAACTTCTGCAGGTAGGAGAGGAACACGGTCAACGAGCCGATCGTCATCGTGCCGGCGAGGATGAGGCCCGCTCCCCGCCAGAGGACGAAGGCCGCGCAGAGTGCGACGATCACCGAGACCACAGGGGAGAGGAGCGACTTGATCCGCCGCGCCTTGAGCGCCGCTTCCACCGTCGCGCGGCTGACATCGCTCAGACGGGCTTCCTCGAGTTCCTGGCGCCCGAAGGCCTCCACCACCCGCATCGACTCGAGACCCTGCTGGAGCACCGCGACGATGTCGCTCTGCCGTCGCCGCACCTCATGGGTCGCTTTCTTCACCGCCTTCTTGAACCGCGCCACGAAGAGCAGCACGAACGGCATGACCGCGACGGCGACGAGCGTGAAGTCCCAGTTGAGCCAGAGCATCAGGCCGAGCATCCCGATGATCGTCATGAGGTCGACGAGGATGCCCAGCGTCGCCGACGAGGCGAAATCCTGGATCGTCGACACGTCGTCGGTGATGGTGCTGAGGAGCGTCCCGGTCTGGTGGGTGTCGTAGTAGTTGAGCGACAGGTGCTCGAGATGATCGTAGACCCGTAGGCGGAGGTCGTTGGCCACCCACTGACCGACGCTCTCGGTGTAGTAGTTGTCGACGTACGAGGCGATGGCGCCGACGGCGGCGAAGAGCACCGCGCTGAACGCCGCCACGGCCGCCAGCGCGATGCGATTGTCGACCAGCGACGGGCCGAGCAGCCGGATCAGCCACTCGGGCGCGGGATGATGCCCGACCGCGTTGTCGATCACGACCTTCAGCGGCCACGGCGCGGCGAGGTTCATGGCCGTCTCGACGACCATGGCGACGAGCACGATGACGAGCCAGCCGCGGTAGGGACGCAGGACCTCGAGGACCAGAACTGTCATGCCTTCCGGGCGTTTCGACGTGTCGGCCGACATTGTCCCGGATCGACGGGTGGAGTCCCTCGGGGGCTGCTGTAACCTCCACCGGGGTCCGTTGGCAAGCAGGCGTCGCGCCGCTCGGCTGCTCGAATCTAAATCTGGGGGCCAAGGCCAGGCTAGAGGCCGAGACGGTCTTCGTAAACGCGCGCCGCGCGACCCGCCCCCGGGCTACTCCGAGCCGGCGGTCCCTGGTCCGGCGTGAGCGATCTGAGACTCAGCCCGCGGGTTGAGGTCCGAGCGTGTCCGCGATCACCCGCGCGAGCGCGCGGATGGCCGCGGCGCCGTCGCCCGTGAACGTCGAGCCGTGCATGAGCGCGAGGGTTCGTGGCACCAGGCCCGCGAGCCGTTCGAGGGTGGCTTCGGTGTAGGGTGTGAACGGCATGTCGTTGCGCATCGGGCCGGACAGGCCCCTGACGATCGACTCCTTCGCCGGGCCCACGACATCCGATGTGGTGACGGGTGCGGGGTCGCCCGGGTGGAAGAACAGGTCGGAGCAGAAGAGGGTGCGCGCGGTGCGGTCGAAGAACAGACCCGCGTCCCAGCAGTGCGGCACGTGTGGCGTCGCCAGGAATTCGAGGCGATGGCGCCCGACGTCGAGCGCCTCGCCGTCGGCGAGGGCCCGGACTTCACGATCGGCGAAGTCGTCGAGCATCACGGTCTTGCCGACGAAGCTGCACACCGCCTCGGCCCGCGGCGCCACCCGAAACCACTCGTTGAGCGCTCCGCACTCGTCGGACTCGAAGTGGCTGAAGCCGATCCAGCGCAGCGCCGCGGGATCGATCACGCGGGCCACCGCGTCGCGCGTGACCGGGAACATCTTCCGGAAAGCCGTGTGCATGAGGAACGGCTCGGCGTCCTTCACCAGGAACTGATTGAACTGCATCTTGTATCCGGGATGGAACGTCGAGATGCGGTAGGTGTCGGGTGCGATCTCGGTGATCGTGCTCTCCATCGGCGGCTCCTTTCCGTGGGGGTACCATTGAGCAGGTCCGGACCTCGCGCGCCATCGTGATCATCGACTTCGCCGACCTCCGCCGCGCCGGCAAGCAGGCGAGCGACTAGCGCGGGAAGCCGACGCCGATCAGGCTCTTCCCGACGCCCGAAGAAGGAACCGGCCCAGTTCCGGCCCAGGCCCCAGCAAAATCAAGGGGCCGCGACCGCGCGGCGGTTGAGTTGGGGGCTCGCTAACAATGCGGAATGGCAGGAGTGGAGCCGAAGGGAGTCGAACCCTCGACCTCTTGAATGCCATGACGTCGCGGGGTGTGCGCACCGTCCGCAACCATGCGCAAGCGTCCACGAAATCAGCGGTTCCGCTCCTGCCTTCCGCATCGTTCGGAACGGTCGCGCACCGTCTGACCGGCCCAGTCGACCGGCCCAGCCAGTTTCGCGTTCAGCCTCCAGCGCCCGCGCCATACTCCCCTGCCCCATACGTTCCGGCGCGATGGCCCGTCGGCTTCCTAAAGTAGCGCACGAGGTACTCGCTCAGACGAGTAGCTATCTGCAGCTACGCGCTGTTCCATGCCCTGGCCGCCCCCGCCGGTGACCGCCACTGGCTGGTGCGCGCCCGCAGCGGACGAACGGGCCTGCAGCGCCACGTCGTCCAGCGCTTCGGGCCGGGCGATGCCCTGGTGGAGCTGCGGCCGACCAGCATCACGTGCTCCAAGCACCCCGACCTGCCCGACCGTGCGAAGCTGATGTTTTCGCCCGCTGACGCGGAATTGCGGCAAACTTTGAATCGACCAAACTCAAAGAGCCCGACCCTTGAGGCCGCCTTTGCGGCCCAGGGCGACGGCAGCGGGGTTCTTTCCGGGGTGCTCCTCGGCCATTCGCTCGACATGCGCAATGACGGCCCGGGCCATCTGGTTCACGTCCCGGCGCTTGCGGAGCCGTACGACCTTCGTACCAGAACGCTTTGGCATGGCCGTATGATGCCAGAGCGGTCAGGCGAGGCTAGGAAGTGGGCGCGCCTATGCAACCTCAAACTGAGTCATTACCACTTTCCCCGGTTGTCGCTCCTTCCATGATGGCGCACAACGCCACGCCGTGAATTCCGGACACACCTCCGCGGTCGTCGGTATCACCGACGTCGTCGCGCGTGAGCGCGTCGACGATCGCGTCGTCGCCCCCGCCGCAGCGCCAG
>DATILR010000101.1:0-13235 GCA_035476275.1 Binatus sp. (SeqCode) | reverse complement strand
GCTCTTGAAGAACTTCTTCGTCGGACGGCCATTGTGGATCGGGATCACGACGAAGGTGTCGACGCAGGAGTCCTGGGCCGTCACCGCCGGCGTGAAGGTGAGCGTGGCCGCGTGGGGCCCGCTGGCCGACGACGGGCCGAGTGAGCCCAGGGTGGCGAGGATGGCCGCCCCGTTCGCCTTGTCCTCGTCCCGTCCGACGTCGGGAAGCGGCCGCTTGAGCTGGTAGCTCGCGACGTTGGGGCTCTGGCACTGCGCCCCTCCGGCGTCGGTGAGGCGCGGGTCGTTGTTGTTGATGCAGACCATGAGCTGGACGACACAGGAGCCGTTCGCGGTGGCGTCGAGGTCGCCCGCGCCGCCGTCGGTGACGGTGATGGTCGCCATCCGGATGGCGAGCTCGTCCACCGGGGCGTTGTTGACGAAGAACTCGGCTGCACATTCGGTGGTCCGGTTGCCCTTGCCGGGGACGCAGCGACCGACGCCGCTGTCGGTGCAGCGGAAGTTCGGGAAGTTGGTGCGCGTCTGCGCGTCGCTGACCACGTCGGCGGTGGCGAGGAGCGTGTCGTGGGTCTGGTTGGAGAGCCAGTCGTTGATCTGATCGCCGTAGTGCGGATGCCCGACCACCCCGTCCTCGCCGCCCGGGATGACGTTCTTCGCCTGGACGGGCCCGGTGGGGCCCATCTCGACGACGCTCCGCCGGTTGGGGCCGCTGCCGAAGGCGAGATCGTTCTCGGTCGTGGGCCGGAGGCTGAAGTTGGCGACGTCGACGGTGAAGCGGCTGCCGTCGGTCGGGTAGCCCGGCGGGAAGGGTGACGGCTGCGGCGGAATGCTGTAGGCGCCGCCGCCCGGAATGTGCGTGTTGTTCAGGGCGCCGTCGAGGAAGCTCTGGAAGATCAGGTAGTGCACCTTGCCCCAGAGGTAGTCGTCGACGTTCTGGGAGAGGGCATAGGCGTCCGTGAAGTTGCCGCCGCCGAGGAGGTCGAGCCCTTGCTGCAGGCTCTTCACCAGGATGATGTCGCGCTCGTTCGCGGCCGAGAGCGAGACGCTCGGGTCGTCGAAGAAGTTGAGGCCCGAGGCGCCGACGCCGGTGAACGGCACCTTGTCGAGGAGGCGGAGCAGGCCGCGCAGCGCGCTGCTCGTCCCCTGGCGGAAGCCGATGCCGTTGGTGGCGAGCGTGGCGTCGAACGTGTTCGCGACCAGGCGACCGAGCGCGACGTTGTAGATCGTGGTCGCGACGCTGTCGATGAGGTCCTGCGCCGTGGGCACACCCGGATCACCGGTGGTGTTGAAGCCCGCCGGGGTGTTGTAGGTCCACGCCGAGAGCCGCGCCTTCGCGTCCAGAATGCGGGAGTTCAGGAGCGAGGAGAGCTCCGGCGGCGCGCCGCCACCCTGGGCGTTGGTGACGGCGGTCACGAAGTACTTGGCGAGGCGCCGGCCGTCGAGCTGGTTCACGTCGGCCTGCATGCGTTGCATGTCGGCGAACGAGATCGTGCCGTCGCCCGCGGGAGTGCCCGGCGGGGTCGGGATCAGGTTCAGCTCGCTCTTGATGAGCTCGGTGATCCGCGCCGCCCGGAACTCGTCGTAGTCGCGGCTGAGATACGGCGCCGTGCCGGCCAGCGCCTCGTTGAGCGGATCGTTGTCGGCGGTGTTGCCGATCGGGTCGTTGTTGGCGCTGACGAAGAAGTGTGCGGGGGGATTCTCGATGTGGGGAATGTCGGCCGTCGGGACGATCTCGTAGGGCACGGCCTGGTCGGCAGGCGGCGGACCGACCAGCGCCTTCCACTCGTTGCCACCGGTCCCGTTGCGGAACACCCAGGGTGGATTCCCAGAGATCGCGCCGGCTGCGATGTCCTCACGCACGGGGAACTCCCCGCTCGCGAAGTAGGCGATGTTGCCGGCGGTGTCCTCGTAGCTCCAGTTCTGCGAGCCGAAGTCGAAGGCCTGGAGGCCGGTCTTGAACTCGGTCAGGTTCGTCGCCTTGTCCCAGATGAAGAAGGTCTCCAGCTCGCGGGTGGGGAAGAGCCCGGTGAACTGGATCGACACGGCGGCGCCGCCGGTGTGGTTGGGGGGGAAGGGAAAGGGCGACAGGGTCTGTGGGAAGATCGGTCCGTGGCGTCCGACCACCAGCACCTTGGGCGGCACGAACTGCGCGAGGAGTCCGGTCACGTCGATCACGCCCTTGACGTTCGCGATGGGGATGCCGGCGGCGAACGAGAGGACCTGGCGCTCGCTGGCCGTCTCGTTGCCGTTGTCGACGTTGACCTTCACCTGCAGCGGCAGCTGGGTGATCGGCTCCGGATTGCCGAGGTAATGGCTGAAGAGGTTGCCGTTCGCGTCGCTCGAGATGTCCTCGAGATACCAGTCGGTCACGTCCGTCGGATTGGTCGTCGATCCCCAGGCGATGTCCTCGTTGTGCCCCTGCACCACCCCCGGGGCGCCGGCGAAGCCGATGCCGGTGACGTTGGTGTCGCCGCCCCGGTCCTTCGTGTTGATGTGCAGCTCGTAGAAGGTCGCCGGACTGCCGAGGCCGAGGTGCGGATCGTTGGCAAGGATCGGGTGGCCGCTGTTGGTGACCGTGCCGTCGACCGCCCACTCGTTCGAACCGAGCACACCGCGCTCGCGAATGGCGCGCATGGCAGGCTGTTCCAGCAGCTTGGCGATGAACTCGTTTGCCTTCCGCACCGCCTCCTTGCGGGTTGCCACGGCCGCGAGCCGCGCCGCGGTGCTTGCCGGTAACCTTCCGTGTGCCGGCGACTGCAGCGTCGTCGCGCGCTTCCGGGTCCCCGCCGCGCTCGCTACCATGGTCTTCCGGGGCGCGACATTCGCCGCCAGGGGGATCGGCGTTCCGTTGCCGTCCGGCACCGTGAAGGCGTTCTCCGCCGGCTCGCTGCGCGCCAGATCCTGGTAGAAGGCGGTCTCGCCGGTTGCCGGCCCGAGGGCCCCCGTCACGCTCGCGAGATCGCCCGTCAGGCCGTCGTCGAAGTCGAAGGAGAGCTGAAACGCCTGCAGCTTCCCGAAGACCACCGAGTCGACCGGCACCCACGGCTCGATGTGCGAGATGTTGAGCGAGACGTACTCGGGCGGCAAGTTGCCGGTCGCGTTGGCGAGCCCGATGACCTCGTTCACGCCGCGCGCGTAGGATTCGAGCGCGCTCTGCACCGACGGGGACAGGGCGTTGAAGGAGTCGACCGCCGCGCGGCGGAGACCGAGCGTCTTGAAGAAGAGATCCTGGGTCACGTTGCCGATGTTGCCCGGGAACGGCGGCGCCGTTACGGGTGAGCCGATCTGGAAGTCCGGAAAGCCCAGGAGCTCCGAGACCGTCCCGCTGGGGATGCGGCGGAAGATGTCCATCTGGAACAGGCGATCGGTCGCGTGCACGTATCCCAGCGCGAGGGCGGCGTCGTTCAGGTTCGAGGCATACACGTGCGGGATGCCGTGCGAGTCTCGCACGACGTCCGCCGGCGCCGAGAGGCCGGCGAACGTCAGCGTCTGCGTGATCGGCAGACCGGTGATGTCCGTCGCCCGGACGACTGCCGGTACGAGGAGCACGGCGAGGATGGGCAGAGACGCCAGAAATCGAACCCGACGCTGCATGGACTGTCCTCCTTGAGAGTGGTTCGCGAAGAGATCGGACGGTTCGGGTAGGGCTACGTCGCTCGGCTCCTGCACCGGTCCACGACCCTCACCGACTTCCTCATTCGACTGCGTTCCCGGCTAACTACGCCGGCGACGAAGCCTCCGTCAATGAGAATCGCGGGTAGGCACGGGGTCGATGTCGACGGCGCGCCGCATCAGAACGGCCTAGTCCTTTTGCGTGATGGGGACGTGGCCGGGCTGCCGCCGGACGCGCTCGAGCCAACCCAGCACCGCGGGAAAGCGGCTCAGGTCGAAGCCGCCCTCGTCGGCGACGTGAGTGTACGCGTAGAGGGCAATGTCGGCGATCGAGTAGCGGTCGCCGACGAAGAACTCCCGGCTCGCGAGGTGACCCTCCATCACGCCGAGCGCCGCGTAGCCGAGCGTCCGCTTCTGCTCCAGCTGGGCGCGACGCTCGTCATTCAAGCCGAGATGCGTCAGCCAGAAGCGCACGGTCGCGATGTTGGGCTCGTGGCTGTACTGCTCGAAGAACAT
Organism: Binatus sp. (SeqCode); assembly: GCA_035476275.1. Taxonomy (GTDB): domain Bacteria; phylum Desulfobacterota; class Binatia; order DP-6; family DP-6; genus DP-23. The sequence continues at coordinate 9,110 of DATILR010000101.1, read as the reverse complement.
CCACTGGAACACCCGTGCGCGCTCCAGCCGATCGCGCGGGAGGAAGGGGGTGTCGTCGGCAAGGTAGGAGAGGATGGCGTTCGACTCCGCGAGAAAGACCCCGGCATGGACCTCGAGCACGGGAATTCGACCGTTCGGGTTCTTCCCGAGGAATTCCGGGGTCCGCGATGCGCCCGCGAGGATATCGACCTCGATCAGCTCGAAGGGCAGGCGGAGCTGGCGCAGGAGGAGGCGCACCTTGTAGCCGTTGCCGGACGGAAGGTAGTCGTAGAGTCGCATCGCACGGTCGTGTCGCACTGCGATGCGCGGCTGTCGAGGGCCTCGATCACACGAGCGTCGGGCCGCCGAGGGCGCGCCCGATGCGGGTGACCGCCGCGTCGGCTTCCGCGTCGCTCAGGACCAGCGGCGGCGCGAGACGGACGACCGTGTCCCGGTGGAGGGTCCAGCCGAGAATGAGCTCCTGCTCCAGCGCGCGATGCGTGAACGCGGCACAGAGATCCGCGCGGGCGAACTCGAGACCGAGAAGGAGGCCGACCCCGCGGACGGCGACCAGCCCGCCGCGGCCCACGAGGGCGCCGAGCTCCGCGCGCAGGCGGGCGCCGAGCGCGGCCGCACGCGCGGCGAGGTCGTCGCGCAGGAGAACGTCCAGGGCGGCGAGCCCCGCGGCGCACGATAGCGGGTGCCCTCCGAAGGTGGTGACGTGCGCGAGCGGCGGGTCGTGGGCGAGCGTGGCCATCAGCTCGCGGCGCCCGACGAACGCGCCGAGCGGGAGGCCGCCGCCGAGCGCCTTGGCGAGCACGAGGAGATCGGGCACGATCCCCGCCGCCTGGTGGGCGAACAGCCGACCCGTCCGGCCGAACGCGGTTACGACCTCGTCCAGTACGAGGAGTGCTCCCGTCTCGTCGCAGCGCCGGCGGAGGGCGGGGAGGAAACCCGGGGAGGGGATGCGCACGCCCGCTTCCGCCTGGACGGGCTCGACGACGACCGCGGCGGTCGTGTCGTCGATGGCGGCGAGCGCCGCCGGATCGTCGAAGGGCAGCCACCCGACGTCCGGAAGGAGCGGCTCGAAGGGGATGCGGTAGATTGGATTGCCGCCGATCGAGAGCGCGCCGAACGTGTCGCCGTGAAAGCCGCCCTCGAAGGCGAGGAGCCGGGTCCGCCCGGTATACTTGCGCGACGTCTTGAGGGCGCCCTCGATCGCCTCGGCGCCGCTGGAGGTGAAGTAGACGACGTCGAGGGAGGGGCCGAGGTGGTCGGCGAGGCGTGCGGCAAGCCGCACCTGCGGCTCCTGCACCAGCTCGCCGTAGACCATCACGTGCAGATGACGGGCGGCCTGGGCGGTCACGGCCGCCACCACCTCGGGATGCGTGTGACCGACATTCGCGACGCCCATGCCGGCGAGGAGGTCGAGGTAGGCGCGTCCGCCGGTGTCCCAGATGGTCGCTCCTCGCGCCCGCGCCACGGTCAGGCCGAGGGGCGACGGCGACGTCTGGCACACGTGCCGGAGGAAGAGCTCGGCGAGGCTCACGTCTCCACCGTGCACCGAAGTGCGCCGGAATGGCCGAGAAGCGCTGCGAGGGGCGCATGCTGCCCCCGCGGCCAGGCGAGAGGAGGTCGCTGCATCCGGCCGACGGGGCAGAGGCGCGAGACGCCACGCTCCCGTAGTGCCGGTACGAGGTCGCACGGGTCCCGCGCCGCCAGGCCCAGGCACTCGATGTGCCCGGCGGGGAGGAGCGCGGGGAGGGCGGCGAGCGAGGCGATGGGATGGACGCGGACACTGCGCGCGGGCAGGGTGGGCCGGAAGGACGGGTCCTCGTCGTAGACGACGGTGCCGCCCGGGCCGCTCAGGACCGTGGTCCCCGGAGTCCACTCCGACCCTTCGCGGAGGACGCGCGTGGCGGCGCGCTCCTCGACGGCGGTGGACACGGGCGGAAGCCGCTCGGTGATCCCGGCAAGGGCGGCGGCGAGGCGCTCGGCGAAGTCGCGCGGGGCGAGACGGCCGCCCGACTCGACGTAGACGGCGCGCGGCGAGAGACAGCCGCGCTGCTCGTAGAGCGCCACGTCGAGGGCGACGGCGTGCGCGACGCGTTCCGCCTTCTCGAGCCCATCCCGGCCGACGGCGGCGACGCTCGCGCGCGGGCCGTGCGTGAGCACGCGCCCTCCCACGCGGCCGGCGAGCGCCGCGAGTGCCGGCTCACTTCCCGTCAGCACCGCCACGTCGGCCCGGCCGAGCAGGACCTCCTCGAGCTCGGAGGCGCCGCCGGGCCAGTACGCCGTCACGACGGTGGCGGCCAGGTCGGGATCGACGGCTGCGAGCGCGTGCTGGAAGGCGGGCGCAGAGAGTGGGTCGTCCCGTCCGGACTTCACCACCACGGCTGCTCCCGCGAGGCAGGCGAGGGCGATCGCGGGCAGCGCCAGAGCGGGCACGTTGCTCGCGAGCACGTGCGCGACGAGTGCCACCTCGGTCGGGGCGGGCCGTGTGATGGCCCCCGTGCCGAGCTCGGACTCGACCAGCGCCGCCATGGCGTCGGCGTCGAGCGCCTCGGCCACCAGCGGCAGGGTCGCGGCGACCATCGTGGGATCGAGGCGGGCCACGGCAGGCAGCGCGCTGATGAGCTCGGCGTTCGCGCGCCACGCAGTCGCCGCCGCGGCGAGCGCCGCCGCCGTCTCGCCGAGCGGTCGGGTCGCGAGTCGCGTGCGCGCACGCATCGCCGCGTCGATGCGCGCGCGCAGCTCCGCGCTCGTCTCGATCGCCGGCGGGGTCACCCGGGTGCCCCCTCGGCGAGCAGGAGCCCGCAGCCCCGCGGCATCGCGCCCGCGACCCGGCCCACGACCTCGATCCCGTCGTCGCCCACCGTTCGGCCGAGGTCCTCGGTCAGCACGACCGACACGGAGCCCGCGTTGGCGAGGTCGTGGTGGCAGAGGAGCCCGGTCGCGCCGGGCGGGACCGGCTCGAGCGTGTCGGGATCGAGCACGCGCGTGCGGAGCCAGGGCGGGGCGAGCAACCGTCGCGGCGCGAGGTTCCGTCCGCGGAAGCGATCGACGAGCGCGCTGTCGTAGCGCTGCGAGCAGAGCTCCGTCATGCCGTACTCGTTCACGCAGGAGTAGCCGGCGACGCCGAGATGGGTCCAGCACTCGCGGAAGAACCCGGCCCGCGAGAGCGGGCGGCGAAGACCCTTCGCCCCGCCCGTGTCCATGACCCGGCTCCCCGGACCGAGCCGGAGCGCATGACCCCGTGTGCGGCAGGCGTCGAAGAGATCGACGAAGGCGGCGGTCGGACCGGCCAGGAGGACGGTCTCGCCACGTTCCGCGCACTCGCCGAGCTGCTGGAGGGTCCGCTCGATCTCGAGCCCGCCCTCGCCGACGAGCCACTCATGGTCACCGCCGAGCACCTCGCCCACCCATGCGCACATGCGGACGAGGGACGAGTCAGGACGCAGCACGGGGGCGGGAACCAGGAAGAGGCACGACGGTCGCGCCCCGTCGGGAAGAACGAACTCCCGGAAGGCCGCCAGCGCCGACGCGCGATAGAGGTCCAGGTGGGGGACGAGATGCGCGCCGCGAGCCGCCGGCCCCGCGGTCGTGCCGCTGGTGCGAAAGACGACCTCGGGCGGTCCGCAGGTGAGCTCGTGATGCCGGAAGGCGGCCGTCGGGACGGGGGGAACATCCTCCCAGCGCGCCACCACCGCCGGCGTCACGCCCCGGCGCTCGCACGCGGTGCGATAGGGCTCATTCCGCTCGAACTGATGTGCGAAGATGCGGAGCGCCCACGTCTCGAAGTCGAGGGAGGCCCCGCCGACGGCCACGGCGTCGATCGCGGCGGTGAGCTCCGCCTCGAGCGGGAGAGCGTCGGTCACGCGAGTCACCTAGGCGGATGGCCAGTTGCGGTCAAACGTACGGCCAACGCGCTTGCCGGCGCCGTCGGGATTCGCTACGGGACGCGGCATGCCCGCCAAGGAGGATTGCTACGACCGGGCGGTCGACCTCGTCGCGGACGACAAGCTCGAGGAAGCGGTGGCGGCCTACCGGGAGGCGATCGCGCTCGACGCGGACTACGCCGACGCCTGGCAGGGGCTGGCGCTCGCCTACAACGACCTCGGCCGCCACGACGACGCGATCGCGGCGGCCAAGCGCCTCTGCGAGCTCACACCGGAAGACGTGCTCGCGCACACGACGCTGTCTCGCATGTACCAGGCCGCCGGGATGGTCCCCGAGGCGGAGGCGGCCGGAGCCAAGGCCCGCATGCTCGACTGGAAGCGGCAGCTGCGGGAGCCGAAGGCGGACTGAGGCGCGCGCGTGGCGGAACGGAGTGACGAGTACATCGTCGGCCGGCTGATCGAGCGGAGCCGCCTCCTCATCGCGCTCTCCGAGGAGATCCCCGTCGAGACCAAGCTCCAGACGCAGCCGCTCCTGAAGCAGCTCGAGCAGGCGCTCGCCCAGCCGCCCGACGAGCAGGACCGGGAGCGCATCCGTGGCACCTACGCCACCCTCTACAGCGAGCTCGTGGACTACGCCGACCTGGAGGCGCTCCTCTCGGCCATGAAGACCTTCCTGCCCTACCTGTGAGCGCGCTCGCCGGCGTCCGCGTCCTCGACCTCACGCGCTTTCTCGCCGGCCCGTTCTGCACCGCCATCCTCGCCGACCTGGGCGCCGACGTCGTGAAGGTGGAGGCGCCGCGCGGGGGCGACGAGGGACGGTACGGATATCCGACGGTGAACGACGTGCCGGTCTTCTTCCTGGCGCTCAACCGCAACAAGCGCGGCATCACGCTCGACCTCCGCCACGAGGAGGGACGGGCGCTCCTCCGCCGCCTGCTGCCGCACTTCGACGTGCTGGTCGAGAACTTCGCGGGCGGCACGCTCGCAGGGTGGGGATTCGATCCGGCGGGGCTCTGCCGCGACCAGCCCGGCCTGATCGTGGGGAGCCTCTCCGGCTTCGGGCAGACGGGACCGTGGAGCCGGCGGCCGTCCTACGACATCATCACGCAGGCGGCGGGCGGCTTCATGTCGCTCACCGGCTTTCCCGAAAACCCCCCGACGCGTGGTGGTGGTTCGCTCGGCGACTACGTGCAGGGGCTCTTCGGCGCGATCGGCATCCTCGCCGCGGTCGTCGCGCGGCACGCGACCGGGCGCGGGCAGGTGGTCGACGTCTCGGGTCAGGACGGGATGTTCACGCTCCTCGACAACTGGCCGACGGTCTTCGCGGCCACCGGACGGAAGCCGTCGCGCATCGGCAATCGCCACCTCGCCACGGCCCCCTACGACTGCTACCGGGCGCGCGACGGCTGGGTGGTCATCGCGGTCGCCAGCAACAAGCTCTTCCGTGCCCTGGCGGCGGCCATCGGCCGTCCGGAGCTCGGCGAGGACCCGCGCTTCCGTGGCTCCCGGGGGCGGCTCGAGCGGAGCGAGGAAGTGAACTCCATGGTCGCGGAATGGGTGGCGGAGCGGAGCGTCGACGAAGTCCTCTCCGTCCTCGGACCGGAGGGCGCGCGCATTCCCTGCTCACCGGTCTACACGCCGGACCAGCTGCTCGCGCATCCCCAGCTCCTCGCGCGCGAGATGATCCGCCGGCTCCCCCATCCCGTGGCAGGCGAGGTCGTCGTGCCGGGCGTGGCGGTCAAGCTCTCGGAGACGCCCGGGGAGGTCCGCCGTCTCGGGCCCGAGCTCGGAGAGCACAACCGCGAGATCTATGAGGATCTCGTCGGCCTGGAGGCCTCGGAGATCGGCCGCCTGCGCGCCGCCGGCGTCATCTGACCATGGGATGCCCCCCGGGACGGCGGCGCTGACTGCAACGACGCGGGAGCGCCCGCTCGTCCCGGAGATATTCCTTCTCTCCCTCGGCGTCCTCCTCCTCGAGGTCAGCTACACCCGCATCTTCTCGTACAAGTTCTACTACTACTTCACCTACGCGATCATCGGCATCGCGCTCCTCGGACTGGGCGCGAGCAGTGTCTGCCTGATGGTCTTCCCGCGGCTCCGCCGCCTGCCGGCGCTCCGGCTGATCCCGGCCGCGGGACTCGTCGCGGGTGCGAGCGCGGCGATCGGCTACCTCGTGATCGCGGCGACGCGGGTCGACGCGCTCAAGCTCATGTACAGCCTCTTCCCGGTCGATGTCGTCACGGTCGTCCGGGAGGGCGGCAAGCTCTGGCTCCTCTGCGCCTGTCTCTTCGTCCCCTTCCTCGCGGCCGGCCTTGCCGTCGCCAGCATCCTGCTCCGGGACGTGGACCGGGTGGGCGAGCTGTACGGTGCGGACCTGCTGGGAGCGGGCCTCGGCTGCGCGCTGGCCGTCCCCCTCCTGGGAGTTCTCTCGCCGCCGGGCTGCGTGATGCTCGCGGGCCTGGCGTTCGTCCTCGCGGCGCTCCGTCTGGCCGTGCGCTCGCGGCCGCTCCTCGCACTCGCCGTCCCGCAGGCGGGCCTGCTCCTGCTGGCCGCGATCCTTTCCGACCGCCTGCCCGACCCGGTGCCCGATCCCGTGAAGACCATGAATCCTCTCGGCGGCCCCGGCCCGATGCTGTTCTCGAGCTGGGGTCCGATCTTCCGCGTGGACGTCGTTCCCGGCTTCGGCGGTGAAGAGAGCCCGCGGCTCATCCTCCACGACGGGCTCATCGCCTCTGCACTCCATCCCTTCGACGGCAATCCGCGGGCGCTCGATGCGCTCGAGGCCGACGTCCGCTCGATCGCCTTCGGCGTCCTCCCGCCGGCGCCCCGCGTCCTCGTCATCGGGGCCGCCGGAGGCCACGAGATCCTCGCCTCGCTCCACTTCGGCGCCGCGCACGTCACGGCGGTCGAGCTGAACCCGGTCACGCTCTCGCTCCTCACCACGCACTTCGCGAGCCTGACCGGCCACCTCGCCGACGATCCGCGCGTCACGCTGGTGAACGACGAGGGCCGATCGTTCCTGCGCCGCGCCGCCGACCGTCCCGACCTGATCTGGTTCGTCGCGCCCGACAGCTACGCCGCCATGAACGCGGCGACCTCGGGCGCGTTCGTGCTCTCGGAGAGCTACCTCTACACGGAGGAGATGGTGCTCGAGAGCGTGGCGCGCCTCCCGCCCGACGGACTCCTCTGCGTGCAGTTCGGCGAGGTCGACTTCGAGCGCAAGCCGAACCGGACCGCCCGCTACCTCGCCACCGCGCGCGAGGCGTTCCGGCGGCTCGGCATCACGGACTTCGACCGGCATGTTCTCGTCAGCACCACGCGTGGCTTCTGGACGACGGCGACCATCCTGCTCCGGCGATCGCCCTGGACACCGGACGAGGTGGCGCGCTTCGCGAAGCGCGTCGCGGCGGTGCCCGGAAGCGTCGTCCGCCACGCCCCGGGGTACGCGAACCCCGACGGTGCGGTCGAGCGCATCGTGACGCTCGCACCCGAGGCGCTGGAACGGTGGTACGCCGACTACCCCTTCGACGTGCGGCCGGTGACCGACGACGCGCCGTTCTTCTGGCACTTCGTCCCTTTCCACGACGCGGCGGCGCCCATCGCGCGCTACGGGGAGCGATGGTTCGAGGAAGGAACGGGCGAGCGGCTGCTGCTGGTCCTCCTGACGATGGTGACGGCGTTCGCCGCCATCGCTCTCCTCGCCCCGATGGTGGCGCTCCGCGGGGTCTGGCGCGCCATGCCGCACAAGCTCCGCGCCGGGGTGTACTTCGGGGCTATCGGCATGGGTTTCATGCTCGTCGAGGTGAGCCTCATCCAGCGGTTCACGCTCTTTCTCGGATTTCCCACCTACTCGCTGACGGTCACGCTCTGCTCGCTCCTCGTCTCGACGGGGATCGGTAGCCTGTGGGCACAACGCCGCGTCGGCGAGCTGGCGGTGATGCTGCGGGCACTCTCGGTGGTGCTCGCCGTCCTGGTGACGTTCCACGCGTTCGGTCTTCCGCCCATTCTCATCCGCGCCATCGGCTGGCCGCTTCCCGGGCGGATGGCGCTGGCGGCGCTCGCCCTGCTTCCCCTCGGCGCCTGTCTCGGCGTCTTCATGCCCATCGGTCTCCGCGCGGTGGCGCGGACGACGGCGCATCCCGAGGAATTCGTCGCCTGGAGCTGGGCGGTCAACTGCTTCTTCTCGGTGGTGAGCTCGGTGCTGGCGACCATCCTGGCGATGACCATCGGCTTCACGGCCGTCCTGCTGACCGCGCTCGCCATCTACCTCGTCGGGATCACGGTCCTGCTCCGGATCCCGAGTATCTGAGGTGCGAACCCGCCTCTCCCGGGCGAGCGGGAGACCGCTTGCGCAAGGGGGTCTTGACGCAGGCTCCGGGCCATCGGAAGGGCTGGCCAGGTGAGCACTGGTGCCGGTCCTGCGTGACAAGGACTCGCTCCGGACGCGCTTCCTCGTCTGGAGCATCCCGAAGCTCTTCTTCGCCCTGTCGCATCTGCTCTTCCGGTCGTGCCGGATGCGGTACATCGGCAAGGAGCACGAGGACCAGTTCCTGCGACGGGGCGAGCCAATCTGCTTCGCGGGATTCCACCAGGGGATGCTCTACCTCCCGTTCCACTTCCGCGATCGCGATGGCGTGATCATGGTGAGCGCCAGCCGCGACGGCGATCTCATCGCCCATACGATGGCGCGCTTCGGGCTCCGGAGCGCGCGCGGATCGAGCCGGCGCGGTGGTGACGAGGCGCTTCAGGCCATGATCGCCGAGGTGCAGGCGTCGCGCTGCAGCGCCGGGATGATCGTCGATGGTCCACTCGGGCCTGCGGGCGTCGCGAAGCGCGGCGTCATCCAGCTGGCCCGCGAGACACGGCTCCCCGTCGTGCCCGGGAACTGGTGGGCCACGCCCCACCTCGAGTTCGGGTCCTGGGACCGGACGATCGTGCCGCTGCCCTTCGCGCGGATGGTGTTCGCGTTCGAGCCCGCCATCCAGGTGCCGCCGGACGCGGACGAGCAGGAGATCGAGCGGCTGCGGGTCGAGCTCACCGCGCGGCTGGAGCGCGCGCGTCAGGCGGCGCGCGCGGCGTGCGGAGGGGGCTGATCGTGCCGGCGCGGCGGCGCGTCCGGAAGCGCTAGGGAACGGACGGCGTGGCGCCGGGCGCGGAACGGGCTTTTGCGAGGTCGGTCTGACACTGGTCGAGACGGCCCTTGATGACGACCAGCTGCCCCTCGACGTCGAC
>DATILR010000100.1:0-3768 GCA_035476275.1 Binatus sp. (SeqCode) | reverse complement strand
ATCCTCTACGGCGCGCTGGTGAGGGGGATCGCGGAAGGCGACCTGCCGGGATGGCGGACGGAGGACGAGATCGCGGGCTTCCTCGATCAGATCGAGGCCCAGTGGGGCAGCGGCATCTCGCTACGCCTCTTCGGCCCGAGCCTGGCCCATGACGAGGGCATGCTTCGGTCGTGGGCCCGCTTCGAGCGGCTAGCGGTCAGCCCGGGAGGCTCGCGCTTCCTGCTGCGCACGATCATCGACACCGACGTGAGGCACCTCCTGCCCGCGATCCGGGTGCCGACGCTCATCATCCATCGCACTGGGGACCGGGCAACTCCCGTCGAAGGCGCCCGCTACATGGCGAAGCACATCTCCGGGGCGAAGTACGTCGAACTGCCCGGCGTTGACCACTTCGCCTGGACCGGCGACACCGACGCCATCCTGGATGGGGTGGAGGAGTTCGTCACCGGCGAACGGCCCACCCCCGAACTCGACCGCGTCCTCGCCACGGTCCTGTTCACGGACATCGTCGGCTCGACCGCCCGCGCCGCCCAGATCGGCGACCAGCGGTGGCGCGACCTGCTCGCCACCCATCACGCGCTCGTGCGCCGGGAGCTCACACGCTTCCGCGGCCGCGAGGTCAAGACGACCGGCGACGGTTTCCTCGCCACCTTCGATGGCCCGGCGCGAGCCATCCGCTGCGCCTGCGCCATACGGGACGGCGTCGGCCCGCTCGGGATCGAGATCAGGGCAGGGCTCCACACCGGGGAGTGCGAGCTCATGGGCGACGACGTGGGTGGCATTGCCGTGCACATCGGCGCGCGGGTGGCGGCCGGGGCCGCGCCCTCGGAGGTGCTCGTCTCGAGCACCGTGAAGGACCTCGTCGCCGGTGCGGGCCTGCGCTTCGTCGACCGCGGCACGCGCGCCCTCCACGGTGTGCCCGGGGAGTGGCGCCTCTTCGCGGTAGAGGGGTGAACGCTCGGATGGGACGACATCCCGTCTATCCCGCCGCGCGACGGAACTTGACCAGGGTCACGTCGTCGCTCACCGGGACGAAGGTGGCCTCCACGCGCATGTCCGCGTGGATGTCCCCGGGCGGGCAGTCCAGCAGCTGACTCTGGAAGTGGATGCCCTCGTCCAGCAGGACGTCGACGACGTTGTACGGCACCTCGCTCTGGAACGCCGGCAGGGTCGGCCCGTGTACGATCGTCCAGGTGTAGATGCGGCCGCGGCCGCTCGCGCGCTCCCAGCCGTAGCGCCGCGACAGGCAGTGCGGACAGGACGGTCGCGGGTAGTGTCGCCACGCGCCGCAATCCGTGCAGCGCTGAAAGCGCAGCTCGCCCTTGCGTGCGGCCTCGTAGAACTCGTGGTTGTCCAGCGTGAGCTGCGGCAACGGACGGCCGCGCGTCATCACCTGCTCGCGAAGATCGGCCATGCCCTCTCACCTCCGGAGAAGCACCGCCCCGGTGGGGTCGGTGTTCGCGCCCGCGAGCAGCACCAGCTCGCAATCGGCCACCTGCGACGTGGAGGTGCCGCGAATCTGGCGCACGGCTTCGAGGTTGTTGTTGACGCCGTGGATGAACGCCTCGGAGAGCTGCCCGCCGTTCGTGTTGGTCGGCAGGCGGCCTCCGTCGAACCGCAGCGCGCCGCCGGTCGCGAACGGACCACCTTCGCCGCGGGCGCAGAATCCGTAGTCCTCGAGCGCCATGATCACGAACGAGGTGAAGAAGTCGTAGCAGAAGAACGCATCGACGTCGCGCGGGGCGAGGCCGGTGTTCGCCCACAGTTGGCGCCCCACGCGGACCGCGCCATCCTCGTCACGGCTCCGCGCGAACAAGGTCGACAGACGGATGTGATGGGAGCCGGCCGCAAGCGCACCGCCGTGGATGATGGCGGGGCGCTGGCGCAGGTCGCAGGCCCGTTCGGTCGAGGTGACGATCAGGGCGCACGCCCCGTCGGTCTCGATGTTGCAGTCGAGCAGGCGCAACGGCTCGGCGACGTAGCGCGAAGCGTGATGGTCCGCGATGGTCATCGGCTGGCGCATCACGGCGTTGGGATTGCGCTCGGCGTGCGCCCGCAGCGCGACGGCCACCTCGGCGAAGTGATCCTCCGTCGTGCCGAAGTCGATCATGTGGCGACGCGTGATCATCGCCATCTCCTGGAACGCACTCACGAGGCCGTGCGGAACGTGCCACTGGTTGAGGCCGGAGAGCCGGTCGGCCAATCGTTCCCAGTACCGGCCACCCTGCAGCGCATCCTTGCCGAAGACCGACGTCTTGCCGCGGGCTCGCGAGCGGTAGACGAGCACGGTGTCGGCCATGCCGGCCGCGATCGCGACCGCCGCGTGCACGAGCACGCTGACCGAACCGCCGCCGCCCCAGCTCGTGCTCGCCTGGTAGCGGATCTCGGGGTTCCCCAGGGCGGCGAGGAGATTCTCCTCGTCCGTCGTGTCCATGTCGTAGCGCACGACCCCGTCGATCGCGCGGGGGGAGATGCCCGCGTCGTCGCAGGCGGCGAAGATCGCCTCGATCGCCATGTCGAACTCGGAGCGACCGAGACTCCGGGAAAACGGCGTCTGGCCGATGCCGACGATCGCCGCCTTGTCGCCGATCGCGTTCATCGCGGCCTCACCGTCCTCAGCCGAACGTCACGGGCATCCGGACGAGGCCGTTCATGAGCGTCGAGCGCAGGGGCACGATCTCGCCCGCCAGCGAGAAGTCGGGAAAACGGCCGAGGAGCTCCTCGAACAGCACGCGCGCCTCGAGGCGTGCGAGGCTCGCACCCAGGCAGAAGTGCTCGCCGAACCCGAAGGCCACGTGCATCGGTTCCGCCGGGCGGGCCACGTCGAACACGTCCGCGGTGGGGCCGAAGACCTCCTCGTCGCGGTTGCCCGATGCGTACAGGAGGAGCACGTAGTCCCCCGCGGCGATCCGTTGGCCCCGGATCTCGGTGTCGCGGGTCGCGGTGCGCGCGAAGCTGCGGATCGGCGTCACCCAGCGCAGCATCTCCTCGACGGCGCCCGGCAGGCGATCCGGGTTCTCCACGAGCGCGCGGCGCTGATCCGGGAACTCCATCAACGCCTTCGCGCCGCCGGAGATGAGGTTGCGCGTTGTCTCGTTGCCGGCGACGAGCAGCGTCATGCAGAACATCAGGAGCTCTTCGTCCGCGAGCCGCTCGCCGTCTACCTCCGCCGCCGCGAGCGCCGAGAGGAGGCGGCCGCGGCGTTCGCCGAGCTTGGCGTAGAAGTACGCGAACAGCTCGCCCACGTGCTGCATCGACTCGGGCGACGTGCCGGTGTCCGCGGCCGCGATGATCGCATCGGACCACCGCTTGAAGGTCCCCCGGTCTTCGGCCGCGACGCCGAGCATCTCGGCGATGACGAGCATGGGCAGTGGAACGGCGACCGTCTCGACGAAATCGTGCGTCTCGCCGGACCGGATGGCGTCGAGGCTCTCCCGGGCGATCGCGCGAGTGCGCCCCTCGAGACCGGCCACCATCCCCGGCGTGAAGGCGCGACTCACGAGCTTGCGGTAACGGTTGTGCTGCGGCGGATCCATGTAGATGATCGACGGCGGCACCTCCATCGGTGTCTCGCCGCGCAGGCCATCGTTGATCAGGATCCCTCGCGCCGAGCAGAAGATCTCCGGATTGCGCGACACCCGCATGATGTCGGCATGCTTGGAGATTGCCCACAGCCGCGCGCGCTCGCACCGGTACACGGGGGCACGCTCACGCATCCAGCGAAACGCCGCGTGCGGATCGGCGAGGTAGAAGTCGGGGTCGTCCAGC
>DATILR010000099.1:0-15959 GCA_035476275.1 Binatus sp. (SeqCode) | reverse complement strand
TTCATGGGGCTCGTCGCCCTGATCCTCTTCGAGGCGGCTCGTGTCTGGTACCGCGTCTTGCGCGGCCCCGCGCCCGCCCCCGCTCTCGGGCGCGCCGCGGCGGAAGGATAGGGAGCGATGGGGCTCACCGCGGTCACCCTGCGTGAGATCGAGCGCATCTTCGAGATCCTCGACCGCCTCGGGATCTCGCGCGAGGCCGTGGTCATTCCGCTGAGGCCGGTGCACCCCGGAGCGGTGCGGCGGCTCCCCGGCGGCAAGCTCGAGATCCGGGTCGAGTCCGAGACGCCGCTCGACGACTGGCTGCCGGAGCTGGAGCGTCTGCTGCAGCAGGCGGCCGGCCGGTCCTGAATCGCGCCCCCGTCCCACGGCTCTTGACAGGGGAACGAGTCGACTTAGGTTCGCCACGTATCGCGAAGCCCGCTCGGAGAGCACGGTTCAAGCCGAGCCCGCGGGCCGCGGAGGAGGTACGCCATGGGAATCGTGTATCGTGACCCTTTCGAACAGCTCCAGCGGGAGCTCGATCGCATGATGGATGTCGCCTTCGGTGACGTCCGGGGCACGACGACCGGTGTCTATCCGCCCGTCAACGTCTTCGACGGGGGCGATGCCTACGTCGTGAAGGCCGAATTGCCGGGGGTGGACGCGTCCCACATCGAGCTCGAGGTCGAGGAGGACTCCCTCACGTTGCGTGGGGAGCGGATCTTCTCCGAGCCGAGCGCGGAGGCCGCCTTTCATCGCCGCGAGCGACCGGAAGGACAGTTCCGCCGAGTCGTGCGCCTGCCGGGCCACGTCGCTAGCAACGACATCAAGGCCGACCTGCGCAACGGCGTATTGACCGTCCGCCTGCCCAAGGCCGAGGAGGCCCGGCCGCGGAAGGTCGCCATTCAGGCTGGCTGAGGCGACGCAAGACTCTTTGAGGGAGGACATGCAATGACACCGAACGAGATGGAGACCAAGCCGAAACAGAAGGTCGATCGGCGAGAGGAGCCGACCCGCCCGGGCGCGTACTTCCTGCCGCCGGTGGACATCTTCGCGACGCGGGACGAGCTCGTCCTGCTCGCCGACATGCCGGGCGTGCCGTCCGACGGGGTGGACGTGAACCTCGAAGGAGACGAGCTCACGGTGACCGGGCGCGTCCGGCCCGAGGAGTACGAGGGCCTGAAACCCCTCTACGTGGAGTACGGGGTGGGCGGTTACTACCGGCGCTTCAAGCTGGGTGAGGCAGTCGATCGGGACCGCATCCAGGCTCAGCTGACGAACGGATCTTTGCTGCTCCGTCTACCCAAGTCCGAGCGCGCTCGCGTCCGACGCATCACCGTGCAGGCTGCGTAGCGGCCGGCACAGCGGCCGGAGGGCGGGCCCTTCTGCGATGCGGGTCCCGCTCCCGCGCCGCGGTCTCTCAATCCTCGATCAGGACGAGCGTGCCGATCGGGACGATCTCCGCGAGTGTCTCGATGTCGGCGTTCTGGAGCGAGATGCAGCCCCAGGTCCAGTCGAGCTCGCGCCGGTTGAGGGAAGGCTTGTCGGTGCCGTGGATGCCGACGGCACCTCCCGGCCCGGGGTAGCGATCACCGAGGTGGGGAATCCGCCCCGACTCCATGGCGACCCAGTAGCGCTCGACGTCGTGTAGGTTCGGGTAGTCGAGCAGCAGGAAATGGCCCCATCGCGGGTGGGGCCGCTTGTCGACGATCATGTAGAGGCCGATGGGGGTGCGAAGGTCCCCTTCGTAGAGCTTGCTGCCGCCGCCGTTGAGGCCGAAGACGGCGGGGAAGCTCCGGACGCGGGTGCCGTAACGATAGACGTCGAGCGTCCGGCACTCCTTCCGCACCACCACCGCCCACGGTTCGGACTCGGCCCACGCCAGGTGATCGTCGTCGTCGAACATCGACGGCGCTGGCGGAATGGGCGGAGCGGGCGTGCGCGGACGAGCGCAGCCACCCAGAAGGGCCAGGAGGCTCCCGGCCAGGATCAGTTCGGTGAATCGTCGAGCGTGCACAGCCGACCTTGATTGTGACAAGAATCGCGGGGAGAGAAAAGGAAGGCCGGCTGCGCAGCTGCATTCGGCCACGCGATGTGATACGCGGCGCGCGGTGTCCGCTGCCCGCCGCCTTGGGGCGATCGTTCTTGCCGCCGGGCTCGGCACCCGGATGCGCTCGGCCCGCGCGAAGGTGCTCCACGAGCTGGCCGGCCGACCCCTCCTCCATCACCTCCTGCGGGCGCTCGCCGGTCTCGAGCCCGAGCGCGTCGTCGTGGTCGTTGGCCACCAGGCAGATGCCGTGCGTCACGCCGCGGAGGCGGCGCAGCTGCCGGGCCTCCGCACCGTCCTCCAGCCGGAGCAGCGGGGGACGGGCCACGCCGTCGCGTGTGCCGAGCAGGCCTTCGCCGGCTTCACGGGCGACGTCCTCGTCCTCTACGGCGACACGCCGTTCATCCGGACGGAGACGCTCCGTCGGCTGACGGCGGTTCACCGCGCCGAGGCCGCGGATCTGACGCTCCTCACGACGCGCTTTCCAGACCCCACCGGGTATGGCAGGATTTTGCGCGGTGCGGGAGGTGAGGTCGTGGGGATCGTCGAGGAGCGCGACGCGACGCCCTCCGAGCGCGCCATCACGGAGATCAACCCTGGCTTCTACGTGGTGCGGGCCGACGTGCTCTTTCCGCTCGTCGGTGAGCTTCGACCCGACAATGCGCAGGGTGAGCTCTACCTGACGGACCTGGTGGCGCTCGCCGCCCGCGCGGGGCGCCGGGTCCGGACGGTCGAGGTCGAGCGGCCGGAAGAAGTGACCGGGATCAACACGCGGGCGGAGCTGGCACGGATGGAAGCGACGTTGAAAGGCACGCTGGTCGAGCGGTGGATGGAGGCGGGGGTCACGTTCGAGGACCCGGCCACCGTCTACCTGGGTCCCGAGGTCACGATCGGCCGCGACAGCGTGATCGGCCCGAACGTGCAGCTGCGCGGGCGGACACGGATCGGCGAGGGCTGCCGCCTCGAGGGCACGGCCTACATCCAGGACGCGACCATCGGCGACCGGGTCCAGTTGCGCTTCGCCTGCCACGTCGAGTCGGCCGAGGTCGGCCCGGACGCGATCATCGGTCCGTTCGCGCGCCTGCGCCCGGGGACGCGGCTCGCCGAGCGGGTCCACATCGGGAACTTCGTCGAGACCAAGCAGGCCGTGCTGGCCACGGGCGTCAAGGCGAATCACCTCACCTATCTCGGCGACTGCGAGATCGGCGCGGAAACGAACGTCGGCGCTGGGACCATCACCTGCAACTACGACGGCTTCCGGAAGCATCGTACGGTGATCGGCGCCCGCGTGCAGATCGGCAGCGACACCCAGCTGGTGGCGCCGGTCGCCGTCGGTGACGACGCGTACGTCGGCGCCGGGACGACCGTCACCCACGACGTGCCAGCCGGGGCGCTCGCCGTGAGTCGCTCGCCGCAGCGCCACCTGGAGGGATGGACGATGCGGCGTCGCGCGCGTGAGGACGGCGCCAGCGAGGCGGCTGCGGCGCGCACGAAGCCACGGGCCGGCAAGCGGCGCACCCGGGCGCGCCCCGGCACGGCACGGGCGCGGCGGAGGCGCTGAGGCAATGTGCGGAATCGTCGGGTACGTCGGCTCGCGCGATGCGAGCCCCATCCTGCTGAACGGGCTCCGCAAGCTCGAGTATCGCGGCTACGACTCGGCCGGGCTGGCGACCATGTCAGACCACCACATCGAGGTCCGACGCTGCGTCGGGAAGCTCGACAACCTCGCGACCCTGCTCCACGACCAGCCGCTGCGCGGTACGCCGGGCATCGGTCACACGCGCTGGGCCACCCATGGACGGCCGTCCGAGCAGAACGCCCATCCGCACCGGGCCGGCAAGGTGGTGCTCATCCACAACGGGATCATCGAGAACTACCTCGAGCTGCGCGCTGCCCTCGAGCGCCGCGGGCGCCGGATGGTGTCCGAGACGGACACCGAGGTCATCTCCCATCTCATCGACGAGCACGTGCGCCAGGGCTGTGGGCTGGCCGATGCGACGCGACGTGCGGTCGCCGAGCTCCAGGGATCGTATGCGATCGTCGTGCTCTCCGAGGACGAGCCGGATCGGTTGGTGACGGCGAAGAGCGCCACCCCAATCGTCCTCGGCTTGGGCGAGGGAGAGAACTTCGTCGCCTCGGACATCCCGGCGCTCCTCGAGCACACCCGCCGCGTGATCTTCCTTGAGGACGGCGAGGTGGCGGAGCTGACCGCCGACGGGGTCGTCATCACCACCTTCGCCGGCCAGCCGGTGACGCGCACGCCCCGCGTCGTCACCTGGGACCCCGTCACCGCGCAGAAGGGCGGCTACAAGCACTTCCTCCTGAAAGAGATTCACGAGCAGCCGCAGGCCATCATCGACACGATCCGCGGACGCATCCTGCAGGAAGAGGGCGACGTCCAGCTCGATGCCGACGTGAAGGCCCTGCTCACCGCGCCGATCGAGCGGGCCGTGCTGGTCGCATGCGGAACGGCGTGGCACGCCTGCCTGGTCGGCAAGTTCCTGCTCGAGCGGCTCGCGGGCCTGCCCTGCGAGGTCGACTATGGCAGCGAGTTCCGCTACCGCGGCCCACTGGTCGACAGTCGCACGCTGCTGATCGTCGTGTCGCAGTCGGGCGAGACGGCCGACACGCTGGCCGCGCTCGAGGCCGGCCGCGAGCGGGGGACACCCGTGGTCGCGGTCTGCAACGTAGTCGACTCGTCGATCGCCCGTCGCTCCTCCGCGGTCCTCTACACGCACGCCGGTCCGGAGATCAGCGTGGCCTCGACGAAGGCGTTCACGACGCAGCTGACGGCCCTCTACCTGCTCGCTCTCCACCTGGGGCGCCGCCGCGGACGCATCGACGAGGAGCGGGGGCGACGCCTGGTGAGCGATCTCGTCGCCATGCCGGCGGCCGTGCAGGAGGCGCTCGGTCGCGAAGCCACGATCGAGCGGGTCGCCAAGAAGTACGGCAACGCCCACGACGTGCTCTACCTCGGCCGCGGCATCAACTATCCGGTGGCCCTCGAGGGGGCGCTCAAGCTGAAGGAGATCTCCTACATCCACGCGGAGGGCTATCCGGCGGGCGAGATGAAGCACGGTCCGATCGCCCTCATCAACGAGGAGGTTCCCGTCGTCGTGCTCATCCCGCACGACGAGGTCTTCCACAAGACGCTCTCGAATCTGAAAGAGGTCGAGTCGCGAGGCGGGCGGATCATCGTGGTGACCGACGCCGCTTCCTCCGATCTGCAGGACGTCGCCGCCGACTTGCTCACCGTGCCGGCGGCAGGCGAGCTCCTCACGCCCCTCCTGCTGACCATCCCGCTCCAGCTGTTCGCGTACCACGTGGCTGTCTACCGCGGCACGGACGTCGACCAGCCGCGGAACCTCGCCAAGAGCGTGACGGTCGAGTAGGCCGAGCACCGCGAGCTCCGCGCTCTCGTCGAGGGATACACCGACTCGATCGGATCGGAGAGCTACAACCAGCGGCTGTCGGAGCGCCGGGCGAACGCGGTGCGAGACTACATGGTCTCCCGTGGCATCGAGGAGTCGCGGATCACGACCAAGGGCTGGGGCGAGTCGAAGCCCATCGCCAGCAACGAAACGAAGGAAGGGCAAGCGAAGAATCGGCGCGTCGAAATCACGGAAGAGTAGCGCGACCTCCGGACGCTCACCCGCCCGACGAGGTGAGCGCGAGCCGGATGTCCCGCCGCGTCAACGCCTCGGCGCCGCATCCATGCATCTCACCTAATGCCACCCGGCCCGGGGACTTCTCGCACCGGGATACCGTCCCGTTTGTGACGATTGTCTGCCTCCGCGGACATGTTCCCTTGACCCCCGGAATCACTCGGCAGTATCGGATCATTGTCCGGTACGCCGCAGATGGGGTGCGACCTGGCGCAGACTGCACATGGCCCCGCGGTCGTCGACGCCGAGCAGGCGGTGGGAGGCCACTGCCGCCGCACCTCGCCCTCGAGGGATAACGCGGCGGGCAGGGAGGGAATCGGATGATCGACGGCCGCATTTCGCGCCTGATGCGACTCGAGATTCGCCGCGACCACGAAGTTCCCCTTCGGCGAGAGGAGCGTCGCTTGGAGCGCTGGCGTGAGATGGCCATGCGGGTCCACGCGAAACCCGCCGCCGCGATCGGCCTCTCCCGCGAGCAGCATCGTTCGTGGGTCGAACGCTCGATGCTCGCCAAGTTTCCGGCCGGCCACCGCATCTTTAGCCCTGGCGAGCCGCCGGCGTTGCTGAGCACGCTCGTGGCGGGGCACGTGAAGACGATCGTCGCCCCGGGCGTGTTCGATCCCGAAGCCGCCGACGAGGCTGCCGGTCAGCGGATCACCGTCCAGTTCGCCTCCCCGGGGCACGTGGTGGGACTCGTTCCCACCGGTACGCGGAACGTGCGGGTCAGGTTCGGGGCCGTCGCGCACACCGACTCGGTGGTGATGTCGATCGGGCGCGAAGCGATGTGCAGCATCCTGGACGGCACGACGCCGAAAGCACGGCTGCTTACGCTGGCCTATCAGTGCCGGATGTTGTCACGGCTCATCTACGACAAGTGCAGGCTGCTCGCGGCCGACGTCCGGACGAGGCTCGAGCAGGAGCTCGTCCGATTGGCGCGGTCGTGTGCCGTGGAGGGGTCGCCAGGTACGATCGAAATGCAGTTCTGTCACCAGGACATCGCCGAGGCGATCGGTGCGTGCCGCACCTCGGTCACGCGGGCCTTTGGTGCGCTGGCGGATGAAGGTCTGGTCACCGTGCGCCCGGGTCGGTACACGGTTTCTCCGCACCTTCTCGCCAAGGTGGCGTTCCGCCTCATGGCTCGCCCGAGTACCCGGGGCTACCCTGTCGACGAGCGCGCACGCAGGACGTTGTGGGAGAGCCTTTCCTGGATGAACGATCTCGGCATTCCCGGAGATGTCATCCGGACCGTGGTCGACGGAGCCGAATTGCGTGGCTACGACGCGGGCAGCGCGATCATGGGCGATGAGGGAGTCTTCGCCACCGTGCTGGTATCGGGCGTGGCTCGGGTCGAGGCCGAGGTCGCGTCGGAGAGCTACGTCACGGCATGGTTTGCCAAGCCCGGGCAGTTCGTCGGGGCAGGGTGGGCCGGTAGCCCCGAGACGCAGGTCTTCCGCGCCGTGGCCCACGAGCGTTGTGAGGTGGCGTTCCTCCGGCCCGACCTTATGCTGAGGATCGTCGAAGTGCTCTCGGGAAGTCAGTTTCTGCGCTACCTGGGGTACTGCCACGAAACGTTCCTGCAGTACCTCTACCATCGATGCGTCATGCTCCCGATGCAGACCGCGGAGCGGCTCCTCTATCAAGCGCACGTTCTCGCCCTTGAATTTCCGGAGCCTGCCGCGGAAGGGACCGTGATCGACCTCGAGCTGCACCCTCGTCGCCTTCTCGGCTCGCTCGTCGCGGCAAACGAGCGGGTGCTCGCTCGAGCCCTCGCCGACCTGAAGCAGGCGCGCCGGATTCGAATCCTGCCGGATGGGCGCATCCTCGTCGTGGGCTGCTTCGCTTCAAGAACGGCCGCATAGGCGCGAGCCTTTGAGCACCGGAAACCTGAAGCGAGCTGCCTAAAACGGCACGCTTCCCCGTTCCGTCCGCGGCGGGTGCGGAGTACCGGGGTGGGTATGAACCACCCGAAGGCGCCACAGTGCCGGGCGGCGCGCACTCTCTTCACGTCGGTTCGACCGACCCTCCTTGTCGGGCTCGCTCTTGCCCTTGCTGCCGTCGTGCCGTGTGACGGTGGCCGGTTCCCCGGCGGCGGAAAGAAGCGGCCGGACTGCTACGTGGAGTTCGAGGTCGAGAATGTCGCCGCGGCGAGCAGGGTCGAGTGCATGGACGGTACAGCCTGCGACGGGGACGGGCAGTGCGACGGCAAGTGCATCATGAACGTCGCGCTCTGTCTCGACGAGGCGGACCCGAACGTCCCCAACTGCAGGCCGCGGCCCCTGCTGAGGGTGACCTCGCATCCGACCCTCGAGATTCCCGATCTCGCGAGCCCGGCGTGCGGAGGGTTCACGGGCGTGGTCGTCCCGCTCAAGGTGAAGAGGGATGGCACGCCGAAGGCGGGCAGGGGCAGGGTCGTCGTCACTGCAGTCGCGAAGGGCAAGCCGAGGCAGGACAGGGACGTCCTCAACATCAGGTGCACGCCGAACCCGGGCTGCGGCTCGACGACGACCACGACGGTACCGCCGTGCGCCGGGGCGAACGCCAACCCGGCGGGCGGCCCGGACGAACTCGATCTCGTCGTGGCGAGTAGCGGCACGGACCTCGACATTGGCTGGACCGGCATCTCACACAACTTTCCAGTCGTCGCCAACTCCACGCTGAGGGCGTGTCTCAGGACCTGCGGTCCGGACGGGACCCCGCCCTGCGACATGGAGGCGTCGGTAGGCCCGGACACGCCCAACGGCGAAACTTTCGGCCCATCACTCCCGCTCCTAGCGGCCAGCGTCCCCGTCTGCGTGGTCAACGAGTGGAATCCCACCGTCGGTACGCCCACGGGCACGGCCGATCCACTTACCGGCGAGCTCGACTTCCAGATCAACCTCACCTCGAAGGTTCATCTGACGTCCCCGACGCAGGTCTGCCCGCGCTGCAAGAACGGCAGGTGCGACAGTGGTCCGAATCAGAACAAGAGCTGCGCCGTTGACGCCACAGTCGTGGTGGGCCAGGCGTCCGGTGACAGAACGTACGACCTTTCTCGGTCCTGCCCCCCCGATCCCGCGTCGCTCGCGGCGCCGCTCGACATCCGGCTGCCGCTCACCACCGGGATGGCCACGCTGGCGGGCCCGAAGCCGTGTGCGGCGAAGCCGGGCGAACCGCACGGCCTACCCGTGCTGGACGACAACTGCGGCTCGGGCGGCTGCGGCAGCAACAACTGCTCCGGCAGCAGCGCCTGCGTCAGCATGACAACCGATCCGTCTTCGGGGAACCCGATCTGCGTCGACGCCAAGGGTGGCCTGAGCCAGAACTGCTGCAGCAGCGGGCCGTGCTTCCCGACCGCCGGGGGCGGATCGATCGTGAGAACCGGCAAGCCGGCCATCCCCTCGCCTCCATTTCCTGACCTGACGTACCCGAAGACCGGCGACGGGGTCGTAGTGGCGACCTTCTGCATCCCGGCCACGGGGACGAACTCGATCGATTCCGCGTCCGGTCTACCGGGGCCGGGCGCCCTCGTCGCTCCCGTGCACCAGAGCTGGATACGGTAGAGCTCTGCAGGGTGGCGATCATGTCCGTTCTTGCCTCGACCCGGGACGCTCGGAGACGAGCTTCCGGCTCACGTTGCCGCCAATGACCCGACGTTTCCGATGAAGACCCTCATGATCTGCCTCTTCAGGGGTCTCCGCATCGACGTGTTCCCGGACCACCTCGAGATGGAAGGAAGGACCCACGAGCTGACGCGGGAAGATGTCGAGAAGCTCGTCGCCCTTCTGGTCAGGGTTGCCCCTCCCCGCCGGGAGGCCGGGACGAGGCCCTCGGGTAGGTGCCGCACGCTCGCGATGACGCGGGCCGTCCACACTCGGGGTTGATCGGGGGGCGCACTCCCTCGCCGGACTGGCCTCGCCTCGGCGGGGCAGTTATCATCGTCTTCACATGTCGCCCCGCCGCCACAGCCCCTACGTGGTCGGGATCGACGAGGCGCTCGCGGAGCTCCGCGCCGGCCGTCCGATCATCCTCATGGACGACGAGGATCGCGAGAACGAAGGCGATCTCTGTGTCGCGGCCGAGCGCCTGACCGCCGAGCACATCAACTTCATGGCGACGCACGGCCGCGGGCTCATCTGCCTGTCGCTCACCGAGGAGCACTGCGAGCAGCTCGGCCTGCCCATGATGGTGAGCGAGAACAGGGCCCCCCTGGGAACGGCCTTCACGGTCTCGATCGATGCGCGCCAGGGAGTCACGCGCGGCATCTCCGCCCTCGACCGCGCCACGACCATCCGGGCCGCCATCCGCGCCGACGCCACCCCGACCGACATCGTGACGCCGGGGCACGTCTTCCCGCTACGTGCGCGGCGCGGCGGCGTCCTCGTGCGCGCGGGGCAGACCGAGGGCGCCGTCGATCTCGCCCGGCTCGCGGGATTCACACCGGCCGGGGTCATCTGCGAGATCCTCCGCGACGACGGTAAGATGGCGCGCCTGCCGGATCTGGAGGCGTTCGCGGCCCGGCATGCGCTCAAGATCGCGACCATCGCCGACCTGATCCACTATCGCAGCCAGTACGACTCGCTCGTCCACCGGAAGGCCGAGGCGCGCATCACGAGTCGCTTCGGAGGGGAATTCCGGACCATCGTCTACACGAGCGACATCGACGACAGCGAGCACCTGGTCCTGGTGAAGGGCGACATCCGGCCCGAAGAGCCGACCCTCGTGCGTCCCCACGTCGAGTACCTGCCGGGCGACGTCTTCGGCTACCGGGTGCGCGACACCCGGAGCCTGCTCCATCGCGCGATGGAGCGCATCGCCGCCGAGGGTCGCGGCGTGATCCTCTACCTCCGCCGCGAGACGCGCGGGCTCGACTTCTTCGCGTCGAGCGACGGCGCGAAGCCCGAGGCCCCGAGCACCGACCCCGGGACGCGGCTCAGTATCTTCCGCGACTTCGGTATCGGCGCCCAGATCCTGCGCGACATCGGCGTCGGCAAGATCCGCTGGCTCACCAACAATCCGCGGCGGCTGCTCGGGCTCCCCGGCCACGGGCTGCAGATCGTCGAATGGGTGCCGCTCGCGCTCGAGGACCCCGCGCTTCCCGCTCCACCGCGCGCGGCGAGGGTGTTTCCGCTCCGCTGACGGAGACCCTGGTGCGTCGGCCGGCCTTTGCGGTAGCGCTCGGGGCGGCGATGCTCGCCATGACGAGCATCGCGGCGGCGACGGAAGACGTCGTGCGCGGGCAGCTCGTGGTGGAAGAGGGGCAGGCGCGCGTCGAGGCCACGGTCGCCCCGGGCTGGCACGTGAACGCGCACTTACCGCGCGACGCGTTCCTCGTCCCGACCAATCTCACCCTCGAGCCGCCTCCCGGGGTCGAGGTAGGTGAGATGGTCTATCCCGAACCGGTCGAGCGCGAGCTTTCGTTTGCCGGCGGCCGGCGAGCGCTCCTATACGAGGGCACGCTCCGCATACTGGCACCGCTCGTGGGCAACCCCGCGGCTGGTGCGCCGCCCCTCCGTGCCCAGCTTCGCTACCAGGCCTGCGATGCGACCCGCTGCCTGCCCCCCCGCATACTCACGCTCGTGGCCGCCCCGGCCGGGCGGGGCGCGTCCGACACGCCGGTCGACAACGCGGTCGCGCGTGCGGTCGGGCGCTGGGGATACATCCCGACCCTGTTCGTCGTCGCCGCGCTCGGCCTCGCGCTCAACCTGACCCCCTGCGTCTATCCGCTCATCTCGGTGACGGTCGCCTTCTTCGGGGGCCGGACCGGGGCACCCGGCGGCGCCGCCCTCGGGCGCGCCCTCGTCTACGGGCTCGGCATCTGTCTCAGCTTCGCGGCGCTGGGCGCGTCGGCGGCGATGACCGGCTCGCTGTTCGGCTCCGCGCTGCAACAGCCGGCGGTCCTCGGCGGCATCGCGATCGTTCTCCTCGCTCTCGCGGCGAGCAACTTCGGGCTCTACGCGCTGAGCGTGCCGGCGCCCATCATGCGACGGCTCGGGCGTCCCGGCGAAGGTGTCCTCGGGGCCTTCGTCATGGGGCTCACCATGGGTCTGGTGGCCGCCCCCTGTATCGGCCCGATCGTCCTCGCGCTCGTGCTCTTCGTCGGGTCCCAGCAGTCGGTGCTGATCGGGTTCGCGCTCTTCTTCGCGCTCGGGGCGGGCATGGGGGCACCCTACGTCGGGCTCGCGGCCATCGCGGGTCGCCTGCGGAGGCTGCCTCGGGGCGGAGCCTGGCTGGTAGGGGTGGAGCGGACCTTCGGCTTCATTCTGGTCGGCGTTGCGCTCTGGTTCGCGGCGCCGCTCCTTCCTTCCTGGCTCGTGCGGTGGGCAACGGCGCTCGTCCTCCTCGCCGCCGCCGTCGTGCTCGGTTTCGTGGGGACGCGCGAGCGTGGACTCTTCGCCGTCACCCGGCGGGTCGGCGGCCTGGCTTTGGCCGGGGTGGCGCTGGTGACGCTGCTCCATACCGAGACGACGAGCCCGATACCCTGGATCGCGTACTCCGAGGATGCGCTCGCCCGCGCGATTGCGGACCGGCGCCCGGTCCTGCTCGACTTCGAGGCGGCATGGTGTCTTCCCTGCCGGGAGATGGAGCGGACGACGTTCCGCGATCCCGCGGTGGTGCGCGCGGTGGCGGCCTTCGCGACCCTCAAGGTCGACCTGACGGAGGAGGACGACCCGACTGCCGCGCTCCGCGAGCGCTTCGCGATCGCGGGTGTCCCGACCTACGTGCTGCTCGGGCCCGACGGCCAGGAGCGCCGGCGACTGGTCGGGTTCATCTCCCCCAGCGACATGCTGGCGGCCCTGGGCGCCATCGACGGGGCAGGTCATGGTTGACGAGCTCGCGCGCGCCGTGACCGCGGGGGGAACGGTGCGCGCGCTCGCCGTCGTCACGACCGACCTGGTCGAGGAGGCGCGGGTGCGGCACGGAACGCTGCCCACCGCCACCGCGGCCCTGGGCCGCGGGCTCACTGCGGGCCTTCTCCTGGGCGGAATGCTCAAGACCGGCGAGCGCATCTCGCTCGAGTTCAGCGGGGACGGTCCGCTCAGGAGCATCCTCGTCGACGCCACGCCCGAGGGCGTCGTCCGGGGCTTCGTCTCTCGACCCCGCACGCATCTTCCGGCGCGGGCCGGGAAGCTCGACGTCGGCGGCGCTCTCGGGCGTGGCATCCTCTGCGTCATGCGGACCTCGCACGAGGGAGCGCCTTACCGGAGCATCGTGCCGCTGGTGTCGGGCGAGATCGGGAACGACGTCGCGCGTTACCTGCTCGACTCGGAGCAGACGCCGTCGGCGGTCGGCGTGGGGGTGTACGTCGACACCGACGGCCGCGTGCGGGCAGCAGGTGGGTACGTCGTGCAGACCATGCCGGGCGCGGAGTCCGCGACGTCGGAGCAGCTCGAGTCGAATGTCAGCCGCTGCGCCGCGCCGAGCGAGCTCGTCCGGGCGGGCCTCGATGCGTCCGCCATTCTCGGCCACCTGCTCGGCGGCTTCCCGCCGCCGGTCGTCGAGGCCGGACCCGTCCGCTTCGGCTGCCACTGCAGCCGCGAGCGAGTGGGAGCCGCGCTGCTCGCCATGGGTCGTGCCGAGCTGTCCGACGTGCTGGCGGGGGACCGACAGGCCGAGGTGATCTGCGAATTCTGCGCCCAGCGCTACCTGGTGGAGGAGGCCGAGCTCCGGGCGCTCCTGGCGGGTGCGGACGGCGACGTCCCGGAGTGAGCGCGCTCAGCCCGCGCTCGAGGGCGCGGGGCGCGGCACCACGAGCGGGAGGAGCGACGGCTTGCGCGCGCGCTTCAACTCGTCGAGCTGGGCGCGGGCAGCGGATTCGGCCTCGGCTTCGCGGATCCGGCCGAGGCGACGCTCGAGATCGGTATCCCCCAGATCGCGGCTGAGCTGCGCCTCGGTGACCAGCCGGTTGATGTGGTCGCGCACGCCCTCGAGGGCACGGATGTCGGCGTCGGGCGAGAGACCGTCCAGCGCCTCCTGCAGGCGCAGGCGCGCGCGCGCATTGGCGAGGCGCGCTAGCATGCGGACCTTCTCCTCGCGCAGGCGAGCGATCTCGTTGTGGAAGGTCACGAGGTTTGTCTTCGCCGCCTCGGCTTCCTCGGTCAACTGCCGGAGCTCGCCGCTCACCCGCTCGATGTCCTGGCCGAGCAGGTCGCGGCGTCCGATGAGCGCGACGGCCACCGCGTCGTCGTCGTGGTCGACCGCCGCGGCGAGCTGCCGCTGCACGCGGGCGTGCTCGCCCGACTTGAGCTCGAGCTCCTTGGTGAGCTTGCTCCTCATGTAGAGCACTCCGGCCGCGGCGGCCCGCAGTGCCGCGTAGTGCGAGAGGCGCTCCTCGATGGCCGCCTCGTAGACGGCCTCCGGATTGCGATGCTCGCGGCGCCCGATCCACCGGGCGAGCAGACCGCGCACCAGGTTTCGCACGCGGGCGATGAAGCTCATTCGACCTCCCGTCGGCGCGGCTCGTCGGGAACCTTCCCGGCGTCCTCCACCGTGATGCCGAGCTCGCGCATCTTCTGCTGGAAATTCTGCCGATACATGCCGACCTCCTCGGCTGCCTTGGTGACGTTGCCCCCGTGCCGCCGGAGCGCATCGAGGAGGAAGTCGCGCTCGAAGGCCTCGACGACGCGTTCCTTGGCCTCGCGGAAGGAGACCGGTGTGGGAAGCGACGGGGCAGTGGTCGCGGTGGCGGCACCGGATAGATCCGCCGGCGTGATCTCCGCTCCCGGGGCGAGCAGCAGAGCTTGCTCGATCGCCGAGCGCAGCTCGCGGACGTTGCCCTTCCATTCCCGGTCCACGCAGGCACGCAGTGCCTCGCCCGTGAGCGGTTTCACGTCGCGATGGAAGCGATTCGCCGCTTCCTTGAGGAAGTGGTCCACCAGGAGCGGGATGTCCTCGCGGCGCTCGGTGAGCGGGGGGATGGCGAGCTCGACGACCCGCAGGCGGTAGTAGAGGTCCTCGCGAAAGCGGCCGGCGCGGACCGCCGCTTCGAGGTCCTGATTCGTGGCGGCGATCAAGCGGACGTCGACGCGGATCGGGGCGTTGCCTCCCACGCGCTCGAACTCCTTCTCCTGGATGGCACGGAGGAGCTTCGCTTGCGTCTCGAGCGGCATGTCCCCCACCTCGTCGAGGAAGAGGGTGCCGCCGTCGGCTGCCTCGAACTTGCCTTCCCGCCGCGCGCTCGCGCCGGTGAAGGCGCCGCGCTCGTGGCCGAAGAGCTCGCTCTCCACCAGCTCGCGGCTGAGCGCGGCGCAATTCATCTTGACCATGGCCCGCGACCGCCGCGGGCTGCGGTAGTGAAGCGCGTTCGCGACCAGCTCCTTTCCCGTGCCGCTCTCCCCCCGGATGAGCACCGTCACGTCGGCATCGGCGATCTTCTCGATCACCTCGAACACGCGCTGCATCGCCGCGCTCCGGCCGACCAGCTGCTCGAAGCCGAAGACCTCGTGTACCTGCGCGAGCAGGCGACGATGGTCGCGGCGGAGGAGCACGGTCTCCATGACGCGGTGGACGACGATACGCAGCTCGTCGTTGTCGAAGGGCTTGGGCAGGTAGTCGGCCGCGCCGAGCTTCATCGCCTGGACCGCGGTCTTCTCGGAGCCGTGCGCCGTGATCATGATGACGGCGAGATCGGGATCGACGTTCCGAGCGTGCTCGAGCACCTGCATGCCGCTCGTGCCGTCCATGCTGAGATCTGTGATCACGACGTGGAAGCTTCCGGTCTCGATGCGTCGAAGCGCCTCCTCGCCACTGGTCGCCGTCTCGACCTGGTAGCCCTCCTTGCCGAGGAGGCCCTTCAAGGCGAGCAGCATCGCCTTCTCGTCGTCGACGACCAGTACGCGGCCCTGCATTACGTCCGTCTCCCCTACCGTGGCAGCGGCAGGACGATCCGGAACTCGGTCCCGCGGCCCACCTCGCTCGCGACATCGATCGAGCCACCGTGGGCCTCGACGATCTTCCTGGAGATCGCCATCCCGAGGCCCGTGCCGTGCTCCTTGGTGGTGAAGAAGGGGTTGAAGATGCGCTCCACCTTGTCGGGCGCGATCCCGCAGCCGTTGTCGCGCACCCGGACGGTGGCGCGCCCGTCGCCGTTCTCGACGAAGAGGTCGATTCGGCGTTCCTCGACCGCCGAGCCGAGGGCATCGATCGCGTTATCGAGGAGGTTGGCGAAGACCTGGCGGAGCTTCTCGGCATCGGCGCGGACGGTGGGGCCGGCGATGTAGTTCCGGGCGACCTTGACGCTCGCGGCGTCGAGCTTCGCCCGCATCTGGGCCAGCGCCGAGTCGACGACGGTG
>DATILR010000098.1:0-5436 GCA_035476275.1 Binatus sp. (SeqCode) | reverse complement strand
CGCGCGGACGCTCGCCGCGCTCCTGCCACGCTGGGTGCGCGCCGAGGCGCCGGGTGGCACCTATCACGTGACGAACGCCGGCGCGTGCTCGTGGTTCGAGTTCGCCGGCGCGGCCCTGGAGCTCGCCGGCGTCCCCGCCACGATCGAGCCGGTCAGCAGCGCCGCGCTCGGCGCGCCGGCACCCCGACCGGCCTACTCCGTGCTCGCCAACACGCGACTCGCCGCCAGGGGCGAGCCTCCGCTTCGCCCCTGGCGCGACGCGCTTGCCGCGTACCTCGAGGGTGAGTAGCGAGGGTTGAAGCGAGTCGGGTAGGCGGTTAATGAGGACTACGCTCTCAGAGCAGGAGACCTGAAAAATGCGCACCTGAGCTGGTCGAACATCGACAAGTTCTCAGCGAGGCTGCGTCAGCACCAGCGATGGCAGGCCAAGACCTCACCGGCTCCCAAACGCGACCATCGCCGCTGCGTAGAGATACGCGTGCTCCCAGACGTGGGGCACGTCGTTCTCCGACCAGTAGTCGGGGTTGACGCCGTCGCCGTTCAGATCACGGTCCACCCGGGCATAAAACTCGCCCAGGTGATGCGTGTCGGGCGTGGGGAGCTCCTGGACGAAGAAGCGGACGGCGTTCTGGACCTCGGCGAGGCCCGCCGCGTCGCCGAGGGTACGGACGAGGTATGCGCGCGCGAGCAGCGATTCCGCATTGTACGCGCCGCCGCTGGCGGTCCGCGCTACGATCGGGTCGATGAACTGCTCCTTCAGATACTGCGCGTGGCCGAGGATGCGTGGATCATCCGGGGTCAGGAACGCCGCGGGCCAGATGAGCCAGCCCGGGCGCGCGCCGGCGAAGTGCGGCGGCGGGCCGGGCACCAGGAAGTTGTCGAGGATCGCCTGCCCGATCTCCGCCTCGCGCGTCTGCCAGCTCGTCACCTCGGCCGCGGCGAAGCCACACGCCGGCGCCACCGCGACCGCGCTTTCGAGGGCGAGGAGCACGCTCTCCGCACCTTCGAGTCCCTGCGTGAGGTCCTGATTGTCGTCCTCGCTGGCCAGGCACTGCAGGTTGTTCGTCGCGTCCTTGCAGGCGACGAGGTTGACCGCGCCACGCTCGATGGCGGGACAGACGTCGGCGAGGTAGGCCGCGCGCTGCGCGGCGTCGGCGAGGTACTGCGCGTGGCTCGCCATGGTCCAGACGCCGAGGGCCGCCTCGTCGATCTCGAAGGAGAACGGCGCGCCGGGGATCGCCGCGTCCGGATCGGCGAAGTAGTTCATCTCGAAGGTGCCCGGCGGCACGCAGTCGGGATAGCTGCGCGCCGCCGGGTCAGCCGGGCAGACGAAGGAGTAGAGAAACGACCACGGGCTGAACTCACGCCGCTGCACGCGCGCGTAGAAGCGGTTGTGCCGGCTGACGAGATCCTGGTAGCCGGCGAGATCGAGCGCGTAGTTGATGAAGGAGCCGTCCCGCGGCCAGTCGTAGCCGTAGGGCGGCTGCGGGGCGACGCTCGCCACGATGGCCCCGCTGGCGTTGTCGGTCGCGGTGCGGGTCGCGATCAGCGCCCGTCGTGCGAAGCCGCGGATGGACGGGTCGTCGGTGTCGGGCAGGTGGGCGGGGCGGAGGAAGTCGCTCCACCAGCTCTCGGTCGCCGCCTGCTGCTGGTTGACGCCCTTTGCTCGCGCCTCGAGGAGGACGCCGAAGGCCTCGTCGCGCGTGCCGCCGACGGCGACGTAGAAGGTCGCCGTGGCCGTCCGCCGGCGGAAGCGGAGCCGCCGTACGAGGGCCGCGTTGGCCTGACACGCGGCGATGGGTGAGCGCGAGAGCTTCCCGTCGGCCGCGTCGGTGAAGGCGTTCTCCGCCCGGTAGGTCCAGCCGTTGGCGGCTCTGCAGGCGCCGAGGGGACCGGCAGGATCGGCGACCAGCCGGTTGCACGCCAGCCCCGCCCGCGCGGCGTCCGCTGAATCCGGCGCGAGCTGGCTGGCGAGCTGATCGACGAAGGCGCTTTGGTGGGCGCAGATCGGCGCGTCATCGAAGCCTGCCTGGTAGCCGTCGTCGCGGGGTGCCGCGCCGAGCGCGAGGTAGACGCCCGGCTCCGTGAGGCGGTCCACCAGCGCATCGACCGCGCGCTGCAACCCCCGCCGGGTCCGCGGCGGGGCGGTGAGGAGAGGGTTCAGGAGGGAGAAGTCGTGCGGGAAGGCCGCCGCGCTGGCGGGCAGGAAGTGGAGGAGCGCCCCCTCGTGTCGATCGTAGACGACGGCGAAGTCGTTCTCGAAGTCGAGCGCCCAGTCGCTCACCGGCGCAAATGCCGCGCGGGTGAGGGTGGGCGAGAAATTCGCGTAGAAGATGAACCTAGCGCTCTGCATCGGAGACCCGCCCTCCCGCTCGACCACGTAGCTGTTCACGAGGACGTCGCGGTCGGGCAGGACGAAGTTCGTGGCGGTCACCTTGAGACCGAGAGTCGGGTTGGTCATCTCCGTCACGAGGACGTCCGAGGTCTCAGCGCTGTAGTGCTGGCTGTGGGTCCACGCGTCGTCCCGCAGCCAGGTGAAGCCGCGTCCCTTGGCCGTCCGGTAGGCGATGCCAGGGAATGCCCCCATGTCGTCGAGTGCGCCGAAGTGGGGCTGGAGCCGGGCGTCCGGGGCATTGCCCGAGAGGTAGGCGAGCTGATCGTAGAAGCTCGGCCCCGGCCACTTGAGGCCGGTGAGTTCGCCGCAGCGGGAGAGCGTCGCTGTCAGGTTGCCGCTGCCGAGGGCGGCGTTCACGTTGGTCGCTCCGAGCATGAGCTCGCCGAAGGGATTCGCGGCCGCCGGCGCGACAGAGAGCTCGGGGCACGGGTCAGCGGTTCGCGCCGCCAGAAGTACGACGAACGACAGGAGCAGCCGACGTCGCATCGGGCCTCCTTAGCATCGAGACCCTCACGACCTCCACATCACGATGCGCCACCCCCTCTGGCACCGGCCGGACACCCGGGGCATGATCCGCGGCATGAAGCAGCGCCGCCTCGGCCGTAGCGGACCCCTCGTATCCGCCATCGGACTCGGATGCATGGGGATGTCGGAGTTCTATGGAGCGGGCGACGAGAAGGAATCGATCGCGACGATCCATCGGGCACTCGATCTCGGGGTCACGTTCCTCGACACCGCGGACATGTATGGACCGTACACGAACGAGGAGCTCGTCGGCCGCGCGATCCGGAGCCGGCGGGCCGAGGTCGTCCTCGCCACCAAGTTCGGCATCGTGCGCGCCGACGATCGCACGGTTCGCACCATCGACGGACGGCCCGAGTACGCCCGCTCGGCATGCGAGGGAAGTCTCCGGCGGCTCGGCGTCGAGACAATCGACCTCTACTACCTGCACCGCGTGGCCCCCACGACGCCGATCGAGGAGACGGTGGGCGCAATGGCGGAGCTCGTGCGCCAAGGGAAGGTGCGCTGGATCGGCCTCTCGGAGGTGGGGCCCGAGACGCTCCGCCGGGCCAACGCCGTTCACCCGGTGACGGCCGTGCAGAGCGAATATTCGCTCTGGAGCCGCGACCCGGAGGAGGACGGCGTCCTCGCCACCTGCCGGGAGCTTGGGATCGGCTTCGTCGCCTATAGCCCTCTCGGCCGTGGCTTCCTCACCGGGCAGCTCCGGCGCTTCGAGGATCTGGCACCCGACGACTACCGTCGCTTCTCGCCGCGATTTCAGGGAGAGAACTTCGCACGCAACCTCGAGCTCGTGCGGCACCTGGAGGAGATGGCCGCGCGCAAGGGCTGCCGCCCCTCGCAGCTCGCACTCGCGTGGGTCCTGGCGCAGGGTCAGGACATCGTCCCGATTCCGGGAACGAAGCGCCGCACGTACCTCGAGGAGAACGTCGCCGCCCTCGACGTGGGGCTCACGGCCGACGAGCTGGTCCGCATCGACGCGGTCATGCCCCACGGCATCGCGTCGGGACCACGCTATCCCGAGGAGATGATGCGCGGGGTTGGGCGCTAGCGGGAGCACCGGGACCCGGCGCCGAGCGTCGAGTGAATGGCGGTGGCGTCACGGGGACGCTACTTGAGCTCCGGGGAACACCGGCGGGCAGGGGCGAGAGTCTGATCGGGGGCGTTCCCTCAACCCGCGGACTGCACTCTAGGACGTCCGGCCGCTCCCATAGGGGCGGGTGAGAACCTCGAGGGAATGCCCGTCCGGGTCCTCGAAATAGAAGCCCCGCCCGCCATCGTTACGGTTGATCTCATTGCGGCGATGGCGTGCCGGATCGGCCCAATAGGTCAGGTCGCGCGCCTTGACCCGGGCAAAGACGCCGTCGAACTCGGCTTCGCTGATCAGAAAGGCGTAGTGCTGGGGCGAGATATCGGGCTTTTCGGTTTCCGCGAAATCGAGGGAGATGCCGTTCTCGAGCGGCACGACCAGAAAATGGAAGAAGGCCGCGGGCTTGGGCAGCCCCAGGATTTCCGTCAGGAACCGGGCGGAGCGGGCCTTGTCGCGGCACCAGATGATGGTGTGATTGAGCTGGACGGCCATGAGCCGCAAATTAGGAGCGTGACGGTCCCGTTTCAATGCCGGGAGATGCCGATGTGGGGTGACCGCGCCCGCGCGCACGCCTCTGCGCCATCGGCGACTATTGAGCGGGGGAGGGAGCTACAGGTCCCCTTATCTGCGGGCCGCCTTCAACCGCTTGTCATCACGGGTCTTTTCCCCGCGTCTACAGCGTGTCTACGGCATAGTTAGGGTGGCGGCGTGGACGTAACGGACCCGGCAGCGCCCACGCCCGGTGCGGTGCGTGTAGCCCGCCACCGTGCACGCCGTGCGGCGCGCAGGCCGGGGCACCCCGGCGATCAACGATACCGCGGGTTTTTCCGCAGCTGCTAGGCGGTTAATGAGGACTACGCTCAGCAGACTGGCGGAGAGCTGCCACAATGAACCACTACGACGTGATCGTCATGGGCCTGCGCCCGGCCACTGCAGCGGGCGCTGGCCTAGTGGCCTGCAATCTTCCTTAAACGAGGTGCCTCGTGTCGCGACAATTCGACGCCATCATCATAGGGACCTGCCACCTCCGATAGGACGGGGGCGTCGAAGGGCCGGCGGGCAGCGGGGGGGCAGCGCGGGGCCCAGGCGCCGCGGGGTTCCGGCGGTCGACGCGGACGGGATGCCGCAAGCGGCGGTGGGGCACGGCAGGCCAGCGGCCGGGAACTCCTGTCGGAGGTAACCCGCGCGCGAACGTCCGAGGTCGTAAGTTGTGTCGCTCAGGTTCGAGAACGGCCGCCAATTTCCGCTATCCGTTCATCCTCCTCGAGCCGATGCGTTCATGCCCTGCGGCTACATCTTCGTCTTCGGGCAGCCGGTGACGGTCGTCCGGCCGGGGCCGGTGGGGTCGGCCCCCGGAATCCAGGTTCCGCGGCGATGCCACGCCGGCGCCTTCTTGAAGCAGATCGACCAGAACGCGTAGGGCGCCGATGCG
>DATILR010000097.1:0-4143 GCA_035476275.1 Binatus sp. (SeqCode) | reverse complement strand
CACGGCGCCGTGCGCGCGCTCGGCACGCTCGCCCGCACCGACCTCGTCCTGGTGGTGCTCGACGCCCAGGAGGGCATGACCGACCAGGATGCGCACCTCGTGGGACGGGCATGGGACGCCGGGCGAGGGACCATCCTGCTCGCCAACAAGTGGGATCTGCTGCCGCGCGAGCGCCGCGACCGCCGCACGTTCCAGGCGGCACTCGCGGCCGCGCATGCGGCCTTCGCCGACCTGCCCTTCCTCGCGGTGTCGGCGCGGACGGGGGAGGGGATCTCGGGACTCTTCCCGCTGGTGGCGCAGGTCGAGCGTGCCTACGAGGCCTCGCTCCCCACGCCCGCCCTGAACCGCGCCCTCGCCGCTGCGGTCGCGGCGCACGCCCCCCCCAGTCCGGGCGGCCGGCCGCTCCGCTTCCTCTACGCCACGCAGACCGGCCGGAGGCCGCCCGCGATCAGCATCTTCGGGAGCGCGCCCGGTAGCGTCCCGCGCGCCTACGCGCGCTATCTCGCGAGCCAGTTCACGGCGGCCTTCAAGCTGGTCGGCGTCCCCCTCCGCCTCGACTTCCGCGCCCGTCGTCCCGAGGGCCCACGCGTGCGGTCTCGCGGCGTGCGCCGGCGGCGCTGACCCGGGCACTCGCGGGCCTCCGCTGGAGCGCGGTAGTCTCGCGGCATGCTACCCCGGAGCGGCATGGCGGCTCTGCTCGCGCTCGTCCTCTGGAGTCCAGCGCACGCGGCAGCTCCGCCGCAGGCGACCTCCGACACCTTCACGCCGGTCGTGGTCTCGCCGCTCGCTCGGGAGACCGCGCCCGTCCCCGGCAGCGATGGCACCTATCACGTCGTGTACGAGCTGATGCTCGTCAACGCCAAGGCGGCGCCCGCCACGCTGCAGGGGCTCGCCGTGCTGGACGCCCGCGACCGCTCCCGCGTGCTCGCGACCTTCAAGGGCGACGACGTACCTGGACGCCTGCGGACGCTCCTGCCCCGGCCAGCGACCGACGGGACGATCGAGGCGAACGGCGCCCGGCTCTTCTTCGTGGAGCTGACGTTCCACGCTCTCCCGGACGTTCCCCGCCAGGTGGTCCACCGCCTCGACCTGCTGGCCGCGGCCGGACCGGGGGCCTCCGCACCGACTCCGCTCACCTATACGGTCGCGCCATTCGACATCCGGGGACAGCCGGTGCCGCACCTGGGGCCACCGTTGAAGGGCCAGGCATGGGTCGCCGCGAACGGATGCTGCACGGCGGCCATCACGCACCGGGGCTCCGTGCAGAGCATCAACGGAGGCCTCTTCGACGCCCAGCGCTACGCGATCGACTGGATGCGCCTCGACGACCAGGGACGCTTCGTCCACGGGGACCCCGCGAAGGTGGAGAGCTACACGGCCTACGGCGCGGACGTGATCGCGGTTGCCGATGCCACCGTGGTCGACGCGCTCGACGAGCTCGATGACCAGGTGCCGGGACAGCTGCCCGACCCGGGCACCATCACCGTGCGGACCGTGGACGGAAACCACGTGGTCCTCGATCTCGGCAGGGGTTTCTACGCGTTCTACGCGCACTTGCAGAGGGGCTCGGTGCGGGTCCACGTCGGCGACAAGGTGAAGCGGGGCCAGCTGCTCGGAAAGCTCGGGAACTCCGGCAACACCTCCGCGCCGCATCTCCATTTCCACGTCATGAAGGGCCCGTCGGCGCTCGGCTCGGACGGTGCACCGTACGTGATCGACGCCTTTCGCCTGTCTGGTCAGGTCGACGCGGCGCAGTTCGACGCGGCGCCGACGATCGAGGGGCAGTGGGGACAGCACCGCCTCGATCCGGCGATGAGCCGTCAGGGGGCATTCCCGCTCGACCTCGCCATCGTCGATTTTGCTCCGTGAGCATGCCGAGCGTACTCACCGCGTCCGCCGCGCACCGTCGGCGAAACCTTGTGCCGTCTTCGTGGCGAGCGGCGGGGAGCCCGGGACCACGCGCCGCATGCGACTCGCCCTCGTCGGCCGCCTGAACGCCGGCAAGTCGTCACTCCTGAACCAGCTCCTCGGCGTGGAGCGGACGATCGTGGCGCCCGAGCCCGGCGCCACTCCCCGGCGATCGTCATCGAGCGGTCGCCGAGCGCTTCCCGGTGACGGGGATGAGCATCCGGCGGCTGGCGCCGCGGGCGCGGTGAGCGCTCACCAGACCGTCCAGGGCCGGCTCGAGCGGAAGCGACCTGCTTCATTGGCCGCGTCAGACGACGGATCTGACGCGTCAGGCAGCGCCATGCGCAGCGTCGCGGCGAGCGCGCTGGACGATAGCATGCTTCCTGTCTTGCGGCGGACAAGGCTGGACGGCGCCGTGCAGGAACGGGCCGGGATGCATGGGGCAACGAAGTCGAAGTAGCGGAACGGCGTCGTCCGCACGCCTGGAACGCTTCGTGGTTGCTGTCGCTGGCAGTAGCTCACATGCGAACGGCGGCACATGCGCTCTGGGCGCTCTTGTGCCTGGTCGCCGGCTCACCCACAGCGGCGGCCGGGGCAACGATTTCAGCCCAGGTGACCTGGCAGCCCAGCACCAGCTCCGGCGTGGTCGGCTATCGCATCTACACGCGCCTTCTGAGTAGCATCTATGGTGCGCCGCAGGACGCTGGACTGCCGACGCCCGCGCCCGACGGCTCGCTCACATTCGTCATCACCGGCCTCGACGCCACCACCGACTACGGCTTTGCTGTCACGGCGTACGCGACCGACGGCACGGAAAGCGGCTTCTCCAACGAGCTCACGCTCTCCGCCACCACCCCGACGACCACGCTGCCCACCACCACGACCTCCTCCAGCACCACGACGACCACTCCGCCACCGTCCAGCACGACGTCCTCCACCACGACGACGACGGCGCCACCGTTCACCACGACCTCCTCCTCCACGACGACCTCGACCATCCGTCGGCACCATCACAAGACCGCCGCCACGAGGCAGTCGACCGCCAGCTCTGTCGCTCTCGACGGGGGTACCAGCTCTTGCACGCTCCGCTCCGATGGCAGCCCCTGCTATCCGGGCGATCCGTGCGAGAATGGAGAATGCCGCACGTCGACCTGTGTCGCGGCCCGGAGCCCGATCGGAGGGAACCGCTTCCTGGACGTCGGGAGGTTCCGGTTGAGAGCCCTCGGTACCCGCGGCCGGCTCGTCGCGCAGGGGTCGTTTTCCCCGGCGACGGTAATTGACCCGACCGCGAGCGGGGCCACGGTGGAGGTGAGAGCCCAGGCGGATGGCGATCTCGTGTACCGCGCCACGGTGCCCGGTTGGGCCTTCCACCCGGACCGCTCCGGCAGGTCCTTCCACTACGCCGTGCCGCGAGCGGGCATGCCGGCAGGGTCGGAAGGTCTCAAAAGCCTTGCACTCCGCTTCGACGGACAGACGATGAGCGTCAGGGTGAGGGCCACCGTCTCGGGCTCCGTGAGCCGTCTCGCGCCGACGCGGCTCGCCTGGATGGTGCAGCTCGGCGAGGAGTGCGTGCGCAACGTGAACCTCGTGTGCGCGGCCACGCCGGACGGCGGAACCGGCTGCGACTAGTGGTGTTCCAACTTGATATCACGCGCACATGCGGGCTATCGAGTTGGAACACCGACTCCCGCCGGCACGCCGCGGCACAGCCAACGCCGTGCCGCTGTTGGACGGCCTGCGCGCGCCGGTCTGGCACACCGGATTGGCGCTACGCGCTGACCGCGCGCGCAACGGCCGGTGAAGCAGGTTGCCTCACGTCGGGCCGGATCCCGGACGATCCACGGCTGGCGAAAGCATCTGACGTTACCGCCTAGCTGAAGCCGCCTGGACCCTCGCGCCTCGCTTGGACAGCCGCGTTCGACCGAGCCTGTCTTCCTTCCGCGGCTTGGTCCTAGAATCCGTACGCCTTGTTGGCGACGTCGAAGTCCTGATCGCCGAGGCCCACGTTCAGGCGGTAGTCGCTGTAGGTATAGGCGCCGACCAGCTGGCGATCGACGTCCCAGAGGCGGAGCGAGGTGGGCAGCGCGCGCTCCCGGTCGATGCAGATCTCGGTGCGCGACAGTCGCTCGCCGGCGGTCGCATCGCCGTCGCTCGGCACGGTCAGGGCACAGAGCGACGGCTGCCCGTGGACGGCCGCCTCGCTCACGCCGATGAAACGTCCGCTCCCGTCCTGGC
>DATILR010000096.1:0-3297 GCA_035476275.1 Binatus sp. (SeqCode) | reverse complement strand
ACAGCGCATGGGCCGCCCGCGCTATCCCAGTCGATGACGGTAGACCGGGAAGCGCGCGCAGAGATCGCGCACCTCGTCACCCAGCCGGGCGAGCGCCGCGTCGTCGCCGACCAGCTCGAGCCCGCGCCGGATGAAGTCGGCAATCGCGTCCATCTCCTCGCCCTGCATCCCGCGCGAGGTTACGGCCGGCGTGCCGAGGCGCACGCCGCTGGTCACGAAGGGCGGACGCGGGTCGTTCGGCACGGCGTTCTTGTTGACGGTGATCCGCGCCTTGCCGAGCGTCTCCTCGGCGAGCTTGCCGGTGAGCTCGGTCCCCCGCAGGTCGAGCATCATGAGGTGGTTGTCGGTCCCGCCCGTCAGGAGGCGGAAGCCGCGCCGCATGAGCGCGTCGGCCAGCGCCTTGGCGTTGGCGAGGATCTGCCGTTGGTAGTCGCGGAAGGCGGGCGTCGAGGCCTCGTGCAAGGCGACCGCCTTGGCGGCGATGACGTGCATCAGGGGGCCACCCTGGTTGCCCGGGAACACCGAGCCGTTGATCGCCTTCGCGTAGCGCTCGCGGAACAGGATCATGCCGCCGCGCGGACCGCGCAGCGTCTTGTGCGTGGTGGTGGTGACGAAGTCCGCGTGCGGCACGGGCGAGGGGTGCAGTCCCGCGGCCACCATGCCGGCGAAGTGCGCCATGTCGGCAAACACGCTCGCCCCGATCTCGTCGGCGATCGCCCGGAAGGGGGCGAACTCGAGGGCGCGCGGGTACGCCGAGTGACCCACCACGATCATCTTCGGCCGCTCGCGGCGGGCCAGCGCCGCCACCTGCTCCAGGTCGAGGCGTCCATCGGACTCGCGCACACCGTAGGGCACGACGCGGAAGTACTTGCCGGAGAAGTTGACCGGGCTCCCGTGCGTCAGGTGCCCCCCGTGAGCGAGGTTCATGCTGAGAATCGTGTCGCCCATCTCGAGCTGTGAGAAATAGACGCACATGTTCGCCTGCGAGCCGGAATGGGGCTGCACGTTGGCCGCCTCGGCCCCGAACAGCGCCTTGGCGCGGTCGATCGCGAGGGTCTCCACCTGGTCGACGAACTCGCAGCCGCCGTAGTAGCGCTTGCCCGGATATCCCTCGGCGTACTTGTTGGTGAGGACCGAGCCCTGCGCCTCGAGCACCGCCTCGCTCACCATGTTCTCGGAGGCGATCAGCTCCAGGTTGTACTCCTGCCGCTCGGTCTCCCGGCGAATGGCGGCGTGCACCGCGGGATCGGTCCGGGCCAGGGCGGAACGCGGATCGCTCATGCGACCGCTGCCTCACCCGTCGTCCCGAGATCCATCACCTCTTCGCCACGTTCCTGGAAATGGGCGACGAGCACGGCCTTGAGCTCGGCGCCGCCGTGGTCCGCGCCGGCAATGATGCTGGGCATGCGGCTTACTTGTGGCTCTCGATGTAGGTCACGACGTCCTGGACGGTACGGATCTTCTCCGCTTCCTCGTCGGAGATTTCCATGTCGTACTCTTCCTCGAGCGCCATCACCAGCTCGACGATGTCGAGCGAGTCTGCTCCCAGATCCTCGATGAAGGAGGCCTCGGGACGGACTTCCTCCTCACCCACGCCAAGCTGCTCGCAGATGATCTCCTTCACCCTCTGCTCCACGGTCGATGCCATGACGCTCTCCTCGCTCTCGCGTTGCCGCGCGGGTCAGATGTAGAGCCCGCCGTTGACGTGCAGGACGTGCCCGGTGATGTAGCCGGCCTCCGGGGATGCCAGAAAAGCGACCGCGGCGGCAACCTCCTCGGGTCGAGCAACCCGCCCGGCAGGGATGACGTTCGTGTAGAAGGCCCGCTGCTCCTCGCTCAGCGCGGCCGTCATGTCGGTCTCGACGAACCCTGGTGCGACCGCATTCACGGTGATGCCGCGGGACGCGACCTCACGGGCGAGCGACTTGGTGAGCCCCTCGAGGCCCGCCTTGGCAGCGGCATAGGCGACCTGGCCCGCGTTGCCCATTGCCGCGACCACCGAGCTGAGGTTGACGATCCGCCCGTATCGCCCGCGGATCATCGCCCGGAGCGCGACCTTCGTGCAGTGGAAAGCCCCCGTCAGGTTGACCCGCAGCGCCCGCTCCCACTCCTCCTCCTTGAGGCGCAGGACGAGCGCGTCGGCCGTCGTCCCTGCGTTGTTGACGAGAATATCAAGCCGTCCCGCGCGGTCAACGATGCTCTGCACCCCGACACGGGCCCCCTCGGGGTCCGCGATGTCGAAGCGCGCGCTGGACGCCACCCCCTTCGCCGCCCGCACGAGCTGCACGGTCTCCTCCGCCGCGGCGTCGTTCTCCCGGTAGTTGAGGACGACCTCGGCACCGTCGGCGGCCAGACGCAGCGCGATCGCGCGGCCGATCCCGCGCGACCCACCCGTCACGAGCGCCACCTGACCATGCAGCGCGCCGCTCATCGCCATCCACCGCTCACGCGCAGAGCTCGCGCGCGCGGGCGACCCCGTCGAGGTCGCCGACCGGCAGGCCGTTGAGCGAGGGGACGATCCGGCGGAGGAGGGCCGTCAGCACCCGTCCGGGCCCCGTCTCGAGCGCCAGGGTCGCACCGAGCGCGCCGAGACCGCGTACCGTCTCCTCCCAGCGCACGGCGGCGGTCATCTGGCGCACCAGGAGGCCGCGCATCTCCCCTGCTCCCGTCATCGGACGTGCGTCGACGCTGGTCCAGACGCGCAGGCGCGGCTCGCGGAACCTCACGTGCGCGAGATAGCGCTCGAGCCCCTCGGCGGCGGGCATCATCAGCGGGCAATGGAAAGGCGCGCTGACGGGCAGCCGTTGCGCGCGGGCCTTGCGAGCAGCCGCCAGGGGCAGCAGCCGCTCGACGGCCCGCGCGTGCCCCGCGACCACGACCTGTCCGCCGCCGTTCAGATTCGCGGGACAGAGGACGTCGCCGTTCGCCACCTCCGCGCAGAGCGCCGCGACCGCACCGGCATCGAGTCCGATGACCGCCGCCATGGCCCCTTCCCCGGGCGGCACGGCTTCCTGCATGAGGCGTCCGCGCTCGCGGACGCCTGCGACCGCGTCGTCGAAGGAGAGGGCCCCCGCTGCGACCAGCGCCGTCCACTCGCCGAGGCTGTGCCCGGCGACGGCGAGCGGCGTCAAGCCGACCGTCTCTTCGAGCACGCGATACGCGGCGATGCTGGCGGTGAGGATCGCCGGCTGCGCGTACTCGGTCAGCACGAGCTGCTCCTCGGGCCCCTCGAAGCACAGGCGCGCGAGCGCCATCCCGAGCCGCTCGTCCGCTTCCGCGAACGTCCGGCGGGCCACC
>DATILR010000095.1:0-3366 GCA_035476275.1 Binatus sp. (SeqCode) | reverse complement strand
CGGCTGATGCCCGGCCGCCGCTGGTCCGACGGCCTCCACCAGGCGGTCGAGGCCAAGGAAGGGGTGCGGATCGAGCGCGAGAACCAGACCCTCGCCACGATCACCATCCAGAACTACTTCCGCATGTACAAGAAGCTCGCGGGCATGACCGGGACGGCCGACACGGAGGCGGTCGAGTTCCAGAAGATCTACAAGCTCGAGGTGGTGGTCATTCCGCCCAACAAGACGATGCGGCGGGTGGACGCCCCCGACGTCGTCTACAAGAGCGAGCGCGAGAAGTTCGCGGCGGTGGTCGAGGAGATCAAGGAGTGCCACCAGAAGGGACAGCCGGTCCTGGTGGGCACCACCTCGGTCGAGAAGTCCGAGCGCGTCTCGAAGCTCCTCAAGAAGGCGGGGGTCCGGCACAACGTGCTGAACGCGATCAACCACGAGGCCGAGGCGAACATCATCGCCCAGGCCGGCCGGCACCAGCAGGTGACGATCGCGACCAACATGGCCGGCCGCGGCACCGACATCCTGCTCGGCGGCAACCCGGAGTTCCTGGCGCGTGCGGAGATGGAGAACGAATGGATCCGCCGCGCCGGGCCCGCCCAGGGCGGCACGCAAACGGAGCAGCGCTACGAGGACACGCTGCGTACGCTGCGCGAGCGCTACGACGAGGAGGTGCAGCACGCCGGGGGGCAGTTCGAGCAGCGCCTGGCGGAGCTCCAGGAGCAGCGCGGCGAGGCGCTCCGGCAGCTGACCGACACGCACAAGAAGCTGCTCGAGCTCTCGCCGTATCGGCCGCTGCGCGACCGCTACGAGCAGGTGAGCTCGGTCGAGCTGATCCCGGCGGTGCGGGACCACGATCCCATCCCCCGGCGCTACCGCCAGGTGAAGGAGGAGCTCGAGGCGACGCTCTTCGGCGCCGAGGTGGGTACCGCGTCGACGGAGCGTTCCGAGCTGGAGGAGCTGCGCGGCCGCTACGAGACCGTCCTCGCCGCCTGGGAAGAGGGCGGCGTGCGTACGGACGAGACCGCGCGCGAGCTCGACGAACGGCGCGCGCAGTACGAGCGCGGCCTCTCGATGCTGGAGCTGGCGCTGCTCGTGAAGGGCGGGGCGGCGGGAAACGGCGAGCTCGCCGAGCTCCGCGCCGCCTACCGCGCAGCCGAGGACAGCTACGTCGAGTCCGAGCGGCTGCACGAGGAGACGCGCGCGCCCTACGAGGAGGCGGTCCGCGCGGCGGAGCGTCGCTACGAGGCGGACCGGGCGAAGTACGTGGCCGCCGTCGAGGAGATCCGCGAGCAGCTGCAGAAGGCGCCGCAGGAGTACGACGCGCGCTACCGGGAGATCCTCGAGAAGTACCGCGAGACCTGCGCCGGCGAGCGCGAGCTCGTGGTCGCGGCGGGTGGGCTCCACATCCTCGGCACCGAGCGCCACGAGGCGCGGCGCATCGACAACCAGCTGCGCGGTCGCGGTGGCCGGCAGGGGGATCCCGGCACCTCCCGCTTCTACCTCTCGCTCGAGGACGATCTCCTCCGCATCTTCGGGGCCGACCGCATGCAGGGCATGATGGAGCGCCTGGGCATGGAAGAGGGCGTGCCGATCGAGCACCGGCTCATCACGCGCGCCATCCGCAACGCGCAGGAGAAGGTCGAGGCGCACAACTTCGACATCCGCAAGCACCTCCTCGAGTACGACGACGTGCTCAACAAGCAGCGCGAGGTCGTCTACTCGCGCCGCCGCGACCTGCTGGGCCGCGACGATCTCCGCGAGGACGTGCTCGAGCTCGCCAGCGGCATCGCCGGGGACCTCGTGGCCCTGCAT
Organism: Binatus sp. (SeqCode); assembly: GCA_035476275.1. Lineage (GTDB taxonomy): Bacteria > Desulfobacterota > Binatia > DP-6 > DP-6 > DP-23. The sequence continues at coordinate 1,560 of DATILR010000095.1, read as the reverse complement.
GCGGACGCGGAGGTCGCGTCCGAGGAGTGGGACTGGAAGGCCCTCGACGACGCGGTGTTCGCGCAGTTCAACTTCCGGCTCCAGCTCCCGGAGAGCGAGCGCGAACACCTCCGGGTGGAGGCGCTCCAGGACATCCTGGAGGAGCGCGTGAAGCTGGCCTACGCGCAACGCGAGCAGCTCTTCGGCGCGCCCATCGTGCGCCACCTGGAAAAGCTCATCATGCTCCAGACGCTGGACACGCTCTGGAAGGATCATCTCCTCAGCATGGATCACCTGAAGGAGGGCATCGGGCTCCGGGGATACGGACAGGTCAACCCGCTCCAGGCCTATCAGAAGGAGGGGTACGACATCTTCGAGGACATGATCCGGCGGATGGAGTCCGACGTCGTCGAGAAGCTGATGAGCGTGCAGATCCGGACCGAGGCCGCGCCCGGCGTGCCCCAGCGGGTGGCGGTGGCACCGTCGGGCACGGACGACGCGCTTCCCGCGGAGCTCGAGGCGATGCAGCTCCGCCAGCGTCAGGCAGCCCGCGTGACGCTCTCGCACGGCGAGCAGGCGCAGAAGGTCGAGACCGTGCGGCGCGACGGCGACAAGGTGGGGCGCAACGATCCGTGCCCGTGCGGGAGCGGGAAAAAATTCAAGAAGTGCCACGGGCGAGCGTGAGCGGGCGCGGCGCGGGGCGGGGGGTGCCCTCGCGGCTCCTGGTCCTCGGCGGCCGCGCTGACGTCCAGACCGAGCGAGCGTTCCGCCTGCGGGGGTCGCCGCGAGGGCACCCCCCACCCCGCGCCGGGTCCTCGTGAAGCTGGCGCGCCGTGCGCACCGGGTTCACGTCCCGGGGTTCCGGTTTGCGGGTGTCCGGTGTGGGCTCAAGACGCGGGGGCCGGACGTTGCGTTGATCGTGGCCGATTCGCCCGCGGTGGCGGCGGGGGTGTTTACGTTGTGTCGGGCGCCGGCGGCGCCGGTGCAGATCGCGCGGCGGCGGGTGGCGGGGGGAAGGTTGTCGGCGGTGCTCGTGCATGCGGGGAACGCCAATGCGTGCACGGGACGGGAGGGGCTGCAGACGGCGAGCGTGGCGACCGCCCTCGCAGGTAGCCTGGTCGGCGTGCCGGCGACGGAGGTCGCTCCGTGCGCGACGGGACGGATCGGCGTCCAGGTACCGCGCGCCCGGCTGCTCCGCGGGGTGCGCGCGGCGGCGGCCGCGCTCAGCGCCGACGGGTTCGCGGCGGCCGCGCAGGCGATCACCACCACCGACGCGTTCCCGAAGACGGCCGTGCGGCGCCTCCGGCTCGGGGGGCGACCCGTGACGGTCGCGGCCTTCGGGAAGGGGGCCGGCATGATCGCGCCCCACATGGCGACCCTGCTCGTCTTCGTCGTGACCGATGCCAGCATGTCGCGCGGTGCGGCCCGGCGGAGTCTCGTGGCCGCCGTCGACGGAACGCTCAACGCGATCTCGGTCGACGGCGACACGAGCACGAACGACACCGTCCTGCTGCTGGCGAGCGGGGCCGCCGACAACCCGCGCGTCGCGGCCGGCTCGCGCGCTCATGCGCAGCTGACCCG
>DATILR010000094.1:0-1837 GCA_035476275.1 Binatus sp. (SeqCode) | reverse complement strand
CGCGACGCGCGTCGATCTCGATTCACGCCATCTCGTCGCCCAGAAGGAGGACGGGGTCCTCACGGTCACGATCGACCGGCCCGAGCGGCGGAACGCGCTCACCATCGAGATGTACCACGGCCTCAAGAAGGCCGCGGTCCTCACCGAGCGGGACCCGGAGGTCGACTTCCTCGTGGTGACGGGTCGCGGCGACTACTTCTGCGTCGGCGGCGAGATGGGCGGTCAGCACGAGGGCGGCGCCCGGATCGACCGGGAGACCGACGCGCTCGATCTCCTGCCCTTCGTGCAGTTCGAGCGCTGCCCGAAGACGATCGTGGTCGCGATCAACGGCATGTGCCAGGGGGGCGGTCTCAACCTGACGCTCACCAGCGACGTCGCCATCGCCTCCGACCGGGCGACGTTCCGCGCGCCGGAGCTCCTGCGCGGGGTCCGGGACAGTTATCTCGGCGCGCGTCTCGTCACCCGCGTCGGCGTGGCGCGCGCCAAGTGGCTCCTCTTCGCCGCGCAACCCCTTTCCGCCGCCGATGCGCTCGCCATGGGCCTCATCTCTCGAATCGTGCCGCATGCCGAGTTCGCCGACCGCCTGCACGAGACGATCCAGTGGCTCCACCAGACGGCACCCGGGGCGCGCGCGGCCCTCAAGCGGGACATCAACCGCCACCTCCCCCCCATCGACGACGCCATGTTCGCCGAGGGGCTCGCCAGCGAGGAGTGCCGGGAGGGGTTCCGCGCCTTCGTGGAGAAGCGTCCGCCGGCCTGGGTGCGGAAGCCCGGTCCGACGGGATGATGCAGCCGACCCGTCTGCCCGACGACCGCCGCCCGCGACACGAGGCGACCGGCGAGTGGCCGCAGCCGTCCCTCTGGACGATGCTCGCCGCGCGCGTGCGCGCCACACCCGAGCGCACGTTCCTCATCGAGGGCCTGCGCGAGGGCGGGCGGCGCTACACGTTCGCCGACCTCGCCGCGCGCGCCGAGCGCATGGCCGGCGGGCTCGCCCGGATCGGCGTCCGCGCGGGCGAGGTCGTCTCGTGGCAGCTCCCCAACTGGTTCGAGAGTGCCGCGCTCGCCTCCGCCCTGGATCGGCTGGGGGCCGTATCGAATCCCATCATCTCGATCTACCGCGCCGAGGAGGTGACCTTCGTCTGCCGCCAGGCGCGCTCGCGGGTGCTCGTCATCCCGGGCGTGGTGCGCGGCGTCGACCATCGCGAGATGGCGCGTGCCGTCCAGCGGTCGGCGCCCGACCTGGAGCACGTCCTCACGGTGCGGGCGGAGCCGGGCGACGGCATGCGCGCGCTCGAGGCGGTGGAGGAAGACCCCGGATCATCCGCGCCACCCGCGCCTCCGGGGCCACACGACGTCTCGATGCTCTTCTACACCTCGGGCACGACGGCCGACCCGAAGGGCGTGATGCACACCCCGTCGACGCTCGGCGCCGTGATCCGCTTCCACGCCGAGCTCTTCCGCCCGACGGCCGGCGACGTGGGCTTGCTCCAGTTCCCGCTCGCGCACCTGGGCGGGGTGGTCATGTTCGTCATGCTGCCCGTCGCGCACGGGTCGAGCGTCGTCTTCATGGAGGGCTTCGATCCGGCGCTGGCGGTCGACCTCGTCGAGCGCCACGGCGTGACCGGCGCGGGGGGGCCGCCCGCGATCATCCAGGGGATGCTCGCGGCGCCGAACTTCTCGCCCGCCAAGGTGCGCAGCGTCCGCTCCAGCGGCTCTGGCGCCGCCGACGTCTCACCCGAGCTCATGCGCGAGACGAAGGAGAGGTTCGGTTGCGCCGTGCATCGCTCGTACGGCATGACGGAATGCCCGATGTTCACCAGCGGCCGCCCGGGCG
>DATILR010000093.1:0-9011 GCA_035476275.1 Binatus sp. (SeqCode) | reverse complement strand
CGAGTCCGACACGACGCTCTTCGGCGGCAACTCCAACTGGCGCGGCCCGGTCTGGTTCCCGACGAACTACCTGCTCGTCGAAGCGCTCGAGCGCTATCACTACTTTTATGGCGACAGCCTGCGCGTCGAGTGTCCCACCGGCTCGGGGCGGATGATGAACCTCGAGGAGGTCGCGCAGGAGCTCTACCGACGTCTCGCGGGTCTCTTCATCCCTGACGCGGACGGCCGACGGCCCTGTCACGCCGACGACCCGCGCTTCCGTCAGGATCCCCACTGGCGCGACCTGGTGACGTTCGGGGAGTACTTCTGCGGCGACAGCGGCCGTGGGATCGGGGCCCGCTACCAGGGCTGGACCGCCCTCGCCATCCGCTGCTTCGAGGGTGTCGCCCGGACCCGGAGGCCGTAGGATCAGCATGACGTGCCGCGAGCTCACCGAGTTCCTCTCCGCGTACGTCGACAACCACCTTCCCGACGACGTGCGACGCCGGTTCGACGCGCATGTCGTCGGCTGCCCCGAGTGCGCCGCCTACCTCAGGAGCTACGCGGCAACGGTGAAGCTCGTGAAGGGGGCGTTCGACAGTGCCGACGACCCCGTGCCCGACGATGTTCCGGAGGATCTGGTGAAGGCGATCATCACCGCGCGGCGCAAGACCTAGCGCGCCGGCGGATCACTGCAGCTGGTCGGTGTCGTTGTCGATCAGCGCGTTGCCGACGAGCAGGCTGCCGGAGCCGCCCGCCAGCCAGAGCCCGACGCCGCAGGTTGCCATGGCGTCCGTGCAGGCGGGGAGCGCCTTGACGCTGGCGCAGAGCGTTCCCTCGTGCGTCCCGCTGATGGTGTTGCGGAGGACGCGGTTGGTGTCGCCGTCGAGCCGGAGGCCGACCTCGCTCATGTTGCTGATGCGGTTGTCCGCAATGAGGTTGTCGTGGCCGATGACGGAGATCCCGACCAGGCCGAGGGTTTCGGTGCCCGACATCCCGTCGAGCGTGTTCTCGGTGATGCGGTTCCGCGAGCCCGTGACCATGACGCCCGCGGCATTGCCGGTGAAGGTGTTACCGCTGATCACGCCCCGGCTCGAGTTGAAGAAGAGGTTGCCGCTGTCGATGAGACAGTCGCTTCCGCTCGGTCCCGCGTTGCTCTGCACGATGTTGCGGCGGACCTTGGCGAGCGCGTTCGAGCCGACCTGGATGCCGTTCTGCATCCGGTCGGTCGTGTTGCCGGCCCCCCGGACGGTGTTGCCGTCGATCTTGGCCTGGGCGCCGTACTCGGTCACCACCACGCCGGCCTGCACATAGTCGTGGATGAAGTTGCCGACCACGGCCACCTGGATGAGCGGACCGACTCCCTGCACCACGACGCCCGTGCCGTTGGGGCACGGGATGTCATGCACGTCGCTCCGGCGCACGGCTCCGGACGCCCCACGGAAGTATATCCCCATCACCTGCGGCGCGGTCGAGCAATCGCTGAAGCCGCTGCCCGAGGCGTCGAACTCGAGCCGATCGAGCGTGGCGTTCCGGGTCACGACCACGATCGCGGCGATCGGCGCTCCGGTGCGCACGTCCGTCGTGTTGGCCACCATGTTGGCAGGGGCGACGCGCGCGCCCGGGACGCCGTGGATCTGGATCGGCTTCGCGACGACCAGCTGCTCGGCGTAGGTTCCGGCGCACACGTGGACCACTTCGCCCGGGAAGGCGGCGTCGATCGCGTCCTGGATGCGCGTGAAGGTGGCGGTCGGGCAGTTGGCCCGGTCGTCGTCGACGACCAGCGATCTCGCCCCGGCGGGCGGTGCCAATGCCGCCAGCAGAGCCAGCGCGCAATAGAGTACGGAGCGAGCCATCTTGTCCCCCCTGCTCGCTGGGGGTATCGGCGGGATGCGATCCGAACTTTACTTCTCGGAATTCGCGCCGCTTTTTTCGCGGCCCGGCCGTCGCTCGGTGGCTCGCCACGAGCCCCGCCGGTGCAGGCTCCATGGCGTCTGCGGGGTCGGCCGGGATCAATCGGCGAGGCGCTCGAAGTCGACCTTGTCGCGCACCCCGCAGTCCGGGCAGACCCAGCCGTCGGGAACGTCGGCCCAGGGGGTGCCGGGTGGGAACCCCTCGCGTCGGTGCCCCGTGGTCTCGTCGTAGACGAGGCCGCATTCCGGACAGCGGTAGCGCGCCACCCGGGGCTCGCTACGAGACCGCGCGTGCGCGGAGCGACTGGTGGACGTTCGCCTGCGCCAGGTCCCCCGCGTAGTGCGCGGTGACACGCCAGTCCATCACGCGTCGCCAGAGCTGGGGCACGAGGGCGAGCACGATCATCGAGGCGTAGCCCGACGGGAGCTGTGGGCTCTCCTCGAAGTGGCGGAGCGCCTGGTAGCGCCGCGTCGGGTGCGCGTGATGATCGGAGTGGCGCTGCAGCTGGTAGAGGAAGATGTTGGTCACGAGCTGGTTGCTGTTCCAGGAGTGCGCGGGTGTCGTGCGCTCGTAGCGTCGGTCGGCCAGCCGCTGGCGAAGGAGACCGTAGTGCTCGAGGTAGTTGACCACCTCGAGCTCCGAGAAGCCGACGATCGCCTGGATCACCAGGAAGGGGATCAGGCGAGGACCGAAGGCCAGGAGGAGACCACCATAGAGAGCGGCGGTCAGCACGAACGCCTGCACGATGTCGTTCTGCCAGCTCCAGGGGCTCAGGCCCATGCGGCCGAGACGGGTCCGCTCCATGTTCCAGGCGGAGCGGAAGCTGCCCGCCACCGTGCGCGGCCAGAAGCGATAGAACGATTCCCCGAAGCGCGAGCTCGCGGGGTCCTCGGGTGTCGCGACGCGCACGTGGTGACCACGGTTGTGCTCCACGTAGAAGTGGCCGTAGGCGACCGGCGCCAGCGCGATCTTGGCGAGGAGCCGTTCGGTCTCCTCCTTGTTGTGGCCGAGCTCGTGCGCGGTGTTGATGCCGATCCCGTTCATGACGCCGACGGTGATGGTGAGGCCGAGCGCCTCGAGCCAGCCGAGGCCACCCCTGGCGATCATCCATGCGGCCCACACGAACGAGAGGTACTGCAGCGGGATGAAGGCGAAGACGCAGCCGCGGTGGACGGGCCAGGCCGTATGCAGGACGATGGGAGTCGGTCGGTGGGCCCCGGGGGAATCCCGGGGCCCACCGCGGATGGCGCTACTTCTTCTCCGGGGCGACCGTGCCGCCCTTCGCCTTGCAGTCGGCCGCGCTCGTCTTGGAAATCCCTTGGCCCTTGCAGGCGTTCTTGCCCGCACACGAGTTGTGCGCCGACGCGCAGGAGCCCTGGCCCTTGCAGGCGTTGATGCCCGCGCAGCGGACCTCGTCTCCGCCCATCTTCTCATCGGCACGCGCGAGGCCGGCGCCGCTGAGGAACAGTGTGGCCGCGGCGGTGGCGATGAGGATGCCCTTCGTGCTCATTCGGTCTCCTCCTTGATCGGTCAGCTTCGTGCCGATCGGTTCAGGGTAGTGTCGCTTAGACGCCGGAGGGCGCCCCCGGGTTTCTCGGCGGCTCCCTGGATGCGGTACACGGTGACCTCCGAGCCGGCCCACCAGCGCGTCGTCGGCCCGCCGGCGGAGGACGCGGCACTGAAGAGCCATCCGTCGCCTTGAGGAGCGGTTTCCTGCCTCCGCCCGTTCGTGCCGTGCTCGACTCTCACCTCACCCGACGCGACGAGATAGGTCGCGTCGTCTGGCCCGTCGCCGCGGAGGATCGTCTCGCCCTCGCCGAAGTCGAGCCGTCGCATGGCGTGCGCGATCCGCTCGCGCTCCGGGCGATCGAGCGAGGCGAAGGGCTCCACGCGCTCGAGTAGGCGAAGCCGGTCGACATCATCCTGCCGCGCCGCCGCGCCACGCTCCGCCGCGGCGCGCGCCGGCGAGGTCAGCATGCGGACGGGGTAGGGCATCTCGAGGTCGGCCCGCCGCGCGGCATACCAGACCCGCGTGCGAACTGCCTCGTCGATCGTGGTGTCGTGCGCGAAGTCCTCGATCCAGTAGCGGAGGGCGTAGGTGATGGCGCCGTCGCCGAAGTCGACCGGACCGCAGTCGGGGGCCGGCTGGCGCAGCACGCCAGGGACGTCCTGGATGGCGGGGAGGAGCGCGGACCGCACCTCGCGCGGGGAATGCCGGTCGTGGAAGCCGATGCGGACGGTCATCCGATGCGCGCCGGTCGGCCGGGAGAAGTTGAGCACCTCGCCGGAAACGAGCGCGCTGTTCGGGACGAAGACCGTGTCGCCGTCCTTGGTGACGATGCGCGTCGACCGCCAGCCGATCTCGAGGATCTGGCCGATCCGGTTTCCGACCTGGATCCACTCACCGTGTCCCAGGGTCCGATCGAGCTGCAGCCCGAGGCCGCCGAACACGTTGGCGATGGTGGACTGGAGCGCCAGCCCGATGATGGCGGTGAGGACCGCCGAGGTCGTGACGAGCGAGAACACGTCGAGCCCGGCGAGGCGGAGAAACCCGACCGTGACGGCGATGGCGATCCCGACCTGCAGGAAGTCCCGCAGGATCGCCGGCACGTTCACCCCGAGCCGCGCCAGGAGCAGGTCGAAGACGACCAGCCCCGCCGTCGCGACGAGCCCGATGGCGAGCGCCAGCAGCGCCACGAGCTGCACGAGGCTTCCTGCCGACGCGCCGCCCATGTTGCCCAGGGCGATCGCACCCATCGCCAGGCTGAGCGAGAGCGCGAAGAAGAGGAGCGCTCCTCCGCCCCGATGCCGGCGGGCCGCTGGCGCGAGCCACCGGAGCACCGGGATCGCGGCCAGCATGGCGAGGGCGAGGGTGAGGACGACCCACGCCGGGTCGGCGTCCCGCAGGAGATCCACGGGGCTTCGATGCCCCGCGTCCCGCTCGGGATACACCCGGGTCGCTCGCCTTCGGGGCGGCGGGCTGTTAGAGGTGGCGCCCTCGTCTCCGGGGTCTCCTGCGATGCCAGCGCGCCTGTCGGACGTCTTCCGCGAGGAGCGACAGTATGGGTGGCTGATGGCGCTTGCCGTCGTGACCGGCCTGCTCGGTGCGACCGGCAATGTCGTCTTCCGCTGGACCATCGCGGGTGCGACCTGGCTTTTCACCGGCCTCACGGCGCCGCTCGGTCGACCCGGCATTCCGCTGGCACTCGTCGCGGGCGGCCTGGTGCTCCTCGTGCTGGACCGGGTGTTTCCCGGAGAGGTGCTCGGCTACGGCTTCCCGCGCTTCCTCGAGATGCTGCATCTCCAGGGGGCACGGGTGAAGCGGCGCTGGATGGTGGTGAAGACGCTCGGCGCGGCGATCTCCCTCGGTTCGGGGGCGGCCGTCGGCCGCGAGGGGCCGATCGCGCAGATCGGGGGCTCGATCGGGAGCGCCGTCGCGCTCCTGGCACGGCTGTCGAGCGAGCAGCGGAAGGTCCTGATCGCGTGCGGCGCGGCAGCAGGCATCGCCACGACCTTCAACGCGCCGCTCGGCGCCCTCATGTTCGCCCAGGAGATCGTGCTGCTCGGCGAGATGCAGCTCGCCAACCTGAGCCTGATCGTGGTCGCCACCACGACGGCGGTGATCGCGGCCCGGGGGATCTTCGGTAGCGCCCCCGTCTTCGCCGTCCCGATGTTCGTGGTCGCGAGCTACTGGGAGTGTCTCAGCTATGCGCTCCTCGGGGTCCTCCTGGGTCTCCTCGCTGCCTTCTACACGCGCCTCTTCCACGCCATCGCCGGCTACCTCCGTCGCCTGCCGGCGCCGCGCTGGATGGTCCTGCTGGGCGGGCTGGCAGTGGTGGGCGCCCTCGATGTCGTGTTTCCCGCCAACCGCTCGGACGGCTACGCGACCATCAACGAGGCGCTGGCCGGCCGCCTCTCCTGGACGCTGATGGCGCCGCTGGCGGCGGCGAAGATCGTGGGCAGTAGTCTCTCGCTGGGCTGCGGGGCGCCAGGCGGCGTCTTCGGTCCCATCTTCTTCATCGGTGCGATGACCGGCGGGAGCTTCCGGGCCGTCTCCGAGCTGCTCCTGCCGGGGCTCACCGGGCCGCGGGGTTCCTACGCGCTGGTCGGGCTCGGCGCCTTCCTGGCGGCCGCCACCCACGCGCCACTGACGGCGATCTTCCTCCTCTTCGAGATGACACAGAGCTACGCCGTGGCCGTGCCCGCACTCATCACGACGATCATCGGCCTGGTCGTGGCGACCCGGCTCGAGCCGGAGTCGATCGACACGCTCGGGCTCACGGCGGAGGGAAAGAGCCTGCATCCCACCGCGGATCGGCTCGTCCTGGATCGGATCCCGGTGGAGACCGTGTACCGGCGGGAGTTCGAGACCATCGCAGAGGGGTGCCCCCTGCCGGAGATCCTCCGCACCATCGGCGGCAGCCGGAGCGCGACCTTTCCCGTCGTCGATGCGAGCGGGGACCTGGTGGGGGTGCTGTCCTTCAGCGCGCTGCGGCCGGTGCTGCTCGAGAAGGAGCTGGGCCCGCTCATCGTGGCGCGCGACCTGTGCGATGCCAACGTGACGACGTTGACCCCGGAGACGGGTCTCGGCGACGCGTTCCGCCGCATGGACGTCGACGGACTCGAGGATGTGCCGGTCGTCGATCCCGCACAGCCGAAGCGGGTGATCGGCATGCTCTCGCGCGCCGATCTCATCGCCGCCTACAACCGGACGGTGGCGATCCTGAGCACGCTGCCCATGCCCGCGTGGCTGTCGACCGCGGAGGCCGAGGCTTCCGAGCGTTACCGGGTGATCGTCCTTCCCGCGCCAGCACGGTGGATCGGACGGTCGCTGCGCGAGCTCGAGTGTCGGGCTCGGTACGGGGTGACCGTCCTCGCCGTCCAGCCGAGCGGCCGGGCCGCCGGCGCCAGCTACGAGATGCCGGACCCCGACCGTCCCCTCGCCCCCGGGGACATCCTCGTCCTCGCCGGCACCGCGGACGGGCTCCGTCTGGCACAGGCCGCCTGAGCCATCGGGGGATTCTGCCCCGATGTCACCGATCGGCCGGTTGTGGCATCTAGGGCGCCATGCCGGAGGGCACGGTCGAGGTGCGTCCTGCCATCGAGGGCGAGCTCGCGGCGGTCACCGATCTGCTCGTCGCCCAGCTCCGCGAGCACCGGGTGGAGACGCCGGAGACGAAGCTCGCCGACTCCCTCAAACAGGTGCTCCAGCATCCCGAGCGGGGGAGGATCCTCGTCGCGGTCGAGCGCGGCAGGCCCGTCGGCATGGCGGCGGTCTCGTTCGTGTGGCCGCTGGAGCACGGGGGCCGGTCGTCGTGGCTGGAGGAGCTCTACGTCGAGCCGGTGGCGCGGGGACGGGGCATCGGTACACTTCTCCTCGAGGCAGCGCTTCGCGTGGCGGCCGAAGCGGGCGCGGTGGCCGTCGACCTGGAGGTCGACGCCGACCATCAGCGCGTCGCCGGTCTGTACGCCCGCCACGGCTTCCACCCGCTGCCCCGTGCCCGCTGGGTACGCTCCCTCGAGCCGGTCGCCACGCGACGTCCGGTAGCGCCGGCGGAGATCGTTGGCGGCTGCTTCTGCGGCGCGATCCGCTACCGGGTGAGTGCCCCGCCCGACGACGTCGCGCATTGTCACTGCGGCATCTGCCGGCGCACGACGGGCGCGCCGTTCGTCACCTGGGCGACGTTCCCTGGTGCCGCCTTCGCCTTCACGGCCGGTGTGCCGGCTCGGCTCCGGGCCACGCCGCGCGCGGTGCGAGAGCTGTGCGCAGCCTGCGGTACGGCCCTCACGTTCCGCGAGACCGACCGGCCGAACTCCGTCGACGTGACGGTGGGCAGCATGGATCGGCCGGATCTGGTCGTCCCGGGCGCCCACATCTGGACCTCGAGCCAGCTCCCGTGGCTCCGTGTCGCCGACGACCTCCCACGGCACGCGGGGGAAGACCCCGGCGAGCACGAGCTCAAGTCGTGAGACGATCGGCGGCCGGCGGCGCGCGGCGCGCGCGGAATCCTCAACCCGGAGGGTAGGGCGAGCATGGCGATCGTGCGGACGGGAAAGCGGGCCTTCGGTGCCCCGGGCATCGTGCCGCGATGGACGGTAGGCGCGAAGGACGCCATCGGGACCGCGTACGGGTCGGGCAGCACGGTCTGGTTCACCGTCTCCGCCGGGATCCTGAATGAGGTCTACCACCCGACGATCGATCGGCCGCAGATCCGTGACCTGCAGTACCTCGTGACCGACGGCGAGGGGTTCTTCCACGACGAGCGCCGCCATCTCGCGTCGCGCATGGAGCCGATCGAGGAGCACGCCTACGGCGTTCGGCTGATCAACACCGAACCCGGAGGTCGCTATCGCATCACCAAGGAGGTGATCGCCGACCCCCACCAGCCGTGCCTGCTCATGCGGACACGACTCGAGGGCGACGCGGATCTGCTCCCCAGACTCCGACTGTTCGTTCTCCTCGCGCCGCACCTCGACGTGGGTGGCTGGGGAAACAACGGCTTCGTCGCCGAGGCCGCCGGGCGGGAGCTCCTGGTGGCCGAGAAGCACGGCACATGGCTCGCGCTGGGTGCGACCGTTCCGTTCGTGCACCGCTCCTGCGGTTACGTCGGCACCACGGATGGCTGGACCGACCTGGCGCGCGACCTGAGGCTCGACTGGGAGTTCGACGTGGCCGAGGACGGCAACATCGCCCTCACTGGCGAGCTCGACTGCCGACGGGGCGAGTTCACCCTCGGCCTCGCCTTCGGGAGCAGCCTGCATCACGCGACCACCACCCTGCTGCAGTCGCTTGGCTTCCCCTTCGCCGAGCACCGCGAGCGCTTCGTCGAGCAGTGGGGCCGTGCGTCGCGTCATCTGCTGCCGCTCGCGCCGGCGAGTGGGGACGGTGGGCGGCTCTACCAGGCGAGCCATCGCGTGCTGCTCGCGCACGAGGACAAGACGTATCCCGGCGCGATGATCGCCGCGCTCAGCATCCCGTGGGGCGAGACGAAGGGCGATGAGGATCTCGGCGGGTATCATCTGGTATGGACTCGCGACATGGTGCACGGGACGACCGGGCTCCTGGCGTCCGGGAACACCGAGACGCCGCTCCGGGCGCTCATCTACCTGGCGTGCTC
>DATILR010000092.1:0-2612 GCA_035476275.1 Binatus sp. (SeqCode) | reverse complement strand
GCCGGTCTCTGGCGACGCGACGAGACGCTCCGCGAATAACGGTACGGCGGCTCCTGCTGCTCGCCATCCTGACGGCGCCGGTCGCCCAGGCCGACGAGCAGCGGCTCGGCGAGGTCGTCGTCACCGCACCCGCCGTGCCCGCGGATACCCACGGCCGCGATCCGACCGCCTTCGCGACGGTGATCGACACGACCAGCGCGCCAGCGCACGTCGAGACGCTCGCCGACGCACTGTCCGACACCGTCGGCGTGCAGGTGCGGCGCTTCGGCGGCCTCGGCGATTTCAGCACGGTCTCCATCCGGGGCTCGGCCGCCGGGCAGGTCCAGGTCTACCTCGACGGCGTGCCCCTCAGCCGGGCGGAGAACGAGGTGGTGAACCTGAACGACCTGCCGCTCGACGCGATCGATCACGTCGAGGTCTACCGCGGGACCACCCCGCTCGGCTTTGCGCAGTCCGGACCGGGCGGCGTGGTGAACGTGGTGACGCGACGGCCCGGAGACACCCCGCTCACGGGTGCGAGCGTCTCGGGTGGCTCCTTCGACACCCGCAAGGTCGACCTCGCCCGCGCTGCCACCGTCGGCCCGTGGGAATACCTCGCCTTCGCGCACTACCTGGGGAGCGCCGGGGACTTCCGCTTCATCAACGACCTCGGCACGACGGCGAATCCGGCGGACGATCGCGAGGAGACCCGACGCAACAACGACTTCAATCTCGGCAACCTCACCGCCCGGCTCGGGTATCACGGCCTGGGACCCGCGACGTTCGCCCTGGTGAGCGACACCTTCGCCAAGGACGAGGGCGTGCCCGGCGTCGGCAGCGTCCAGGCGGACGATACCAGCCTCCGGACGCTCCGCCAGGTCGCGCACCTCGATATGACCGTGCCGCCGCCGCCCACGCTGCCCGTCGGTCTCGAGGCGAGCAGCTACGTCCTCTATCAGGACCAGCGGTTTAGCGACCCCAAAGGCGAGATCGCGCTCGTGCCGGAGGACGTCACACAGGAGACGACTGCGGGCGGGCTGCAGGTCCTCCTCAGGGGAGCACTCGGCGCCCACCAGGCTCCCGGCCTCTTTCTCGCCGGCAGCGACGAGCGGTTCGCCCAGCACAATCACCTGGCGCCGACGAGTCCGGGCGTCAGCACGCGTGTGCGGGGAACCATCGCCGGCGAGGACCAGATCTGGTTCTTCGCGGATCGGCTCTCGTTCGTCCCGGGGCTTCGCTGGGAGATCTTCCGGGACGACTTCGCCGGCAGCGCGGGCCCGCCCGCCACGCCGGCCAGTAACCAGGTGCGCGACTTCTTCTCGCCGCACCTCGGGATGCGCGCCGAGCCCATGTCCGGGCTCACGCTCCTCGGGAACGTCGGCCGCTACGCGCGCGAGCCGAACCTGGAGGAGCTCTTCGGGAACCAGGGCGTGGTGATCGGGAACCCGCGGCTCCGTCCCGAGGTCGCCCTCAACGGCGACATCGGCTTTCGTCTCGAGCCGCCCGATCTCGGTCGACTCATCACCCGTGTGGCCTTCCAGTACGCGTACTTCAACAACACCATCGACGACCTCATCGTGCTGGTGCAGAACTCGCAGAACATCGTCCAGCCGCAGAACGTGACCCAGGCGCACGTCACGGGCCACGAGCTGGTGCTGCGCGGGCGGTTCGCCGAGCGCCTCGGCCTGATCGCCAACTACACGCACGAGGACGCGCGCGACGTGGGGGACGTTCCCTTCCTCCACGGGAAACAGCTCCCCGGCCGGCCCGCGGACGAAGCCTACGCCCGCCTCGAGCTCGACTGGTCGCGGACGCATCCGCTGCCGTTCCACGGCGCCGCGCGCCTCTGGCCGGGGCGCGTCTTCTTCGACGTCAACCTCATCGCCGACAACTTTCTCGACCGGGCGAACGTGCGGCACGTCGCCGAGCGCACGATCTTCGGTGTCGGTGCGGAGGTGGCGCTGCCGTTGCCGGGCGTGCGACTCGCCCTCGAGGCGAAGAATGTGGGCGACGATCAAACCCGTGACGCGCTCGGCTTTCCACTGCCGGGTCGGGCGCTCTTCGTCACGCTGTCGTACGGTTTCGGCGCGAAGGTCGACGCGCGATGACGGTGAGACCTCTTGACAGGCACGTTGGCATCGGGTTACTCGCGACTCGACGGAGTCGGAAGAGGGAAGGGGGTGCAAAGCCCCCGCTGCCCCGCAGCTGTAAGGGGGGACGAACCCGGTCGCATCCACTGCCCCGAGGGGTGGGAAGGGACCGGGCGAGGTCGATCCCCGAGCCAGAAAACCTCCCCGGCTGACGCCAGCAGTAAGCCTTCCGCGGGGAAGGGGCTGGGGGATCGCGATGCGTCCGGCGCGTGAGTCGGGCGCGGCGCGTGCTCATCTCCACCCTCGCGGCAGGCGGGAGACGAGATCACGACGCCACGCCGCACGCTCGGGTTGCTCATCGTCGGACTGACGGCTCGCATGGCCGCCGGCGCCGAGGTCGACTGCCTGGCCGAGTGGCGCGTCGAGGGCGCCGTCGCGCGCCCCGGTGGCGTCGAGGTCCGCTGCCAGGACGGCGACCCGGCATGCGATGTCGACGGGCTCGCGGACCACGCGTGCACGTTCGCCCCCAGGCTCTGCCTGAAC
>DATILR010000091.1:0-8522 GCA_035476275.1 Binatus sp. (SeqCode) | reverse complement strand
GGGTCGACCTTCGCCTTCGGCAGCTTGGGGGGCTTGGTGAACCGCGGATGCTGGAAATCGAAGAGCTCGAGCATCGGATTGGCGTTGGCGTCGCGGGCGGTGAGGGCCGGGAGATCGAAGCGCGTCTCGATGAGGCGGAGGATGGAGGTGTGGTCGTAAACCGTGTGTGAGACGAAGTGCCGGCGCGCGTACGGCGACACCAGTGCCATCGGCACCCGGATGCCGTAGCGGTCGAACTCGCCCGGTGTGTCCCCGGCTTCGAACATGGGGGGAATGTCGTCGGGCTTGCAGGCGGGCGGCGGCGGCATGTGGTCGAAGAAGCCGCCGTGCTCGTCGTAGGTGAGGAAGAGCGCCGACCGGGGCCACTGCGGGCTGGCGAAGAGGGCGGCGACCATCTTGGCGACGAACGCCTGCCCGACCTGGATGTTGGCCGGCGGATGCTCGTCGTTCTCGGCGACCTCCGAGCTGAGGAAGATGGGATCGATCCAGGCGACCTGCGGGAGCGTCCCCGCCTGGGCATCCGCCTCGAACTGCGCCACCGGCACGACCTGGCTCGCACGCAGGTTGCGGACATAGGCGAACTCGAGGGCGAACGCGATCTGCGAGGCGTAGACCTTCCACGTCACGCCGGCAGCATCGAGGCGCTCGAAGATCGTCCCGCCCGGCGGCACGAAATCGCTGGCGGTCGGCGGGAGATCGTTCCGGATGTGACCGAAGGACGTGGCGGCGAGGAGGTAGAAGCGGTTCGGGAAGGTCTGCGTCAGGGCCGCGCAGAAGAAGTGGTCGGCAGTCGCGAACTTCCGGTAGAGCCCGTAGTAGAACGGCAGATCGTGCTGGTCGTAGAAGCCCATCGTGCGCTTGCCGCTGGGATCGTCGGGAAGGAACTGATTCGCGGCAGTGAAGCCGTCCATCGCGCCGCCGTCCCATTCCCGGTGCGTTCCGTTCCAGGAATGATCCAGATCGGCAACCTCGCAGTAGTGTTTCTGATGGAAGGCCCGGATGGGCGCCCCGCCGGCCGGATCGGGGTTCGAGGCCTTCTTCGGCTCGCCCTCCGACTGCGGCTTCCCCTCGGCGTGGAGCTTGCCGAAGTAGTGATCGAACGAGCGGTTCTCCTGCATGAGGACGACGATCGTATCGAGCGGGAGCTGGGCGCCGTGGGGTGTCCCCGCGGGCAGCGTGGCGGCGGGCAGGGTTCCTGCGGCGAACGGACACGACGGCGCCTGCGCCTGCGCCTTGGCCGCGATGAGCGCAGCCGCGAGAAGGATCAACCTACGCATGGATGCCCGCATTAGGCGCGGGCAAAATTGCTGTCAATACAGCTTCATCCAACGGACGACCCGTGCCTAGATGCGTTGAAGCGCGGTGGTGCCCTCGCCTATAGTCTCGCCTCGTGCGGCGGCTCTACCTCATGCGACACGGCGAGACGCTCTACCTCGGGCGGAGCTCGCCGGACGGTATCGACCTGACGCCCGAGGGCCGGCGCCAGATCGCCGCCGCGGCCGAGCTGTTCGACGCCGTCCGACTGGATCTCGTGGTGGCGAGCCCGATGCGCCGCGCCATGGACACCGCGGGTATGATCGCGGCCCGCCAGCAGCTCAGCGTCGAGCCCGTTGCAGAGCTGCGCGAGATCACCCCGGGTGGGCTGGACGGCATGGAGCTTGCCGAAATCTTCTCCCAGGTGCTGCGCTTCTTCTCCAGCCCGGAGGTCACCTGGGACACCCCCTTTGTCGGGGGTGAGACGTTCCGGCAATTGATTGCCCGGGTGAGGCGTTTCGTCGAAACGATGCTCGGACGGAGCGACTGGACTACCGCGCTGGCGGTGGCCCACGGGGGGGCCAACATGGCGCTCATTGCCAGCGTCCTCGGCCTGGGTGAGGGGGAGATTCCGAAGCTCGAGCAGGACCTTGGCTGCATCAACGCCATCGACTTCGACGGGAGCGGTCGTGCCCTGGTCCGGCTGCTCAACCTGTCGGCACACGATCTCTTGAAGGCGACGATGCGTGAGCCCAGCTCGACCCGCCTCCGGAACCTGCTGGAGTCGCGTGGCCGGGAACTTGCAGGGATGCGGTGGCGGACGGGACCGGATGACCCCGAGCTGTACTAGCCGAAACCTGCGATTCCCCTTGACTGCCGCGGATACCGCAATTAAGCTCAAGAAGAACTGCGTTCTCGCGCGGTCCCCACTCGGCGGAGCAGACGGGCTCGGACACAGGGTACGAACGCGGGCACTCCCACGCACATGGCTGGACGGAGCTTGTCCTGGCGCTACGCCTAGCCGCTAACGATTCCGTTCTCGTCGCCGACCTGCCGAGGATTTCGGTGTGAAGCGCCCAGAGAAGCGAGCTGAGGAGAAGAAGTCGAGCACCCCCGACACGCGGCCGCGGTCGGGGCGGCTCGCCGTCGCGACGGCCCACGCGGAGGCTCGCGAGCCGCACGAGGGGAACGGCGAGGGCGCCGCCCCCGAGGAGCTCGACCAGGTCGTCTCGATGCTGGGCGAAATTGACATCGACGTCGACGCGGTCGAGGACGCACCACTCGCGGAGGAGCCCGAGAAGGCCGCCGAGGCCGAGTGGACCGAGGAGCAGCCCGAGGCCGAGGAGACGGAAAGGGCGCCCGGTGAGACGGCCGATCCGGTTCGCATGTATCTCCAGGAGATGGGCAGCGTCCCCCTCCTCACCCGTGAGGAGGAGGTGGCGATTGCCAAGGAGATCGAGACCGGCGAGCGCGAGGTGCGGCAAGGGGTGTTCTCGCTCGATCTCGCCCTCCAGTACGTGATGACGCTGGCGGAGCGGCTCCGCAAAGGGGAGATCGAGGCGCGTCACATCTTCGGCGACGACGAGCCCGAGACCGAGCCGGCCGAGGGGACGGAGCCCAAGGAGGACAAGCGCGCCGACGCGTTCCTCAAGCAGGTGAGCCGGTTGAAGCGCCTGGCGGGCGAGCGGGAGAAGCTCGTTGCCGAGAGCGCCCGCGCCAAGACCTCGAAGGTGCGGCGCGATCGCATCGCGAAGCGGCTCGAGCTGATCCGTCAGGCCGTCAAGGAGTGCCTCCTCGAGACCCAGCTCGGCGCGAAGCACATCACGCTCCTCGTCGACAAGCTGAAGGAGGCGCATCGGCTGATCGAGGCCGAGCACCACGAGATCCGCCGGCTCGAGCAGCGCTTCGGGCACCCCGCGGCCGACATCCTCAAGCACGCCGCCCGCATCCGTGCCGACGAGAAGGATGCCGCCCGGACGGCGAGCCGGCTCTTCCGGGCGCCCGCCGTCCAGGTGGCCGAGGCGGCGGAGACGATTCGCGAGGCGCGTCGCAAGGGACAGCATGTCCTGCGCGAGGTGAACATGCCGACCGAGGCGCTCCGCGCCGTGCTCACGACGATCCGCCGCGGGGAGCTGAAGGCGCAGGACGGCAAAAAGCGGCTGATCGAGGCCAACCTCCGCCTCGTCGTCTCGATCGCGAAGCGCTACACCAACCGGGGCCTCGGCTTCCTCGACCTGATCCAGGAAGGCAACATCGGGCTCATGCGCGCGGTTGAGAAGTTCGAGTACCAGCGCGGATACAAGTTCTCGACCTACGCCACCTGGTGGATCCGCCAGTCGGTCAGCCGCGCGATCGCCGATCAGGCGCGCACCATCCGCATTCCGGTGCACATGATCGAGACGATCAACAAGGTCATCCGCACCTCGCGCTATCTCGTGCAGCAGTACGGCCGCGAGCCCACCGCGGAAGAGATCGCGCAGCAGATGGAGATGCCGGCGGACAAGGTCCGCAAGGTGCTGAAGATCGTGAAGGAGCCCGTCTCCCTCGAGACGCCGATCGGCGACGACGAGGAGAGCTCGCTGGGCGATTTCGTCGAGGACCGGCAGACCCTCTCGCCCGCCGACGCCGCAATGGCGCTCTCGCTCGAGGAACAAACCCGAAAGGTCCTGGCCACCCTGACGCCGCGCGAGGAGCAGATCCTGCGCCTGCGCTTCGGCATCGGCGAGAAATCGGACTACACGCTCGAGGAGGTCGGCCAGCGTTTCGCGGTGACGCGCGAGCGCATCCGGCAGATCGAGGCGAAGGCCCTGCGCAAGCTGCGCAGCCCGAATCGCGCTCGGGCGCTCGAAACCTTCGTGCAGCGGCACTAGAGCAGCACGTCCGAACGTATCACACGCCGGTCGGCGAGGAGTGAACCGCCGCCGACCGGTGGGAGGAGCGGATGCTCGAGAACCTGGAGAAGGAGCTTCGGAAGTGGCGGCAGAGCCGCGCTTCCAAGCCGCAGCGCGACGCACCGACTGAACGTCGCACCGTCAAGGTGAACGGTCAGGAAGTGCTCGTGGTGCGGAAGAAGCAGAAGCCCAAGGGTTAGGCAGAGCGGCTCTCTTTCCCGGGCCCTGGCGTTGGGCGGTCGGAGAGTCTGGTACCGGCCGGGTCACGGTCCGCGGACCGATACGCGTTGCCCTTCGCGCAGCGGGGGAGCGTCGCCTAGGATGACTATGGTCTCGCCTCCGCGCAGACCGGCCGTCACCTGGACCTGATCGGCGTACTCCTTGCCGAGCGTGAGGGCGACGTGCCGCACCTGGCCGGCGTCGACCACCCACGCAAATGGGCCGCCAACGCCGTCCCCGACCGCGGTGCGCGGAATGAGCACCGTCGGCTCGCCTGCTGGTGCGGCGAGCGGCTCGAGGAAGCTGATCCGCGCGCTCATGTCCGGCCAGAGGAAATCGTCAGGGTGCTTGATCTGCACCTCGACCCGCAGCGTGCCCTTCTGGCGGTCGACCTGCGGATAGAGCTTCACCACCTGCGCCTCGTAGCGCTTGTCCGGATAGGCGTCAGGGACGAGCTCGGCGGGCTGGCCGAGACGGAGCTTGGCGAGCTCGCTCTCGGTGACGTCCACCTGCCCGCGCAGATCGTCCAGGTTCGCGAGCCGGATCAGATCGCCCGAGCCCGCGAAACCGCCGGGGACGGCGATTTCCCCGACCTCCTTCAGCTTGGCGAGGATGACTCCGCGTCGCGGCGCGCGGAGCGTCGTGTATTCGAGCGCCACGCGGGCCTGCTCGAGCTCGGCCTCCATCTGCCCGACGGCTGCATTCGCGGTCTCGGCCTCTGCGATCCGGACGTCGAGCTCGTCGCGCGAGACGACGCCTTGCTGCGCGAGCGCGCGGGTGCGTCGGAGCTGAGCCGCGCGCAGGGCGGCGGTCGCATGGGCCTGACGCAGGTTCGCCTCGCTCCGCCGCACGGTGGCCTCGTAGTCGCGCGGATCGAGCTGCACGAGCGGGTCGTTGGCCTGTACGTGGTCGCCCTCCTCGACCAGGTAGCGGTCGATGCGGCCAGCGACCCGGACGCCGATGGAGATGTAGCGGTCGGCGCTGACGACGTAGCCCGCGCCCGAGAGCACGGGCACGTTTCCCGCGCCGTCCGCGGCAGGCCGGCGGACACTCGCCTGCGTGACCTCGACAACGACCGGACGACCGCCCAGCAGGCGGGCACCCGCGAGCCCGAGCAGGAGAACCACGACAGCCGCTCCCCAGAGCAAACGCCGTCGCGCCGTGCGGGGGGCTGGCGACGCGCCCCGTTCGAGCCGCAGCGTCGCCAGGCGGCGGCGCAGTTCCTCGGCGCCCTCTGCCATCAGGCGCGGTGGAGCGCGTCGACGACGCGGAGGTGGGCCGCGCGCCAGGCCGGTGCGAGCCCGCCCACGAGACCGATCGCCGCGGCGAAGGCGACACCGAGGGCTGCGCCGCCCGGCGAGAGGCGAAGAAAGACGGTCGCCACGCTGAAGGTCATCATGCTGAACTGCACACCCGACAGCAACGTGTTGACGGCGAGCACGGCGAGTGCCGCGAGCGCGGCCCCGAGGAGGAGTCCCCCCCCGGCGAGGAGCAGCGACTCGCTCACGAAGGCGATCAGGATGGCGCGCCGTCCGAATCCGAGGGCGCGCAGGGTGCCGATCTCCGCCGTCCGACTCGCCACCGCTGCATACATCGTGTTGAGCGCCCCGAAGGTGGCCCCGGTCGCCATGACGCTGGCGAGGGTGAGGACGAGCACGTAGAGGGCGTTCGCCGTGTCCGCCTGCTCCTGGTAGTAGGCCACCTCGGGCTTCGCCTGGAGTGTGAAGCGCGCGTCCGATTCGATGTGGCGGACGAGCGCGGTGCGGTCGGCGCCGGGCGCGAGTCGTAGCCGGACACCGGAGTATCCGTCGCGACGGGTGTCGTCCTGGACGTCGGCCACGTCGGCCCAGATCTCGCTGTCGAAGGCAGTCCCGCCCGAGTCGAAGATGCCGACCACCCGCCACCGCCGGCGCCCGAACTCGAGATCGCTGCCGATCCCGCCGGGGGCGTAGCGGGCGACGGCGCCCGCGCCGATCACCACCTGGCCGAGGTTCGGCTGGAAGACCCGCCCGGCGACGATGTGGAGCGCACGATGGACCGCGAACGCGGTCGGCTCGACGCCCCGCACGAGGACGTTCTCGCGCCCGCCGTCGCGCGTGCGGATGAACGGCTGGTTCACCAGCTCGCGCGACACCAGGGGGGTGCCGTCCGCGCCGCGTGCCACGCCCGCGAGGGCGCGCAGCGTCTGTGCCGCCTCGCGCGTCACCTGGCTCGAGCCGTCGCTGGTGGCGCCCTTGCGCAGCACGACGAGATTGTCCGGGTCCCCGGTGGTGACCAGCATCTGCTTGAGACCACCGACCAGCGCGGCGAGCAGCATGGTCACGGCCACGACGAGCGCGATCCCCCCCATGGTGAAGGCCGTCGTCCAGCGCCGGACGAACAGGTTGCGAACGTTGTAGGCGAGCGGGATGGCCATCGGTCAGAAGAGGCGACGGAGCGCCTCGACCACGTTCAGCCGCGCGCCGGTCCACGCCGGGACGACCCCTGCGACGAGCCCCACCGTGACGGCGACGGCGAGGCCTTCGGCGGCCACCAGGGGCGACATGTGGAAGCCCCCGAAGGGGCCGAGGAAGGGCAGGGCGTTGCTGGTCTTGCCGGCCGCGCCGAGGGCCTGGAAGATCGCGTACGCACCGCCGGCCCCGAGCAGACCCCCGACGGTGGCCTGGAGCGTCGACTCTGCCATCAGGGTGAGAAGGATCGCGCGCCGCCCGAAGCCGAGACTCTTCAGCACGGCGATCTCCGGCAGGCGCTCGCGGACTGCCATCGCGCTCGTGTTGGCGGCGATCAGCACGACCGCGGCGACGACCAGGAAGCCGACCGCGAGGATGACGCGCATGAAGCCCTGGAGGGAGCTGTAGAAGCTCGCGACGAAGGACTTTTCGGTCTCGGCGGCGACCTCCGAGTCCGAGTTCCGGAAGAGCTCGTCGATGGCGCGCGCGATCCCCGGCACGTGCTCCGGGCGATCCGCCCGGATCCAGATCATCCCGACGCGCAGGAACCCCCCGCGGGAGTCCATCGCTTCCTCGAGGTACTTGCGGTCGAACCAGAAGACGAGCGGATTGCCACTGGCGGCCGGGATCACGCCGACGATCTGGAAGGTGAGGTCGACCGGGAAGATCGTTCCCCGCAGCGTGACCTCCTGTCCGACGCGCCAGGAGAACTTCCGCATGGTCTGCTCGCCCACCAGCGCGCCGTTGCGGATCTGGCGGAAGCGGGCGAGCGCGCCGGGGTCGATCCCGTAGTCGGGCCAGACCCGGTCGACGGTCTCGGGATCCATCGCGAAGTTGGGGAACAGGTTCTTCGGCTCGTCGTAGATGCCACCGAACCACGAGTAGTGGTTCACGCCGGCCACCCCCGGCACGCCCCGGATCTTCTGCACGAAGGCGAAGGGGAGCCAGTAGGTGAGCCCGGCCTTGTGATGCACGGCGAGCCGCACGTTCGATCCCGCGCGGGCGAAGATGGCGCTGATCGCGGCCGGAAGCGTCAGCACGGCACACACGAGGAAGATGGAGAGCGCGATCGAGAGCGTGGTGAAGGTCGTGCGCAGCGGGTGACGGAAGAGGTTCCGCCAGACGAGCCGGGGATAGGTCAGGAGCCGCTCCCCCCGCCGTTCACGAGGACACCCTTGTCGAGGTGGACCACCGCGTCGACGAAGCGTTCGGCGCGTGGGTCGTGGGTCACCATGACGACGGTCTTCTCGAAGGCCTGATTCAGCTCGCGGAGGAGGGTCAGGATCTCGACCGCGGACTTCGCATCGAGGTCGCCCGTCGGCTCGTCGGCGACGATCAGGTCGGGATCCGTCACGATGGCGCGTGCGATGGCGACCCGCTGCTGCTCCCCGCCCGAGAGCTGTCGCGGGCGATGATGCGCACGGCTCGCCAGGCCCACCGCGTCGAGCGCGATCTCCGCCCGACGACGCCGCTCGGGACGGCCCAGCGCGGTCAGGAGCAGTGGCAGCTCGACGTTCTCGACCGCGCTCAGCACCGGGATCAGGTTGTAGAACTGGAAAACGAGCCCGACGTGCCGGGCGCGCCAGGCGGCGAGCGCGTCCTCGTCCAGGCCGGAGAGCGGCTGTCCCGCGACCACGACCTCTCCGCCGTCGGGACGGTCGAGGCCGGCGAGGAGGTGCAGGAGGGTCGACTTTCCGGAGCCCGACGG
>DATILR010000090.1:0-5256 GCA_035476275.1 Binatus sp. (SeqCode) | reverse complement strand
ATCGATGCGGCGGTCGTCGGTCTCGGCACGTGAGGGTCGTGCACGTCGTGGAGTGTCCACGACACGATCGTCTGTGAGCGCCAGGGGCGCCCCGCCGCCGTCGTGGTGACCGCCGTGTTCGAGAACCTCGCCCGCACCGCGGCGCGCGCGCAGGGCTACCCGGACCTCCGCATGCTGGTGCTGCCGCATCCGATGGAGTCGCGTCCCGAGAGCGAGGTGCGGGCGATTGCCCGGGAACGCTTCGCGGCGCTCATCGCGCTCATCGCCGAGGAGGGATAGCCATGGCCCGCGGCACGCTGCTCTCCGAGCGCGGATCGGTTCCCGACGACCCGCTCGCCGTCTTCGAGCACGTCGAGCAACAGGGCTGGGGAGACGGCCTGCCCGTCATCCCGCCGACCGAGGAGCGGGTGCAGGCGATGCTCGACGCCACGCCGCTGCCGCCGGCCCACGTGGTCGCGGTGGTCGAGCCGCGACGTGGGGAGGCGACGGTCGAGAAGATCGCCGTCAACGCCGTCCTCGCCGGCTGCACGCCCGCCGTCTTCCCGGCCCTGCTGGCCGCCGTCGAGGCGGTCACGGAGCCGCAGTTCAACCTCTACGCGCTCAACACCACCACCTGCTGCGCCACGCCGGCCCTCATGCTGAACGGTCCCGGCCGCCGGACGCTCGGCATCGAGTGCGGCTACTCCTGCCTGGGGCACAACGGCCGCGCCAACGCCACCCTCGGGCGCGCACTCCGCCTCGTGATGCGGAACGTCGGCGGCTCGATCCCGGGGGCAGTCACGAAGTCCGTCTTCGGGCAGCCGGGTCGCGTCTCCCTCTGCTTCGGTGAGTGGGAGGAACGGAGCCCGTGGCAGCCGTTCCACGTCCGCCGCGGCTTTGCGGCCGACGACAGCACGGTCACGGCCGTCTGTGCCACCGGCACGCAGGACATCGCCGACATCTGGGCGGAGACGGGCGAGGAGCTCATCTGGGTGCTCGCTCACTCGATCGACTGGATCGGCAACAACAAGGTCCTCGTGCGCCAGGAGCAGGGCGACATGCTCCTCCTCCTCTGTCCCGACTTTGCCCACAAGATCGCGCGCGACGGCATCGACATCCCCCAGATGCAGCGGATGCTCCTCGAGTGGACCCGGACGCCGATCGAGCGCTGGCACCGCGCGCACTGGCCGAAGCTCGAGCAGCGCGGTTACGTCGAGGGCAACGTCGTGCCGCTCGCCGCGCGTCCGGAGCAGTTCCTGATCGCGGTGGCGGGCGGGGAGTCGGGCCACCACGCGCTCTACTTCTGCACCTTCGGTCTCACCTGGTCGGTGACCAAGTGCTTCACGCTCGACGGGACGTGGAGCGGCGGCGAGTCGTGTCCCCTCCCCGACCGCTCCTGACCGGCAGCGCCGAGAGAGCACACCCTCGCCGCTCAGCTTGCACCCTGGTGGCCGCCCCTCTACCCTACCTCGTGACGCGAGACAGAAAGGAAGCCGATGAGCGATTCCCGCAGCGAGGCCGCGATCGACTCCGTCCTGCGCGAGGACCGCGTCTTCCCCCCGTCCGCTGACTTCAGTCGCCAGGCCCACATCGCGAGCCGGGCCGATTACGACCGGCTCTACGAGCGCTCGGTCAGGGACCCCGAGAACTTCTGGGCGGAGATGGCCCTCCGCCTCCGCTGGAGCGCCCCTTGGCAGCGCGTCCTCGACTGGCAGCCGCCCTTCGCCAAGTGGTTCGTCGGCGGACGGCTCAACGTCAGCGAGAACTGCCTCGACCGGCACCTGACCGGTGCGCGACGCAACAAGGCCGCGATCATCTGGGAGGGCGAGCCGGGGGAGCGACGCGTGCTCACCTACCAGTCGCTCCACCGCGAGGTGTGTCGCTGCGCCAATGCGCTGCGCGCGCTCGGCGTCCGGTCCGGTGACCGGGTCGGCATCTACCTGCCGATGATTCCCGAGGCGGCGATCGCCATGCTCGCCTGCGCACGCATCGGCGCCACCCATAGCGTGGTGTTCGGCGGCTTCTCCGCCGAGGCGCTGCGCGACCGCATGAACGATGCCGCCGCGACCGTGGTCATCACCGCCGACGGCGGTTACCGGCGCGGGGCCGTGGTGCCCCTGAAGGCGAACGTCGACGCCGCCCTCACCGGGGTGCCGAGCGTGCAGCACGTCATCGTCGTACGGCGAACCGGCGATCCCGTGCCCATGCAGGCGGGCCGCGACCACTGGTGGCAAGAGGTCGTCCCCGCGGCGTCGCCCGAGTGCCCACCCGAACCGCTCGACAGCGAGCATCCGCTCTTCATCCTCTACACCAGCGGCACGACGGGAAAGCCGAAGGGAGTCGTGCACTCGACGGGCGGCTATCTCCTCTACGCCAGCCTCACCGCCGACTGGGTCTTCGACCTGAAGGAGAGCGACACCTTCTGGTGCACGGCCGACATCGGCTGGGTGACGGGCCACAGCTACGTCGTATACGGCCCGCTCGCCAACGGGGCGACCTCGGTCATGTACGAGGGCGCGCCCAACCACCCGCAGCCCGACCGCCTCTGGCAGCTCATCGACGAGCTCGGGGTGACCGTCTTCTACACCGCGCCGACCGCCATCCGGGCCTTCGTCAAATGGGGCGAGGAGTGGCCGCGGCGCCACGATCTCTCCACGCTTCGCCTCCTCGGCACGGTCGGCGAGCCGATCAACCCCGAGGCCTGGATGTGGTACCACCGCGTCATCGGGAAGGAGCGCTGCCCGGTCGTCGACACGTGGTGGCAGACCGAGACCGGGGGAATCATGATCTCGCCGCTCCCCGGTGCGATCCCCTGCAAGCCCGGCTCGGCGACCCTGCCGCTTCCGGGCATCGTTCCCGAGATCCGCACGCGGGACGGGAAGCCGCTCGGCGCCAACCAGGGTGGCTACCTCGTCATCACGCACCCCTGGCCTGGAATGCTGCGCGGGGTGTACGGCGATCCCGAGCGCTACCGCCAGCAGTACTGGAGCCAGATGCCGGGCATCTACTTCACGGGCGACGGCGCTCGTCGCGATCCGGACGGGTACTTCTGGGTCATGGGCCGGATCGACGACGTGGTGAACGTCGCGGGCCACCGCCTGGGAACGATGGAGGTCGAGAGCGCGCTCGTGAGCCATCCCGCGGTGGCCGAGGCTGCGGTGGTCGGACGGCCGGACGATCTGAAGGGCCAGGCGGTCGCCGCCTTCGTGACCCTCGAGTCGGGGCAGGCCGCGTCGGAAGAGCTCCGCAAGGCGCTCCGCGAGCACGTCACCAAGGAGATCGGGGCCTTCGCGCGGCCGGACGACATCCGTTTCACGGACTCGCTGCCCAAGACCCGGAGCGGCAAGATCATGCGTCGCCTGCTGCGCGACATCGCGGCCGGCAAGGAGACGATCGGCGACACGACCACGCTCGAGGACTACGCCGTCCTGGCCCGCCTGCGCGAGGAGGAGGAATAGCCCGCGTGGCCATCGTCCTCACCAACACGCTCACGGGCCGCAAGGAGGCGCTCCGCCCGCGTGACGCCGGCCACGTCCGCCTCTACTGGTGCGGCGTCACCGTCTACGCGCGCACGCACGTCGGGCACGCGCGGGCGTTCGTGAGCGCCGACGTCCTCGTCCGGCACCTCCTCGCGCGCGGCCTGCGCGTCACCTTCGTCCGGAACTTCACCGACATCGACGACAAGATGATCCGGCGCGCCGCCGACGAGGGCATCACGGTTGCCACACTCGCCGACCGCGAGATCGCGGCGTTCCACGCCGACGTCCGTCGGCTCGGCTGCCTGCCGCCCAGCCACGAGCCGCGCGCCACCGAGCACATTGCCCTGATGCTCGAGCTGACGCGCACCCTCGTCGCGCAGGGCCTCGCCTATCCGACCCCCGACGGCAGCGTGTACTTCCGGGTCCGCCGCTTCGCGGCCTACGGGAAGCTCTCGCACCGTCGCCTCGAGGACATGGAAGGCGGCGAGGAGATCGACGCGGCCAAGGAGGACCCGCACGACTTCGCCCTCTGGAAGGGCGCCAAGCCGGGCGAACCGACGTGGGAGAGCCCCTGGGGCGCGGGTCGGCCGGGCTGGCACCTCGAGTGCTCGGCCATGGCGGCGCACTACCTCGGCCAGCCGTTCGACGTCCACGGCGGCGGCTCCGACCTGGTATTTCCGCACCACGAGAACGAGATCGCGCAGTCGGAGGCGGCCGCCGGCACGCCGCTCGCGGACCTCTGGGTACACAACGGCATGATCACCTTCGGCAGCGACAAGATGTCGAAGTCGCTGGGCAACGTCCTCGGCATCGCCGAGGCGACGGACCGCGCGCCGGGCGAGGCCCTGCGGCTCCTCTTCTTCGGCACGCACTATCGCGCACCGCTCGACTTCTCCGCGGGCAGGCTCGAGGAGGCGGCGCGTTCGCTCGAGCGCCTCTACGAGGCCCTCGCCCGTGCGGACGAGCTGACCGGCCACCTGCCGGCACCGCGGCCGCCTGCCGGTGCGCTCACCGGCCACCTCTCCCCCTTCCTCGAGGAATTCGCCGCCGCGATGGACGACGACCTGAACGCCGCCAGGGCGCTCGGCCTCGTCTTCGATCGCCTGCGGGAGCTGAACCGCGCCTGCGATGCAGGCGATCGCTCCACCGCGGCGGCCGCGCGCGACGACCTCTCGCGTGCCGGGGCGGTCCTCGGGCTGTTCGCCCAGGCACCTGCGGCGTTCCTCGACGCGAGCCGTGCCCGTGGCCGGCAACGCGCCGGGCTCACCACCGCCGAGATCGAGGCCGCGATCGCCGCCCGCAACGAAGCGCGGCGCCGCAAGGACTTCCGCGCAGCGGACGCGATCCGCGAACGCCTGCGCGACCAGGGCATCTTGCTCGAGGACGCCGCGACGGGCACAGTGTGGAGAGCGGGCTGAGCGTCCGCACGCGTCCCGGGTGGAGGTGGAGGTCATGAGGATGGTCGGCCTGCTGGTACTGGGGATGGCGCTCGCCGTCCCCGCAGGGGCGGACGATATCTACCGCTGGACGGACGCTGCCGGCGGCGTGCACTACGCCAACGCCCCCGTGGCCCACCATCAGGGGACGGAGCGCGACGCCGTCGCCCCCGCTGAGGAGACGTCCTACACCGCGCCTGCCGGGGGCGCGCCCGCGGACGGCAACTTCTCCGCGGATGTCTCGCTGCGCCGGAACGCCCTCGAGCGTGACCTGCGCGCGACCGAGAGGCGCCTCCGCGAGCTCGACACGCGCCTCGCGACCCTGGCCCGCGCGCGGGCCCGCAACGCCAACGGCAGCGCCG
>DATILR010000089.1:0-5127 GCA_035476275.1 Binatus sp. (SeqCode) | reverse complement strand
GCTTGACCGCCAGTCTCCCCGCGACGTACCGTCGGTGGCATGGTCGGCCCCTCGGGGCTCGCGCCGCTCGAGATGTCCACGCGGACAATGGGGTCCGGGGCCACGACGACGCCGCACTCGGCGACCCCGCGCCTCGGCGCGGAGTCCGGAGACATCCACCGACGGACCCGCCGTCTGACGGTCGTGGCGACGGTCACCGCACATGTGATCGGCGCCGTGGTCGTCGTCGTGCTGCTTGTTTTCGTCCTGCCCGTGCCGAGGGAATTCGAAGGCTGGAGGGCGGCGTCCGCAGCCGTAGTACGACGAAACCTGATCGCCGCAGCGGTCTACATCGGCGTGATCGTCCCGGTGGGCGTGGCATTGGGTCTCGCACAGTCACGCCCGACAACCCGATGGCTTCTGGAAGAGCGAGCGCCGACCGAGCGCGAGCGGGCGCTGACGCTTCGCCTCGGGCTGCGGCTGCTCGCGATGCAGACCGGCCTCTGGGCGGGCGCGGTCGTGCTGTTCTATCTGTTGAACGCATCGACCTCGACGCTTCTCGCGCTCGAGATCGCGATCACCGTCGCTCTCGGCGGTCTCACGACTGCCGCCATCGCGTACCTCCTAGCGGAGCGGTTCGGGAGGGCGATGGTGGTCCGCGCGCTGGCGGGGGCGCCGCCGCGCGACTATCCAGTGCCGGGCGTCGCGATCCGAGCGCTGTTCTCCTGGGCGCTGGGGACCGCCGTCCCCGTGTTCGGGGTCGTCGCGATCGCGGCGGTCTCGCTCGAACTTCCCGTCTCCGCGGACCGCGTGGCGGCGGCGGTGCTCTTCCTCGGTGTCACGGCCCTGGTGGTCGGCCTCGGTGCCATGATCCTCTTCGTACAATCGATCGCCGATCCGCTCCGGACGCTACGGCGGGCGCTCGCCCACGTTGAGGCGGGCTGCCTCGAAACGCAGGTCGCCGTCGATGACGCGAGCGAGGTCGGCTTCCTCCAGACCGCCTTCAACCGCATGGTGTCGGGCTTGCGCGAGCGCGAGCGCCTGCGCGACCTGTTCGGTCGCCACGTGGGACAGGACGTGGCGGGGCGCGCACTCGAGAAGGGGGTCACGCTCGGCGGCGAGGAGCGTACCGCCGCCGTGCTGTTCGTCGACTTGGTCGGCTCCACGACCTTCGCCGCCCACCATGCCCCAGGCGAGGTCGTCGCGACGCTCAACGCGTTCTTCGCAATCGTGGTGGAGTCGACGCAGCGACACGGCGGCTTCGTCAACAAATTCGAGGGCGACGCGGCGCTCTGTATCTTCGGCGTCCCCGTCGAGCTCGAGGACGCGGCGGGCTCGGCACTCGCCGCCGGACGTGACATGCAGGCCCGGTTGACGCTCGAACTGCCACAGATTCGCGCTGGGATCGGACTCTCGGCGGGAACGGTGATCGCCGGGAACGTCGGCGCCGCCGACCGTTTCGAGTACACAGTAATCGGGGACCCCGTGAACGAAGCGGCGCGTCTGGCCGAGCTCGCGAAGGAGCGCCCCGAGCGTATCGTAGCCTCGGACGCCATCGTGATGCGCGCCGGCCGCGGCGAGGACGTCCGCTGGGAAGTGACGGAGGCGGTGCTCCTGCGCGGCCGGACGCGACCCACGCGTCTCGCGATCCCAGCGAGTGGCGTCGCGAAGGGGACCGGCTGACATGCGAACCTCGACGGCGTCGATCGACCGTGCGCGAGCGGGACAGCTGGAGGACGGTTTTGCTTGCATCTCCAAGGCGCTGGCGAGATGGATGGCGTCGAATCCCCGCAGCGCGCGGCGTTGAGCAAGGTCTCCGGCACGCTTCGCGACCTTCGCCGACAACTCGACCACGACGAAATGTCCGAGATCGCGATCGAGTGCGGCAACAGCACGAGCGAGCGCAGAGCGTGTCATGCCCGCCTCGCGCCGACGGCGCGCGAGCGCGGCCCGCGCTTTGGGATACGCGACACGCGAGGTCGCAGCCATGGAGGCAGCGTCGAGTGGGGACCTCGTCTCGTCCGTTCCGGCCTCGCGCACGTAGAGCTTCACCAGCGCGCTCGTGTCGAGATACAGGATCAGCGGCGATCCTCGACTACGGCGTCCGAGACGGAACGACCGCGGATGCGAGGCGCGTTGTGGAGGCCAACGGGCTTGCCGCCAGCCCACGCGATCCGGCCGCTCTTTACCAGCGTGCGTACGACCGCATCCGTCCCCTCGCCCGCTCCCGCTGGCACGATGACCGCGACGGGCCGATTCCGGTCGGTCACGGTGATCACCTCCCCTCGCCGAACGCGCGCCAGCGTGGCACTCAACTTGTCCTTGAGCTGCCGCACACCGATCTGCGTCTTCGCCACGACGAGTCGATCAGCCCGCCCAGGATGAGGTAGGGCCAAATTCCGACTGACGAGCGGTGGAGCGAGTGGGAGGTGTGACGGCTACCGTATGCCTGCCGCGTCGAGCTTCCTCGCGGCCTCGAGGAGGTCTGCCGCGCTCACGATGTGGTAGCGATCGAGCATCTGGCGGGACTTCCAGCCGACCAGCTCCATCGCGACCCGTTCGGACACGCCGGCCCGGATGAGGTTCCGGACGGCGGTCCGGCGGAAGTCATGGAGCACGCGGCCCGGCACCCCGGCGGCGCGACAGGCCGTGGCCCAGGCCTTGTTGAAGGTGCCGAGCGGCGCCCCGTTCGGCCGCGTGAAGACGTGCGGGATGAGGCGCCCGAGCTCGCGCTCGCGGGCGCGGCCGACCGCCCGCCGCCGTTCGAGCAGCGTGCGGAGGTCGGCGGTGAAGGGAAACACGCGGCCTTCGCCGGTCTTCGTGGTGCCGGGATCGAGCCGGACCTCGCCCGCGTCGAAGGCGATGCTCGTCCAGCGGAGACGGGCGGCTTCGGATCGCCATCGCCACCCCGTAATGTGGAGGAAGGAGACGAAGTCGGCCAGGTCGGACGGCAGTCGGCTCCGCACCGCCTGGAACTCCGCTGCCTCGAAGAACCCCCGCCGCACGTTGTCCTCTCGCAGCAGGGGAATCCGCGGCCGCGAGGGGAGGACGCCCTCCGCGATGGCGAGCGTGAACGCGCGCTTCAGCACGGCCAGCTCGCGGTTGATGGTCGCGTTCCGCGCCCCCTCGCCCTGTCGCCGGGCGACGTAGCGGCGCACGTCCGCCGTCGTGATCGCGGCCATGCGGCGGCGGCCGAAGAAGGGGGCGAGGTGGAGGCGCACGTGGCGCTCGACGTCCACGAGCGATCGCTTCCGGTTCATCCGGTAGTCGTCCAGGACGGCGCGGGTGGCGGCGCGGAAGGTCAGGCGGGGGAGTGGCCGGGTGACAACCCCTCGGTCGAACCGTTTCAGGCGTGTTTCGGCCATGTTTCCCTTCCTCGGGCGGGCTCGTACCCCGGACGCGGTCCGTCTCGGCCGGTCGTGTCAGGGACCACGTGGCACGGACATGAATCGAGCCCCGACCGAGAGCGTGCCCGCTCTCGGAGTGCAACTTCGAGGCCATTTCGGGCCGTCGCGGTGATCCGGCGGCCGGTCGACGAGAACCCTCTCGATGAGGTCCAACCACGCCGCGGGGGCGCGACTCGGCGGGGGCGGCGGAGATTGTCCGATCGGGAGAAATATGGTCATATTGGTCTCCATGCGGAAGACCTCGCTCGCCGACGCCAAGGCTCGACTGTCAGCGCTGGTCGATGACGCGCAGTATCGACGGCGGAAGACGCTGATCCTCCGGCATGGGAAACCCTCGGCCGTTATCGTGCCGGTCGACGCCGCCCTGGCGACAGAGCGGGCATCGCGGCGGCCATCTGCGCGTGAGCTCAAGTCGCTCTTCGATGCCCTCTCGGCAGGTGGCCGGCGGGGAGCCGTGGCCGATCTGCTGGCCGGGCGCCGGTGAAGCTCGTCCTCGATGCCTCGGTGGCCGTCGCCGCGGCGCGACCGGGGGAGCCGGCGCATCGAGCGGCACGGAAGCGTGTCGAAGCCGTCTTGTTGCGCGCCGACGAGATCATCGTCCCGGTGCTCTTCTCGGTAGAGGTCGCAGCGGCTCTGGCGCGCGCGGGGGTCGCGCTTTCGGCGATCCGGAACTACTTGAAGCAGCTGCTCGGCGGAGCAGGCGTCGTCCCGCTCGGACCCCGGGCGGCACGTGAGGCCCGCGAAACGGCCATGCGATGGAAGCTTCGCGCCGCGGACGCGGTGTATGTCTGGGTGGCCCAGCGAGAGGATGTGCCTCTGTGCACGCTCGATGGCGAGCTGGAGCGGCGGGCAGGCGACGCGTGCACGATCGTCTCACCATAGCATGGTACCAAAAAGGGGCCGGAGTGGGCCCATGCGTGCAGCGAAGGTTGCGACTACAATCGAGGAAAAGTTGTTGGAGCGCGTCGACCGGCTGGTGGAACAGCGGAAGTTCCGAATCGGAGTCGCGCGATCCAGGAGGCGGTGCGCGAGAAGCTCTAGCGGATGGATCTGGGTCGGCTCGCCCGTGAGTGCGCGAAGCTGAACAGGGCCTTCAACAGAGTATGGCGGACGCGGGGTGCCGGGAGACCTTTGAGGAATGGCTCGAATTCTGAGGGGGCGCCACGTCGTGTGGCCCGATTGAGATGAAGATGCACAATCCGCCGCACCCGGGAGAAGTTCTGAAGGAGCTTTGCCTGAAGCCCAAGGTGCTGTCGGTCACCGAAGCTGCGAGGGCGCTCGGGGTGAGTCGAAAGACGCTGTCGGCGATCCTGAACGGTCGCGCCGGAATCAGCGCGGAGATGGCCGTGAGACTGGCGATCGCGTTCGACACCACCGCAGAGAGCTGGCTGAACCAGCAGGTTCAGTACGATCTGGCGCAGGCAGAGCGGAAGCGGAAGAAGCTGCGAGTGAAATCGCTCGCGGCGTAGGCGCGGCCGAAGCCGCCTACCGATCGCTCGGCGGTTCAGCGGCCGCCGGCACGGAGCGCCCGGCGCTGAGCCGCTCGCCCGGAGGTCCGTGGCAAGCGCTTGTTAGGCAACTGCTGCTCAGCCGCGAGTCGCTCGGCGACGAAGACCTTGAGCAGCGATTGGTACGGCACGTCCCGCTTGTTCGCGAGCGCCTTGAGGTCCGCGAGTAGCGGCGTCGGCAGGCGGAGCGATATCGTCGTGGTCGACGGCTTGAGATTCGGGAAGCGGACGAT
>DATILR010000088.1:0-1871 GCA_035476275.1 Binatus sp. (SeqCode) | reverse complement strand
CAGGTCCGTGACACCTTCGAGCAGGCGCTCCGGACCCAGGAAGCCGAGGTGCACGACGCCGTCCCCATCCATCCCGCGCGCCTGACGCGCGAGCTGCTCGAGCTGATGGACGACGACGCCACCCTGGTCATCGACAGCTTCACGCTCTCGGGCTGGCTCTCCCAGTGGTTTGCGGCCCGCTTCCCGGGGCAGATCGTGGACGCCGGACCGCTGGCCCCGGTGGGTCACGGCCCTGCCATGGCGATCGGCGCGCAGCTCGCGCGCCCGGGCAAGCAGGTCATCGTGGTGATCGGCGATGGAGGCCTCGGCATCGGCGGCATGGAGCTCGAGACGGCCCTCAAGCACCGGCTGCCGATCGTGACGCTGCTCTGGAACAACAGCTCCTGGGGTCCGCGCTTCGAGCAGATGCCGATGCTGCGCGGCCGCACGGATCCTTTCGACATGCTCCCGGACCTCCGTTACGACCGCATGTTCGAGGCGATCGGCTGCCACGGCGAGTTCGTGACCCGCCCGGAGGAGATCCGCACCTCGCTGGAGCGGGCCTTCACCGCCGGCAAGACGTCGCTCGTCAACGTGATCGGCGATCCCCGCATCGGTCACGCGCGGCTCGGCGGGAATCTGCTCGGCTCCACGCAGATCTAGACGGTGTGCGGGGGCGAGGGTGCCGTCCCCGCTCCGGTCCTCGCGCCACGCGCGCCCCGTATATGAGGCGTATCCCCCGTTGACCGCAGGCGCGCGCGGACGCTGCGGGTCGCGGGGACGGCACCCTCGCCCCCGCACACGGCCGCTACCGCTAGCGCACTTTCACGAACGGGTACTCGTTCCGGAGCGCGCGCGTGATAACGCCGATGCCGGCCTGGTCACCCAGCGTCTCAACGACCAGCACGGCGTCCGGATCTTGAAAGGCGACGCGGGGGGTGTGGCCGCGGGCCTCGAGCGCGCGCCAGATGCGGTCCGCGAGATCGCGCTCGAGCGTGGGAGAGTGCAGCCGGCCCTTCAGGCCACGACGCTCGCAGCGCACGAAGAAGGTGCCGCCCGCGAGCCGATCGAGCATCGGCTCGACGGCATCGGCGAGCGTCGGAAGCGGATCCGCCGGCTCGAAGCGCAGGGTGGCGTCGACCGGGACGATCTTGGCGAGCGCCGTGGGGAGAAGTAGATCCGCGGCCAGCGCCTCGCGCACCCGGGTGAGGAACGTCACGCGGTCCTCCACGAAACCCGC
The DNA here is from genome assembly GCA_035476275.1 of Binatus sp. (SeqCode). GTDB lineage: Bacteria > Desulfobacterota > Binatia > DP-6 > DP-6 > DP-23. The sequence goes on along the minus strand of DATILR010000088.1, from coordinate 652 downwards.
CACGACGTTCCGGTAGCCCGCCGGACGGAACTGCCCGAGTCGACGCAGGCTCACCAGGAGGGCATCTCGCCGGCCCTCGAGCGAGGTGGCGAGGACGTTCCAGATTCCCACGACGCCCTCAGCGTCCCGTGAAGCGCGGCGGGCGGCGTTCGGCTAGGGCCGCGACACCTTCACCCACATCTTCGCTACGCAGCAAAATGCTCTGCGCGAACAGCTCGATCTGCTGGAAGGTGTGCTTGTCGAGGCCGTGACCGAGGTCGACCAGCTTCTTCGCCAGCCCGACGGCAAGCGGGGCGTTCGCCGCGATCGCGCCGGCGAGACGGGCGGCCGCGGCCAGGTGCTCTCCAGGCGCCACCACCTCGTGCACGAGCCCGACCGCGAGGGCTTCCTCGGCCCGGATCATGCGCCCCGTCATGAGGAGCTCCTTGGCGCGCGCATAGCCCACGGTCCGCACGAGGCGCGTCGTTCCACCCACGTCGGGGATCAGTCCGAGCCGGACCTCGGGGAGACCGAGCTCGCAGTCGGTCGTCGCCACCCGGAGGTCGCAGGCAAGGGCGAGTTCGAGCGCCAGACCTGCCGCGTAGCGGTGCAGGGCGCCGATCACCGGCTTCTCGACCGCCTCGAGCCGGGAGAGCGCGGTCTGCATGTCGCC
>DATILR010000087.1:0-3724 GCA_035476275.1 Binatus sp. (SeqCode) | reverse complement strand
GTCGAACACTCGCCGGATGCGACGGACGATCGTCGGTAGCGTCCGCACGTCGGCGCAGCGGATGTTCGCGGCGAGCGCATCACGCCCCCGCACCGGAGTGACCTCGATGGTCCCCTGGCAGCCGTCCACCTCGATGGTGCGCCGATAGCGGTCGGGGTCGACCCCCTCGACACCGGGAATGGCACGCGCCGCGAGGAAGCCGATGATCGCGGGCCAGTCGTACGGCGCGGCGTAGCTGAGGGTGAGCGTGATCCCGGACCGATCGCGGCCGACCACCATCGCACGGGCGCGGGGGTGCCGCAGAGTGGACGGGGCGCGCGAGTAGAGTCGCCGGAACGTCTCGTTGAATCGCCGCAGGCTCCCGAACCCGGCCGCAAACGCGACATCGACCATGCGCATGCGGGTCTCGTGCAGGAGCTGCTTGGCGAAGAGGACCCGCCGCGTCTGCGCCACGGCGATCGGCGAGGCGCCCAGGTGCTTCCTGAACAGCCGCCGGAGCTGCCGCTCGCCGATCCCGAGCCGCAGGGCCAAGCGCTCGACGTGGGCATCGTCGCCGTCGAGGGCGCCGTCGGCGATCAGCGCCAGGGCGCGAGACACGGTGCTCGACGTTCCGCCCCACGCGGCGAGGTCGGGCGAGGACTCGGGTCGACAGCGGAGGCAGGGGCGGAACCCCGCCTCCTGCGCCGCCGCCGCACTCGCGAAGAAGAGGACGTTCTCGAGCTTCGGCGTACGCGCTGGACAGATCGGTCGACAGTAGATCCCCGTCGTGCGCACGCCGACGAAGAACCGCCCGTCGAAGCGGGGATCGCGGGCCTGGAGCGCACGATAGCAGACGTCTCGATCCGGGTTCACGAGGGTCATGGTCCCAGCGCGCGCGCCGTCGGTCTCGCCGTTTTCGGACGTCATCATCGCGACTCCGATCCCCTCGTCACCGCTATAACCACGCGGGACCTGTTGTGTGAAACGGGGGTCCCCGGGGAGGGAGGAGGGCCCGTGGCGTTGCGCGAACCGCGGGAGGTAGAAGCTCGAGCATGCCCAAATCCTCGCAGCTCGACGTCGCCGCTGCCGCGCGGCTCGTCCGCCCGCGCGATACCGTGATCGCCGGCTTTGCCGCCGGGCAGCCCGTCGGATTTCTCGAAGCGCTGGGCGCACGCCCGGATCTCGAGGACGTCGTGCTCTACACCGGCCTGCTCCTCCGGCCGTACGCGCTCCTGCAGAATCCGGGCGTGCGCGTGGTGAGCGGCTTCTTCGGTCCCATCGAGCGCATGGCGCGTGCCGCGGGCGCGCGCGTCGGGTACCTGCCCGCCGACTTCAACGATCTCGAACGCCTGGGGCTGCGGCTGAAGCCGCGCGTCGTCCTGGCCGTCACCTCCCCGCCGGATCGTGACGGGTGGCTCAGCTTCGGGTTGCAGGCGGGCGCGAACTACCGGCCGTTCATGGAGGCCATCCGCGATCCCGAGCGGCTCGCGGTCGCCGAGGTGAACCCGCGCATGCCCCGGGTCGACGGCATCCCCGAGCTCGGCGGCAATCGCGTGCACCTCTCCGAGGTGGACGTGCTGGTCGAGCACGAGGCCGACCTCGTGGCGCTCCCGCCGGAGGAGCCGTCGCCAGCCGACCTCGCGATCGCGCAGCTCGTCGTCGAGCGGATCCTGCCCGGGTCGATCCTCCAGTTCGGCATCGGGGCCATCCCCGACGCGATCGCCCGCATCCTCGCGGAGCGGCCGGGGGGCGGCTTCGGCATCCACACCGAGATGATCTCGGACGGCGTGATGCGACTCCACGAGGCGGGCAAGGTGACGAACCGGAAGCCCCTCTACGACGGCTTCACGGTCGCGACCTTCGCGCTCGGCAGCGAGCGGCTCTACCGCTGGCTCGACGGGAATCCGGAGGTGCGCATCCTGCCGGTGACCGACGTGAACGAGTCGTCGGTGCTGCGGCAGCTTCCGCGGCTGACGAGCATCAACGGCGCCCTCGCCATCGATCTCGCGGGGCAGGTCGCTGCCGACGCCGTCGGCGGGCGACAGCATTCCGGTACGGGCGGCCACGAATCCTTCGTCAGCGGCGCGCGCTCCGCTCCCGACGGGCGGAGCTTCGTCTGCCTCAAGTCGACCGCCACCGTGAGTGGACGGCGCATCTCGACCATCCTGCCCCACTTCGGAGGCGACACCCTGGTGACGACGCCACGGCACCACGTCCAGTACGTGGTGACCGAGCAGGGTGCGGTCGACCTGTCGGTGCTCACCGACACCGAGCGGCCGCGGGCGCTCATCGAGCTCGCGCACCCCGACTTCCGCGACGGGCTGCGCGCAGCGATCGCCTAGCGGACCTCCGCGACGCGCTGCTCGAGACGCTCCCAGTAGGGCAGCCAGCGCGTCAGGATGCGGGCCCGGGTGCCGTCGGTCCGCCAGCGTGCGAGCGCGGCGTCGGCCGCGGCCCGCAACGCGTCGTCGTCACGACGGAAGGCCCACCCGAGCGACTCCTCGTCGAGCGGCGCGAGCACGGGCGCGAGGTTGGCCTCGTCACGCGAGACCGCCCAGAGCGCGACCGGAGCGTCATGGATGAAGAGGTCCACACGGCCCTGGGTGAGCTCGAGGATCCCGGCCGGGGCCGTGGGATAGGCCGAGAGCGGCGCCTGACAATGCTCGCGCACGAAGCGCTCGCCCGTCGTTCCGGCCACCACGCCCACGCGGTCCCGCGTCGCCAGCACCGCCGCGGCCGTCGGGTACCGGCCCCGATCGGCGGGGCGCACGAGCGCGATGAGACCCGAGCGAAGATAGGGCTGGCTGAATGCGACCGTCAGCTCTCGTGCGCGCGTGATCGTCATGCCCGCCATGATGATGTCGGTGCGCCGATCGAGGAGCGCGGGGATCTGGTCCTCCCAGGGGAGCGGCACGAACTCCAGACGCTCGCCGAGCGTCGCCACCAGCTCACGGGCGAAGTCCACCTCGAGCCCCTCCGGCCGCCCCCCCTGCATGGAGGTGTAAGGCGGGGAGTTCGACATGATGCCCACCCGCAGCGGCGGGCCCGCGGGGGCCGCCGACGGGCCCTGCTGCAGAAAGCAACCCGTGAGCCCGACCACCACGCCCAGGACCAGCGCGGCCACCTGCCTCCGTTCGATCATACGGCTGACCTCCCCGCCTGCTGTTTCGCGTCTCAGAACACGGGAGTGGTGAGCTTGTCCAGGGCGGGATTCAACTCCCAGGCCGTCGCGACGATCGGATGGCGGCTACAGGCGCTGCGTGTCGAGCACCAGGACCGCATCCTGCGTCGAGACGTAGGCGCGCCGGCCGTCCGGGCTGATCACGATATCGCGTGGGTGGTCCGGGATCGAGAACGTCCCGAGGACCTTGTTGTGGGTCGCGTCGATGATCGTCAGCGTTTCCTGCTGCTCGGCCGCGACGTAGATGCGCGTGCCGTCCGGGGAGATCGCGAGCCCGGACGGCCGCACACCGACCGGTACGGTCGCGATCGTCGCGCCGCTCGCGACGTCGACGATCGAGAGGCTCGCGCCCCCGAGATTGGTCGTGTACGCGCGGGTAGCGTCGGGCGAGAGCGCGAACCGATAGGGCGCCGGCCCGACCTCGAAAGAGCGCAGGGTCTGCCGGCTCGCGGCATCGATCACCTCGACGGTGCCCGTCGTGCAGAAGTCCCTGCAGCCGGTCACGAAGAGCGTTCGACCGTCCGCACCGAGGGTCACGTCGGTCGGACTCATGTCGAGCGAGAA
>DATILR010000086.1:0-1808 GCA_035476275.1 Binatus sp. (SeqCode) | reverse complement strand
CAATCCGCCCGCCGGCGACGAGCCGCTGGCGAACGCCCCCGCGACCCGGGGGCGGCTCTTCCGCGTGCCGCGCATCATCGAGTGAGCGCCCTCCACGAGCTGTCCGTCGTCGAGGCGGCCGCCCGCGTGCGGCGGCGGGAGATCTCCGCCGTCGAGCTGACGCGCGCCGCGCTGGCGCGCATCGCGGCCGTCGAGACGCAGGTGGGAGCGTTCCTCACGCTGGCGGAGGTCGAGGCGATCGCCGCAGCCGGGGCGATCGACCGCCGCATCGCCGCGGGACAGGACCCGGGCCTGCTCGGCGGCGTGCCCGTGGGCGTGAAGGACATCATCTGCACGGCGGGCCTCCGCACCACCGCGGGCTCCCGCATCCTCGAGACCTTCGTTCCTTCCTACGACGCCACCGTGACCGCGCGCCTCCGCGCCGCCGGGGCGGTGATCGTCGGCAAGCTCAACTGCGACGAGTTCGCCATGGGCTCGTCCACCGAGAACTCGGCGCTCGGCACGACGCGGAACCCCTGGGACGGGCAGCGCGTCCCGGGCGGCTCCTCGGGCGGCTCGGGCGCGGCGGTCGCCGCGCACGAGTGCCACGCCGCGCTGGGAACCGACACCGGCGGCTCGATCCGGCTCCCGGCGGCGTTCTGCGGCGTGGTCGGACTGAAACCCACCTATGGCCGGGTCTCGCGCTGCGGCGTCATCGCGTACGCCTCCTCCCTCGACCAGGTCGGTCCGCTCGCCCGCAACGTCGCCGACGTCGCGCTCGTGCTGGAGGCGATCGCCGGCCACGATGCCGCCGACTCGACCGCCTCGCCGCGCGACGTGCCGGCCTATGGGAAGCTCCTCGACGGCTCGGTCCGCGGCCTCCGGGTCGGCCTGCCGCGCGAGTACTTCGTCGAGGGCATGCAGCCCGAGGTGGAGGCCGCGGTGCGGGCGGCCGTCGACGAGCTGGAGCGCCTCGGCGCGCGCGTCGAGTCGGTGTCGTTGCCGCACACCGAGTACGCGATCGCCACCTACTATCTGATCGCCACCGCCGAGGCGTCCTCCAACCTCGCGCGCTACGACGGCATCCGCTACGGCCTCCGCGCCCCGGGGCGGCTCGCCCTCGGCGACATGTACGAGACCACCCGGGCGGCGGGCTTCGGCCCCGAGGTGAAGCGACGGATCATGCTCGGCACCTACGCCCTCTCGGCCGGCTACTACGACGCCTACTACCTGAAGGCCCAGCAGATCCGGACCCTCATCCGCATGGACTTCCAGAAGGTGCTCGAGCGGTGCGACGCCCTCATCACCCCGGTGGCACCCACCACGGCCTTCCGGCTGGGCGAGAAGACCGCGGACCCGCTCACCATGTACCTCTCCGACATCTTCACCATCTCCGTGAACCTGGCGGGGCTCCCCGCCCTCGCCCTCCCCTGCGGGTTCGACGCCGCCGGGCTGCCCATCGGCCTCCAGGTGATCGGGCGCCCGTTCGACGAGGCGACCGTCCTCCGCCTCGGGCACGCCTACGAGCGGGCGACGACCTGGCACACGCGCGGAGCGCCCCTGTGACGACCGAGGGAATCGAGCCCGTCATCGGCCTCGAGGTCCATGCCGAGCTCCTCACGCGCTCGAAGATCTTCTGCGCCTGCTCGGCCACCTTCGGCGGCGAGCCCAACACGAACGTCTGCCCGGTCTGCCTGGGGATGCCGGGGCTGCTCCCGGTACTGAATCGCCGAGTCGTCGAGTTCGCGATCCGCCTCGGGCTCGCCACCAACTGCGCCATCGCGCCGAGCTCGCGCTTCGCGCGGAAGAACTACTTCTACCCCGACCTG
>DATILR010000085.1:0-4106 GCA_035476275.1 Binatus sp. (SeqCode) | reverse complement strand
GCAGGGCCGCCGGGGACGTCGAAGTTGATGTCGTCCGCCGTGCGCGTGATGATCTGGCGGATCTCGTTCGCGCTGAGGGGCGAAGTGAGCGTGGCGGCGTCGACGGCGTCACGCCCGGCCGACACGATGAGCCCGGCGATGCCCGAGCTGCGGCCGGTCGCCTCGGAGGAGCAGGAGGTCGCAGAGACCGACACCTGGAGGTTGCCGCCGAAGTTGGTGCAGCCGTTCAGGAAGAGCCACGAGTTGGGTGCGGTCGGGACGCCGAAGTCGGCGATCGCATTCACCATGATGGTGTGGACGTATGGGCCGGGGAAGACGTGGTGCCAGGAGTCCTCGTCGGCGGCCGACGCCATGACGGGGAGACCGTGCGCGTAGGCATAGTCGATCGCCTGCTGGGCGAACGTCGACTGGTTGTAGGCGCCGAGCGCCTCCTGGATGACCGCGGCGCCGCTGTCGACCGAGAAGACGACCCCCTGGGCGAAGGAGTTCACGTCGGCGACGAAGCTGTCGCCGACGCGCACCGGCATCACCATGCAGTTCGGGCAGGCGCCGAGCGCGCCGCCGTTGTTCGCCTCGGCGGTCGAGTCCTCGGCCTCCCCGGTGCCGTGCCCGTACTGCACGTCGTCGAAGGGGTCGTTGTCGAATTCGAAGAAGTCATAGCCGCAGATGTCGTCGACGTAGCCGTTGCCGTCATCGTCGACGCCGTTGGAGAAGAGGATGATGAGGTCTTCGGGATCGGTGATGCCGTTCCCGTTCATGTCCACGACCGCCGGGTCGCCGTCGTAGTCGGGCATGTTGAAGACGCCATCACCGTTGCAGTCTCGCGGATCGCCGCTCATGGGCGCGTGACAGCCGCCCACGGGGTTCGGCGCCGGCAGCTCGCCGGCGTTGAGATGGAGCTTCTTGCGCAGCTCGGCCATGGCCCCGGTGTCGTTCCACTTGATCCCCGAGTCGTGCACCGCGATGAGCACGTCCGGCCGCCCCGTCTCGAGGCGCCAGGCGATCTCGATGCTCATCCCGCTCACGCCGTTGAGTTCGTTGGCGCTCGCGTTCACGGCCGGGTCGGTGGTGCAGAAGTTCGTGCTCGCGTACTTCCACTTCTCCCCGTCGCAGCTGCCGGCGCCGCCGCTCATCTCGTTCGGGAGCGGGATGCAGCCCACGGGGAGGCTGGAGCTGTCGCACCGGTTCGCGTCCGCGAGGTAGGGGAACTCGGCGCGCGCGGGTCCCCCGAGCAGGATGGGGAGGAACGTGGCGGCGAGCAACGAGCGGCGTGTCATGCGTACGACCTCCTGGGCGCGGAGGACCCGCGCCCGCGCGAGCGAGCGCCAGCGGGAGAGCCCGCTGGGTGGGACCGTAGAGTCGGGCAGGGCGGGAGGATCGAGCAACCCGCAACTCGGGATTTGGCGTGCGGACATCGGGGAAGACGGACGCGTCTTTGACGGGTGTTCGACGGCGCTCAGAGGGGGTGGAGGCAGCGCCGCCGGCGGCTGGGATCCGACGTCCCCGGCGGGGGGACCCGCGGCCGCACGCTCACGCCGAATTCGCCCGCCCGGCGGAGGAGGAGCGCCGAGGCCCGCTCGGCGAGCGCTGCGACCGTGAGCGAGGTCACGCAGAGCGACGTCGGGACGGCCGCGGCATCGGTCACGAAGATGCCGGGGTGACCGCGGAGCTCGTGCCGGTCGTCACAGGCCGAGGTGGCCGGATCGTCGCCGATCCGGCAGGACGCCAGGGGATGCGCGCACTGCACGTTGCGGGTGCCCCGCCAGAGAAGCTGTTGGCCGAGGCCGTCCTTCTCCACGATGGCCTTCACCGCGGCGTCCGCGGCGTCCCACGCCTGCTGGCTCTCGGGGGCGACCGGGTAGGAGAGCTGACCGAGGGAGGCGGCGGGCGTGATGCGCAGGAAGTTCCCGCTCGGCGGCGGCGAGCCGAAGGTGCCCTCGTTGGCATCCTCGACCATCGCGAGCACGCTCAGCCACGCTCGCCTGCAGGTGACGGGCGTGCTAGCCGGGACGCGCGTCCGAGGTACCCACAGTGACCCCCGCTCGCACGCACACGATCGCGACCAACGGCATTCGCATGAGCGTGACCGAGCAGGGCGAAGGCCCGGCGGTCGTGCTCTGTCACGGGTTTCCCGAGCTGGCCTACTCGTGGCGCCATCAGCTGCCCGCCCTGGCGGCGGCCGGCTTCCGGGTGATCGCGCCCGATCAGCGGGGCTACGGGCGCACGGACTGTCCGCCGGCCGTGGAGGCCTACGACATCCATCAGCTGACCGCCGATCTCGTCGGCCTGCTCGATGCCCTCCGCATCGAGCGCGCCGTCTTCGTCGGGCACGACTGGGGAGGGACGGTCACCTGGATGATGTCGCTCCTCCACCCCGCCCGCACGGCCGCGGTGATCGGCGTGAACACGCCCTACATCCCACGCCCCTCGGCCCCGCCCATCGGGCTCATGCGCGAGATCTACGGCGACAACTACTACGTGGTGCAGTTCCAGGCGCCCGGGGTGACCGACGCGGCGCTCGCCCGCGACGTGCGCCGGGTGTTCACGGCGCTCATGCGTCGGGGCGTTCCGCAGGCGGAGCACCGCGCCCGCATCGCGGCCGCCACGGGCCGCGGGATGCGGAACATGGTCGAGCTCATTGAGCAGGAGGCGATCCCGGGCGAGCCCTTTCTCTCGGCCGACGAGCTCCAGGTCTACGTGGACGCCTTCACCCGCACCGGGTTCACCGGCGGGCTCAACTGGTACCGGAACCTCGACCGGAACTGGGATACGACCGCAGCGATCGCCGGCGCCCGGATCTCGGTCCCCGCGCTGATGGTGACGGCCGAGTACGACGCTGTCCTCAAACCGGAGCGCGCGGAGACCATGCGAGCCCTCGTGCCCGACCTTGAGATGGCGATGATCCGTGAGTGCGGCCACTGGACGCAGCAGGAGAAGCCCGCCGAGCTGAACCGGATCCTCCTCGACTGGCTCGTTCGCCGCTGCCGCTGATCAGGAGACGGCGGCCGCCGCCCAGGCCTCGGGGGCTTCCATCTGGGGATAGTGGCCGATCCCCTCGAGCACGACGAGGGGGCCGCCCGACATCTCGGCCAGGCGCCGGCCGATCTCGATCACCGCGATCGGGTCGCGATCGCCCCAGACCAGCCGGATCGGCACCGCGGTCCGTCCGAGGATCGGCCGCCAGCGGTCGGCATGGACCTTGCGCTCGATGTTGTAGCGGGCGATCCGACCGATGATGCCGAGCCCGTCGCCCTGAGCGAGCCAGTACGTGATGGCCCGCCGATCGATCTCCGGCGTGCGGCTGGGATCGGCCCACACGAGCGCGAGCGCCGTCGCGAAGCGCTCCGGGTCGTAGCTGGCGGCGAACGCCGCCGCTCCCTCGTCGGTCATCAGGGCATGCTGGAGCGGGGTGATGTGCGCGAGCTCGACCAGGTGGCTGCCGTTGGTGAGGACGAGACCCTCGAGCGCGAAGCCGAGCTCGTTCGCCTCGTGGCGACAGAGCATCTCGACCGCGACCGTGAGCCCCATGTCGTGACCGACCACGCGTGCCCGCTCGATGCCGAGCATCTGGACGACCTCGCCGGCGCGTCGGCCCTGGTCGAGCAGGGAGTACGAGGCGTCGCGCGGCTTGTCAGAGGAACCGAAGCCGAGCTGGTCGAAGACGGTGACGCGGAAGCGCGAGGTGAGGAAGGGGAGGGCGGCCGCGAAGTCGTGGCTGCTCGACGGAAAGCCGTGCACCAGGACCAGGTCGGGACCTCGCCCCTCCTGCAGGACGAAGAGGCGATGGCCCTCGGCCAGCGTGAGGAACCGCCCGCGCCGGATCCATGCCGCTTGCAGGGCCGCGACGTCGGCAGGCGGGTCGAACGGCATGCGGCTACGGCTGGAGCTCGTAGAGGACGGAGAACGGATCGTCGATGGGGAGCTTCCGGAAGCGCCGGAATCCCGCCTCGGCGGCGAGCTCCCGTGCCTTCGGCTCTCCCATCGCCGCGCCGATGCCGGCCCCGCCCTCGGCGAGAGAGGTCGTCATGCAGTAGAGGGTGCTGACCGTGTACATGAACTTGCCGATCGGGTTGATGTTCTCCTCCACCCGCGGCGAGCAGCGCATC
>DATILR010000084.1:0-6126 GCA_035476275.1 Binatus sp. (SeqCode) | reverse complement strand
ACGCAGCCGGACTGACAGGCGAGGTTCGCCCCACCCGGATTGATGGGAGGACAGGTGAGGCTTCCCGGAGGATCGCACTGCTCACCCGCCTCGCGCACCCCGTTGCCGCAGACGGGAGTGATGACGGTGGTCGTCGTGGTGCTGGCAGTGCCGGTCGTGCTGGTCGTCGTGGTGGTGATCGTGGTCGTGGTCGTCGCACGACACTCGCTGTCGTCCGTGCGCGTGCAGTTGTCGAGGCAGCGGATGAAGGCCCCGCCCGGGCTGCTGTTGCTGGTGAACGCCCCGCTGGCGCTGCTGCTGCACGGGACGTCGCCGTCGCAGGCCTCCTTGCACTCGACGATGCCGTTCCCGCACGTGCTGACGCAGGGTGGGAACGAGCGCGCCGTGATGCGGTCGGTCTTGATCACGCGGGCGATGAAGTTTCCGAACAGCTGCGAGGCGTAGCGGACGCGGAGCTGCGAGCGCGGCGCGCAGAGCTGGCCGAACACCTTCGAGCGCGGCGGGATGGTGATGGTGCTCTCCTGGCCGAGGGTGCGTCCGCGGTGGATGATGCGGATCTTCTTGGCGCCGACGTCGTTGCCGCCCGTACCCGTGAAGCTCATGCCGCCCAGCTCGAGCTGGCCCGCCACGAAGACCTGGGCCGCCGAGTCGAAGAGCAAATCGGCGTTGCGGCCCATGCGGAGGTTGCAGAAGAAGTAGTCGCCGCCGGTGAGGATCACCTGGCCCGGCTGGACGCCGCGGCTGATGGTCACCGTGCGGTACTTGTTGGGCGCGAGCCGGCGGACCTCTTGCGGGCCGACGTCGACGTCACCACCCAGGGTGCCCGCACTGTCGCAGTCCGGGAAAGGCACCGGATAGTCGCAGGCCTGCTCGACGCCGCCCGCGCCGTTGAACGGGCTCTGGAACGGGGCGCGCTGGCCGCACGAGTGCAGCACGACGTCGTTGCCGAAGAGGTTCTTGCAGTCGGAGAGCGGAATGCGGATCGTGTTCGCGGAGAGCTGCGAGGTCGGTGCGATGATGGGGAACGCGGAGAAGAGCTCGCCGGTCGCCGAGTTCACGCCGACGTTGCCATCGGTGACGACGAGACCGTGCGTGCGCATGCCGTCGACCGCGAAGAGCGCATAGCTCTCGATGTCGTTGCTCGGCTGCGCGCGAAGCGTGGTGGGGACCGCGAGAAGCAGCAGGAAACCCATCGCGATCCACCTGGTAGCTCTCATCGCGCGTGGGGCTCCATAGTCGCAAAGGCTCGGCAAAAGCAAGGTGTATGCCCGCGATTACGTAGCCGGATCGGGTGTCGGACGCCGTCGTCTTCCCGCAGCGTCGCGGCGTCGTGCAGGCGCGCAACACCGAATGACGCGGTGCTGCCCGACCACGTCCCCGACGGTCGGTCGGGCTACGACCCGGGGACGCCCGCGGGCGCCCGGTCGCCAGACCCGCACCGCGTCTCGCGCCGCCTTGCGGGCAAGCGTGGCGGCAGCATACGATTCGGTGGATGGGGAGGGTGGTGCGGGTCGCCAATGCGAGCGGCTACTGGGGGGACGATCCCGAGGCGCTCGCCCGCCAGGTGCGCGGTGACCCCGTCGACTACATAAGTCTCGATTTCCTCGCCGAGATCACGATGGTGATCCTCGAGCGTCAGCGCGCACGGAACCCCAACCTCGGCTACGCCTACGACTTCGTGCAGATGCTGGGGCCCCTCCTGCCGACCCTGGCAGAGAGAAGGATCCGCGTCGTCGCGAACGCAGGCGGCGTGAACGTCACCGCCTGCCGCGACCGGATCGCCGAGGCCTGCCGGGCGCAGGGCGTCACACCGGCGCTCGGGCTCGTCTGTGGCGACGATCTCCTCCCGCGCCTGGACGAGCTGCTGGGGGCAGGCATCCCTCTTGCGCACCTGGACGATGGCCGGCCCCTCGGTCCCATCCGCGACCGCGTCGTCGCCGCCAACGCCTACCTCGGCGCGTGGCCGATCGCCGAAGCGCTGGGCGCCGGTGCGGACATCGTGGTCACCGGGCGCACGACCGACGCCGCGCTCACGCTGGGGCCGCTCGTACACGAGTTCGGCTGGGGCTGGGACGACTGGGATCGGCTCGCGGCGGGCACGGTCGCGGGGCACGTGCTCGAATGCGGCGCCCAGGCGACCGGCGGGAATCTCACCGACTGGCGGCGCGTGGTGCCGCTCGACGTCGGCTACCCGATCGCCGACGTGTCCGCCGACGGTGGCTTCGTCGTTCGCAAGTCGGTCGGGACCGGCGGCCGGGTGTCGCGCGCCACGGTAACCGAGCAGCTCCTCTACGAGATCGCCGACCCGGGTGCGTACCTCACCCCCGACGTGAGCGCGGACTTCCGCGGGCTGGATGTGACGGACGTGGGTCCCGATCGCGTCGCCGTGACGGGCGCGCGGGGCACGCCGCCGCCCGAGAGCCTCAAGGTGACCGTGGTCGTGCGCGACGGCTGGCGCGCCGTCGGCCTGGCCCTGCTCTCGGGTCCCGACATCCGCGCGAAGGCCGACCGGCTGGCGGAGATGCTGTGGCACCGGCTGGGCGTGGACTTCGCCGACCGGCGGGCCGAGCTGATCGGGTATCGGAGCTGCTGGGGATCCGCCGCCCCCGACGTCGAGCCCAACGAAGGGGTCTTCCGCGCGGCCGTGCGCGATCACGACCGGGCCAAGGTCGAGCGCTTCGCCCACACCCTCCTCGGCTTCGCGCTGCAGGGACCGCCCGGGCTGGGCGTATTCGGCGGCCGGCCGGATGTCCAGGAAGCCTACGCCTACTGGCCGGCGGTCGTGCCGCGCGAGCTGGTGAAACCGCGGATCGAGATCCTCCGCGGAGACAAGCGAACAGGTCGGGAGCTCCCATCGGCGCCGCCGGCGGGCAGCGCGACCGCGGCACCGCAGCGGCCGGCTGGCGGCTCCGGCGAGGTCGTCGCGGTGCCCGGCGGTCCGCTGCGGCGGGTTCCCCTGCGAAGGATCGCCTTCGCGCGTTCGGGTGACAAGGGCGACCACGCGAACATCGGCGTCGCGGCGCGCTCGCCCCTGGCCTACGCCTTTCTCCGTCGCGCGCTCGACGCCGACCGCGTGCGACGTCACTTCGCCGCGCTCTGCCAGGGCCCCGTCGAGCGGCACGAGCTGCCCGGCCTGCGCGCGTTCAACTTCTTTCTCCGGCACGCCCTGGGTGGCGGAGGAACCCTCTCGCTCCGCGTGGACCATCAAGGCAAGACGCTCGGGCAGGGACTCCTCACGCTCGAGCTCGATGTCCCCGAGGCCGTCCTGGCGGCGACCCCACCCGAGGCCGAGGGCTGAGCGATGCTGCGGATCGAACGGCGTGACGCCGTCACGACGCTGACGCTCGACCGGCCCGAGGTCGGGAACGCGCTCGACGTCGAGCTGGTGGGCCGGCTCGCCGAGGCGCTGGCCGCGGCCTCCGCGGATGCCACCACCCGAATCATCGTCATCACCGGCGCCGGCAAGAACTTCTCGGCCGGCGCGGACCTGAACTACATGCGGAAGATGCGCGAGGCGGGCGTGGACGCCAACCTCGCCGACGCGCGCCGTACCCAGGCCGTGTTCGCCGGGATCGCCGCCCATCCGCGTCCGGTCATCGCCCGCGTGAACGGCCACGCCCGCGGCGGCGGGGTCGGGCTCCTCGCGGCGGCCGACCTCGTGGTGGTTTCGGCCGAGGCCACCTTCGCCTTCACCGAGGTTCGCCTCGGCATCGTGCCGGCCATGATCGCGCCCTTCGTGATCGCGCGCGTCGGGCCGGCCCGGGCGCGGCGGCTCTTCCTCACCGCCGAGACGTTCAGCGCGGCCGACGCGCTCGCCTGGGGCCTCGCCGATCGCGTCGTCCCCGCCGCCGAGCTCGACGCCGCGGTGGCGGCGGTGGCGGCGGATCTGGTCAAGGGTGGTCCGGTGGCGCTCGCCGAGGCGAAGAGACTGGTCGACGACGTCGTGGCGTCGCCCGCCACCCTGGTGCCCGAGCTCACCGCCGCGCGCATCGCGCGCCTCCGGGCGAGTGCCGAGGCCCAGGAGGGAATGACCGGGTTCCTCGAGAAGCGGCCGCCGCGCTGGGTCAAGTGAGGCGGCTCGTCTCGCACCTCCGCCGCGACGCGGAGTTCGAGGAGAACGCGCGTCACCACCGCGCGCTGGCCGACGAGCTCCGCGCCCGCCTGGCGCGCGTGCGCGAGGGCGGTTCGCCCGAGGCCCGTCGCCGCCATGTCGAGCGCGGCCGATTGCTCGTGCGCGATCGGATCGAGCGGCTCCTCGATCCCGGGACGCCTTTTCTCGAGCTGTCGGCGTTGTGCACCGAAGGGGTGTACGGGGATACCACGCCTGCGGGCGGGCTGGTGAGCGGCATCGGCACGGTCGCGGAGCGGCAGGTCATGGTGATCGCCAACGACGTCACCGTGAAGGGCGGGACGCTCTATCCGCTGACCGTGCAGAAGCAGCTCCGGGCGCAGCAGATCGCGCTGGAAAACCGCCTCCCGTGCGTCTACCTCGTCGACTCGGGCGGGGCTTTCCTGCCGCTGCAGGCGGAGATCTTCACGCCCGGCGGCCGTATCTTCTACAACGAGGCGGTGATGTCGGCCGCCGGCATCGCGCAGGTGGCGGTCGTGCTCGGCCCGTCGACGGCGGGCGGCGCCTACGTGCCCGCGATGTGCGACGAGAACATCATCGTGCGCGAGCAGGGCGCCATCTACCTGGGGGGCCCCCCGCTGGTCCGTGCCGCCACTGGCGAGGAGGTGACCGCCGAGGAGCTGGGCGGGGGAGAGGTCCACACGCGGATCTCCGGCGTCTCCGATCATCTCGCCGACGACGACGCCCACGGGCTCGCGCTCGCCCGCGAGGCGCTCGCCCAGGTGCCGCGCGTGCCGCTCGCCGTCGAGCGCACCCCCGTCGAGCCGCCCGCCGAGGATCCCTCCGAGCTGTACGGCCTCCTCCCCCGCGACCCGAAGCGTCAGTACGACGTGCGCGAGGTGATCGCGCGCCTGGTCGACGGGAGCCGCTTCCACGAGTTCAAGCCGCTCTACGGGACCACGCTCGTCACCGGGTTCGCACGGCTGCACGGCTTCGCGGTCGGCATCCTCGGCAACAACGGCGTGCTCTTCTCCGAGGCGGCGCTCAAGGGCACGCACTTCATCACGCTCGCCTGCCAGCGGCGCGTGCCGCTCCTCTTCCTGCAGAACATCACGGGATTCATGGTGGGCAAGCGCTACGAGCACGGCGGTATCACCAAGGACGGCGCGAAGATGGTGCACGCCGTCGCCACCGCGCAGGTCCCGAAGCTGACGGTGATCGTCGGGGCCTCGCACGGTGCGGGCAACTACGCCATGTGCGGGCGGGCCTACTCGCCCCGCTTCCTCTTCGTCTGGCCGAACGCCCGCATCTCGGTGATGGGCGGCGAGCAGGCGGCGGCGACGCTGCTGTCCGTCAAGCGGGACCAGCTGCGGGCGCAGGGGAAGACGCTCACCCCCGAGGAGGAGGCCACCCTGACGGCTCCCATCCTCGCCAAGTACGAGGAGGAGTCGAGCGCGCTCTACGCCACCGCCCGGCTCTGGGACGACGGGATCATCGATCCGTGCGACACCCGGGACGTGCTCGGGCTCGTCCTCGCCGTGGCGCACCGTGAGCCCATCCCGCCGCCCCGCCACGGCGTCTTTCGCATGTGAGGTGGAGACGATGTCGTTCGAACTGACCCCCGAGGAGCAGCTCATGGTGCAGGCGGTGCGCGAGCTCGCCACCAGCCCGGCCGGCCGGGCACACTGGCGCGAGCGGGCGCTCGCCAACGCGTTTCCCGAGCGCCTGTGGGACGCGCTCGCCGCGGCCGGCTTCCTCGGCATCCTCGTGCCGCAGGAGTACGGCGGCGCGGGCCTCGGTCTCGGGGAGATGGCGCTCCTCATGGAGACGCTCGGCTCCGAGGGCATGGCGCTCCTCCTGATGATCGTCAGCACCACGATGTCGACGATCGCCCTCGCCCGGCACGGGAGCCCCGAGCAGAAGCGTCGCTACCTGCCCGGGCTGGCGCAGGGGACGACCCGCTTCTGCTTCGCGATCACCGAGCCCAACGCGGGCTCGAACAGCTTCCGCCTGGAGACCCTGGCGACACGCGACGGCGACGGCTACCGCATCCGCGG
>DATILR010000083.1:0-10495 GCA_035476275.1 Binatus sp. (SeqCode) | reverse complement strand
GGACTCGAACGTGAGCCCCGAGCCGGCGAGCAGGAGCTTGGTCGTGGCCGAGACGAGCACGTCGGTCGCGGCGGCGACGCTCGCCACCCGGGCCGCTTCGTGGACCGCGAGGCCACGCGCTGCGTCGCCGATGAACTCGACCTCGCCGGTGTGGATCCCCGCTCGAATCGCAACGCCGAGCTCGGCCACCGCTTGCCCCATCGCCTGGGCGCATCGCACCGCTCGAGCGGGACCGTCGAATGCGGCCATGAATCCATCGCCGGTCATCTGGAGCTCGCGGCCGCGGAACCGGTTCAGCTCGAGACGTGTCCGCTGGTTGTGCTCGAGGAGCAGTGTGCTCCAGGCGGCGTCTCCGAGCCGTCGCAGATGGGACGTCGAGTCCACGATGTCGGTGAAGAGGAGACTCGCGAGCACGCGGTCGCCGTCGGCCGGCCTGCCGAAGAGGTGGGCGCTGGCGAACTCGATGGCCTCCCATGGCTCGTCCCCCATCACCGACGCGTCGTGACCGGGAGGAATGTCGTACGCGTCGTCGATCCCGAACTCACACACGTCGCCCGCGTCGCTCTCGACCCGTAGCCGGCCTCTCAGGACCACGCCCTGGTGGTGGATCTGGCAGGAGCGCGTGCCGGCGATCGGGCCGACATCACGCGACCATCGCCATCCCGGCTGCAACACGAACCGCCCGATCGTGGTGTCGTGGTGCGATACGGTCTCGATCTGCCCGTGCGGGAAGCGCCGGACCTGATCGGGAGTGCGAAAACTCTTTGCCTGGGGACGTGGCATGCCTTCCCTAGGACTATCTCACCTCCGCAACGAGGTGAAGGTCGGTAATGCGCGCCCCGCAGCGCCGACGCGATCCCTGTAACCCCCGAAGGGGCCGTCGCTCGGTCAGTCGATCACGTGGTGGCCGCGGTTCCGCATGCAGGTCTGGAACGCGCGCTTGAAGCGCTCATCCGAACTGAGCCCCTTGTACGCACCGCCACCCATCCCGCCGGCTGCAGCCCCGACAGCTGCTCCCGTGCCGGGCCTGCCGACCGCGGCGCCAACGGCGGCGCCCGTCGCTGCCCCCAGCAGTCCGCCGACCGCGCCCCCCATGGCGGTTTCCTTCACCGTGCCCCCTGACGCCTGCTGAGCGAGCTGGCGGCACTCCTGCTCATCCTGGGGAATACGGCTCGCGTGCCGATCGTTGTAGGGGTCCACCGTAGGCTTGTAGCCGCCCATGGACGCGCATCCGACGACGGTGAGGAGGTAGACGAGACCCATTGTGGTTCGATGCATGGTTCGCTCCCTTCTCCGAAAACGCTACCGGCCAGGCCGCGGAGTGTCACGCGAAGGGAGGCGATCGACTCCCAGGCACACGCGTTGTCTCTTGGCACGGCGCTATCTACGCGCAGGCGGGCGTCACAACAGGTCGAGGAACGCGAGGAGCGCCGTGCGCGAGGCAGGATCGAGGGTACCCGTCTCGTCGTCCGCCCCGTTGTGCAGGAATTGCCCCCCGGAGAAGCGCGCCCGGCGCAGGACGTCCTCCAGGTCGGCGGCGGAGCCATTCGTGAAGTAGGGTCGCTTCTTGTACAGACGCCGGAGCGAGGGAACGCGCGTGCCCGCCTCGTGGACATAGGGTACGACACCCGTCTTCTCGTAGGTGTCGCGCGCCCAGACGATCGGTCCCCGCTCCGTCATGACCAGGCGCTCCCACTCGCCGAAGGGCACGCGGGATGCGACGCGATCGGTCACCAGCCGGGCCTGGTGGCAGCCCTCGCAGCGGTCACGGAAGATCTCCGCGCCCCTTCGCTCTTCCGCCGACCAGGTCGAGCGGCCGAGCACCGAGGGGTTGGCCCGATGGGAGAACTCCATGAAGAACACCATGAGCGCCTGCCGGAGCTCCTCGGGCGACAGCGGGTCCGCGCCCACCCCGAGGTACGCGAGCCACGGCGCCTCGGCGACTCCGAGGGAGAACCACGGATCGTGGCGGCTCCTCGAGCCGGCGACGCGAAACTCGTTGTGCGTCATCGTCGTCAGATCCGGATCGAGCGCCCGGGAGAAGTAGGGTCGGTTGTTGAAGAGGCCGAGGAGGGGTTTCGTCGTCACGCGGATGTTCGCTCGACCGCTATGGTGGATCCGCCCGTCGACGTAGCCTTCGAAATGGCAGGTCTCGCACGTGAAGCGGCTCACGGAGCCCTTCGTGCGGTTCCATGGCGCCATCAGGGTCGTGAAGAAGAGCGCCTCCCCGACGCGTGACGTGACGCTGCGCGACGACTCGTGACCCGGGTCGGGGACGGGCACGACGCGAGGCCCGGTCCCGTCGTCGACGATCCAGGCGTCGAGGAGAGGATCGGCAAGGACCGTCGTGCCTCCATCGAGCAGCGGCCCGACGGTTCCCGGCACGAACCGGCGCGTCACCACCTCGGGGTGCTGCCACATGCCCTTGCTCGTGAGACGAGGAGGAGCCCAGCTGAGCTCCGCGAGCGTGGCGTCCCCGTAGCCCGTCAGACGAAGGCGGACGTCCTCGCCCTCGGAACGCAGGGCAACGGCCTTCGGCGTCACGACACCGAGAGCGGAGGCGTTGAGCGCGACCAGCCGCTCGGCGGAGGGCGGCGTTCCGCTCACCCGGTAGACGTACGCGAACGAATCGATGTAGCCGAACGATCCCTCTCTCCGGTCGAGCGGGTGGTCCTCGACGCCGCCCATGGCGAGGAGGAGGCCAGCGGGCGTCTCCCTCGCGTCGACCGCCCAGAAGGGACCGTCGTGCGTGATGCGCGCCGCGCCGTCGCGGCGCGGGATGCCCTGCCCATCGACCGCCAGGACCACGACCGTGTGCGAGAGGATGCAATTCACAACGACGTGCCGCTCGGTCCGCAAGACGGTTCGTGGTCCGAGCCCGATGGGCTCCTCCGCGCCCGCGAGGACTGCACCCTGATCGACGGAGACGGTGAGCAGCCTGTGGTCGTGGTCCTCGACCACGTAAAGCACGCCCTCCTGGCCATACGCGATCGCGCGGATGGAGCGAACGCCGCTCATGGGAATCGACCCCACCTGCCGCAGCTCGCCGTCGCGCAGCGCGTAGCGCGCGATGTCGCTGCTGAGCTCGCCGCTCACGAACACCTCACCCTTCGGGCTCACGGCGAGGCCCGTAGGGGAGGCAGGCGCCCCGTGGCGCTCGATCTCGCGGAGCTGCTCGTCGAGCAGCACGATTGCGGAACGGCCCCGGAGAAGGCCGACCAAGAAGAGCGTGCCCGGCAGTCTCTGGACCGCAACCGGATCGGGGCCGAACGCCTCCGCGGCGCTGGGAAGCGCGCGGAAGTCGGTCGTGGCGCGGCGCGCCTCCTCGAACGCGTGCAGCCGCTCCAGGGCGGCGGCCTTCGGATCAGCGGGCACCCGGCGATCGGGCTCGCCCGCGCACGACACGGCGAGCGTCACCGCGATCGCGGGAAGCGCGACCCGCGCGGCTACCAGCCGCCAGATGGCGGCTGACCGCCCGATCCCCCCGTCGGTTGCCGCACCGGGCGCGCCGTCGTCGCCCCGCAGACGCTGAGATCGCTGTAGCAGTCCGTGACGATCGTCTTGGCGCAGGTCCGCTTGCAGTGTCGCCTCTGCTTCTTCGTCGACAGGCTCTGGCACTCCGCACTGACGCACGCCGCGATCTCGTCCTTGCAGGCCTGGCTGCACGGCGCACCCCAAGCGACGCAAGGTCGGTACGCCAGCACGACCAGGAGGCCGCCGACCAGCGAACGGGTCATTGCCCTGTTGAGCATCTCAGCGCCCTCGCGTCGACAGAACCGTGAGCGACGATCGGAGCATCGCTCCAGGAATGACGTGCAGTCAAGATGGTCTCGGCCGGCGCCATCCGTCAGCTTGCAGATGACGTGAGCGACTCCGCCCCGCCGGGACGGCGGCCAGGCGTCTAGCGTCCCGATTCCGACGTTCGACGCAGCGCGACACCGACGATCGCGAGGACGAGCAGGATGGCGCCGTGGCGGGCGAGTTCGCGCCCGAGCCCGAGGCGCGAGACGATGACCGCCGCGTCGAGGAGCGGCAGCACGATCGCGAGCGTGAAGAGGAGGACGAGCGACCCGACCATGCCGCGGGCGGCGAAGACGATGGCCATCGCGCCGAGCAACGCGTTCCGGGCTCCGTAGATGCGCACGAAGCTGGTCTCGGCGTCGGTATGCATCGGCAGGCCGAAGCTCGCCGACGCCGCGACCGGATCGAGAAACGCGCGCACCCCGAGGAGCAGGATGACGACGCCCACGAGGCCGGCGAGCCAGACGGCCCAGGATCTCATGTGCGGCGGACGACGAGCTTGATCGCCGGCTCGACGTATGCCGCCGGCGCGTCCTCCCAGTCGACGACACGCGTGGTGACCTCGGCGGGCCGCAGGCGTCCCGCCTCGATGAGCGGCATGACCTGGGGGAGCAACGCCGCCGCGTGGGCGCGTCCCGTGAAGAAGCGGATGCCGAGGGTGTACAGGCGACCGAGCGGCATCGGCGTGTCGCCGCCGGCGTAGAAGCTCACACTCTGCAAGGTGCCCTCTGGCAACGTGGCACGGACGGCGTAGCGCAGGCCGTTCGGCGTGAGTCCCGCGTCGACGACGATCGGGTAGCGCCGCTCCGGCTTCTCGAAGTCGGTCCGGACGGGGTGGGCGCCGAGACGCTCGGCCAGCGCCAGCGCCTCGCCGTCGTCGCTCGCGTAGTCGACGCGCCCGGCGCCGAGGGCGATCGCGGCCTGCGCGGCGTAGAGCGGCACGCTCTTCAGCCCGTGGCACACGATGAGCACGTCGGCGCCCGGCAGCGCCGCCAGGTGCGAGGCGACGGCGCGATAGCCATCGAGCACGTTGTCGGACACGCTCCCGAGCGCCACCGGGTCGAGCCTCGGCGCCACCGGCGCGAGCATCGCCGCCGCATGCGGGACGCGGACCACGTCCGAGAGCATGCCGCCGTACTCGGTGCCCGAGAGCGGCTGCATGCCGTAGTCGGACAGCACCGGATAGCGGTCGCAGTTCCCGGTGTGGCCGGCGGCGCAGGAGCCGCACGCGCCGCACGAGATCTGGAAGGCCACGACCGCCCGCCGCCCGACCTCCAGGCCGGGCACCGCATCCCCGAGCGCGACGATCTCAGCGACGCACTCGTGCCCGAGCGCGAACGGTCCACGCGACGGGAACAGGCCCGAGGTGAGGAAGAGGTCGATGTCGCAGCGCGCGACGGCGAGGGGACGGACGAGGGCCTCGCCGTCCCCCTGGAGCCGCGGCTCCGGCACGTCACGCCATTCGATGGTGTTGGGGCCGACGCACGTGAGCTGTCTCATGCACGGCAGTTATCCAGCGGCGCGGATCCGTGGCAAACGATTTCTCCGCACGCGCGGTTGCGTCTCGTGCAACCGCTCCGTCTAGCCGAGCGCCTCGACCAGCCAGTCGCGCAGCGCCACGATCCGTGGATCCTCCAGACCTTCCGGCCGGCAGACGAGATGATACGTCGCTGCCGACCGGGCCCGCACGCGAAACGGGACGCAAAGCCGCCCCGCCGCCAGGCGCGGGGCACACAGGAACTCGCTCGACAGCGCGACGCCGTGGCCCGACTCCGCCGCACTCAGCGCGATCGACACGTGATCGTAGGTGACTTCGCGCCGCGGCCGGAGCCCCGGGACACCCGCCTGGCGCAGCCATTCGCTCCACGCGTCCGGCGTCTGGCTGACGTGGATGATCGTCTGCGCGCGAAGATCACCGGCCTCGCGTAGCGGTGCCTCGCTCGCGAGCAGCGTGGGGCTGCAGACGGGGAAGTAGATCAGATCGACGATCGGCTCGCTGTGGAGGTCGGCCCACGGGCCGGTACCGAAGCGAATTGCCACGTCGACCGGGTCGCGCTCGAAGTCGGCGTAGCGCAGGGTCGCCTCGACCCGGAGCTCGATCCCGGGATGGGCGCGCTCGAAGTCAGCCAGGTGGGGGATCAGCCAGCTCTCGGTGAACGACTCGAGGGCACTCACGCGCAACGGCCCCGAGGGCGTCACAGCGAACCCCTCCTGAGCGCGCCGCAGCTCGCCCAGCACGCGGTTCACCGTCTCGAGATAACGTCGGCCCTCGTCCGTGATCTCCAGGCCCGGGTTGAGGCGACGGAACAGCGCGACGCCGAGGTGCGCTTCCAACGATTGAATCTGCCGGCTCACCGCCGACGGCGAGAGATTGAGGTCGGCTGCCGCCTGCTTGAAGCTCAACGTCTCCGCGGCGCGCGAGAACGCGCGGAGAAAGTCGATCGGCGGCAGCTCCACACGCATCGACGGCATGGTGGTAGCCCGTCGTGCCGCCCGACGCCAGGCCTCGGCAGGGCGGTCAGCGAGAGCGGGTGATCGGGGTCAGCCGGATCGGCTGGCGTCCGCGCGACCCGGCTCCGAGACGGGCGCGGCGGCTTCCGAGCTCACGGGCGAGAAGTTGACCAGCACGACACGATAACCGTCCCGCGCAAGGACGCGAGGAGGCGGATCCAGGAGAGCGGCGAGGCTCTCTTCGCAATCGTCTGCGGTGACGATGAACATCCGCCGTCCCGATCGCCACCGCTCGCTGAGCTGCCGCCTACCAATCCAGAAGAAGTCCGTCGCATCGGGTGCCGATGAGGCGCCGAACTGAAGCTCACCGAAGACGCCGTCGCTCTGCACCTGGATGACGCGCCCTCCGGTGTAGAAGAACAGTCCCTGCATGACCTTCCCGTAGGCGACGACGGTATCGCCGGGGGCTCGGACTGCGTGCACCGCGAGCGCGACGTTGCGGGATGTCTCGAGACCGCCGCGGGCGCCGATCGCGGCGACCTGCCCGCACGCGAATCCCGCGATCAGCAGAATGAGGGCCCCGAGACTGCCGACCCGTTCGATGTCCCGGCGGCGGACGACGAGCGTGGCCGCCGGAAGCATCGCGAGGGCCAGCATCGTGCCACCGGACAGGAAAGCCTGCGGGTTCCCCGAGTTCGCGTGGAGGGTCGCCTGCCATGACGTGGAGGCGACGCCGAACGTGAGGCGCATGACGACTACGGCCCCTGCGATGACGGCGAGGCATCGGGCGAATCGGGTCAAGGGCTGCAGCAGGGCCGCATCGTCGAGGGCGCGATCGAGCCACCCGCCGAGAAGCAGCGCGAGTGCGGGGAAGGCCGGCAGCACGTAGGGCGAGAGCTTGGCGCGGGCCAGCGTGAAGATGCCGATGACGATTCCCCCCCACAGGGAGAGGAAGAGCACGGCGGCGGGTGTCATCCCTCGCGCCGCGGCGCGACCTCGGTGCGTCGCCGCGAGGAGGGCTACGAGGACGGTCCACGGGAAGAAGCCCCCGAAGAGGACCGGAAGGTAATATGCGAGCGGCTCAGGATGCCCGACCGTGGAGCTCCACAGGCGATCCAGGTTCTCGTGCACCAGGAAGAAGTACGGAAAGTCGGGGTGGGACAGGGAGACGAGGACGTACCACGGTATCGCGATGGCAACGAACACGACGATCGGCCACGGACTCGCCAGCGCACGTAGGGTCGAACGGTCGCGGCGCTGCGCCAGAAACACGAGCGCCACCAAGCCGGGCATCAGCAGCGCAACCGGCCCCTTGGCGAGCACCCCGAGCGCAGCGCATGCAGCCGCCGCCATCGTCCAGGCGCGTTTGTCGCGCGCCAGGTGGCCTTGGTAAACAGCGAGCAAGGTCCCGGTCGTGCACACGGTGAGAAGCATGTCGATGACGAGGACCTGCGACAGTGCGAAGTAGAACGGGCTCGTGATCAGGATCGCTCCCCCGAGAAGGGCGGCCCGCCTTCCAAACAGTCGCACGCCGAGCGCATGCGTGAGGATGACACCCACGATCCCCGCGCATGCCGGCACCAGCCGCGCGGCCCATTCCGATGTCCCGAACACGCGGAAGGCGAGACCGACGAGCCAGTACAGGAGGGGCGGCTTTTCGAAGTAGTTGACGTAGCCGAGATGAGGGGTGATCCAGTCGCGCAGTTCGATCATCTCACGGGGAATCTCGGCGTACCGGCCTTCGTCGGGGTCGGCGAGCCCGAACCCGGCGAGGCGCGAGAGGCACATCGCGCACACGGCGACCAGTCCGGCCCACCCGAGAAGCCTCGCACGTCGGTCGGAGCTAGTGGAGAGCATACTGCTACGGCGTCCGCACGGCAGCGCCGGTGAAGCAGATGGGCACGTCTTCGAGGCGCCCGCTCTGCGGCACCGCCATCACGCACCGCGCTACCGCGACCGCCCGATGGGAGATACGCTGGGAAGCCCACGACCCGGTGCATCGCGGGATCGTGCCCGGGCCGCTCAGGCGACCCGCAGCCTCGTCCAATTCGCTTTACCCGTCGCGTCGGCCATCCGCCGCCCCTCCCGATCAACCAACGGGTGCGGATCATAGTCGAATCCCGCGTCGGAGTCACGGCGATCACGCCCGCTGCCCGATCGGTTGGCATCGGCCCCGCAACGTGACAGTCTACGGCACCCCCCGGGGAAGATCGCCTGCGATGCACCGGCCTGACGGGCTTGGGCCCAGTCTTGCACCGAGGAGGTGACAATTGTCACGGACACTCACAGACGATCGCCGCCGCGACCTCGCCCCCTCTCTCGAGTCGACCTTCGCCGCTCTTCTCGTCCGTCATCAGGAGGCCACGGCCAAGACAGGATGGGCCTACCACGAGTTCCTTCCCCTCGACGCGTTTCGGGCGAACTCGAGCGACCTATCGCCTCTGTCACCGACGGCGTACCTGGCCGTCGAGACCGCGCTGCTGACCGAGGTGAACTTGCCATGGTACACCGCCGGCCTCTCTCGCGGCCTCGAGGCCTGCCCGGGCCCGATCCAGGAATTCGTACGCCTCTGGACCTCGGAGGAGGACCAGCACTCGACGCTGCTCGAGAGCTACCTGCTGCTCACCGGAAGCGGGGATCGCGACGCGCGGGCGCAGGCCCGAAAGGCAATGATCGCCGCCGGGTGGGAACACGCCCTCTCCGGACCGTTCGAAGGGATGGTGTACACGACCATCCAAGAAGCCGCGACCCGCACCTTCTACCTGTGCGCCGCGCGCGCTTGCGGCGGGGAGCATCCGGCGCTCGGAGCGGCCCTCCGGCGAATCGCCAAGGACGAGACACTCCACATGGCCTTCTATCGCGATGTCGTGAAGGCCCACCTCGACCTCGACCCGGACTACCTCCGGCCGCTGGCCGCCGTCATGCTCCGCTTCGAGATGCCATGGTCGGCGGCGGTTCTAGAGGACTTCGAGCAGCGCCGCGCCCAGCTTGCCGCGCAAGGCGTCTTTCGGCTGTCCGACTACCTCGACGAGGTCGTGCAGCCCCTTTGGTCGTACTGGGGCCTGGATGCGCGGACGCCGCAGGAGGAGGAGACGCGCAAGGCGCAGCTTCAGCTGCGCCGCTATCGCGCGGCGCTGCGGAAGTTCGCGAGGGCCGAAGCAGGCGGTGAGGGGCGCCGCGGCGCGCCGCCCCTCACCGAAGCGTACCCGGGATCGCTCCCCTAGCTCAGCCCATCTTGGTCATGAGCCGCGCGTAGCCCGCCCGCGCGGTACAGCGTCCGAGCCAGGCCTGACTCTTCGGCGCGATGCTGAGGTCGAGCCCACCGAGCGGTGCCCACGAGAGCACCGAGGCGACGTTCAGGTCGCTCACGGTGAAGTCCCTGCCCCCGAGGTAGTCCCCGGTGAGCTGCCCTTCGAGTACCTTGAGCGGCGTCTTGAAACGCTCCGCGGCGTCGTCGGCCTTCTTCGCGTCGCGCTGGTTTTCGGGGAGGAAGGCTCGGTTCAGAAGCACGGTGAGGAGCGGCTCCTCCAGCTCCGTCATCGCCCAGATGCTCCACTGGTATGCCTTCGCCTCGCCCTCGATGCTCTTCGGCCAGAGGCCCTTGTCGTACTTCCGCGCGAGGTAGAGATTGATGGCGAGGGACTCGAAGAGCGTCAGCTCGCCGTCCTGGAGCGCGGGGATGTGTCCGTTCGGATTGATCCTCAGGTACTCGGGCTTCCGCGACTCCTCGATGAAGCTCACCGGCACGTTCTCATAGGGTATCTGCAGCTCCTCGAGCATCCAGATGGTGCGCGCCGTGCGCGAGCGCGGCACGCCGTACAGCTTGATCATGGGGTCCTCCTCGTTCGGGTGGGTGAATGGGGGTGCTAGGCGGTCCGTACCTCAGGCGCCGCCCTGAGACAACAATGCGGCGTCGGTTTGACACGCGCGGCGGGCGGGCTCTAAGGGGCGGGCATGACCCGCGGAGCGACCGGCCGCTAGCGTGCTGTCCTGGTCGTTCGTCGCGGCGGCCCTCCTCCTCGCGCTCGTGCCGCCGCGCCTTCCGCCGCGCACGCGCGGGCTCGTCTTCTCGGCGCTCTCCCTCGCGGCCGCCAGGGCGCTCTGGCGGCTACCCGTGCTTCCGATCTTCGCTACGAGCGTCGCCGTGTACGCCGCCGGGCGCGCGCTGCCGCGCCTCCCCGGCCACACGCGCGCCTGGGCGCTCGGCGCCACCATCGTGCTGCTAGTCACGGTCTTCGTGCGC
>DATILR010000082.1:0-2234 GCA_035476275.1 Binatus sp. (SeqCode) | reverse complement strand
TCGGGCAGCGAGCTGAGCCTCGCCGTGGAGGCCCACGAGCAGCTCCGCGTCGAGGGCATTCGCTCGCGCGTCGTGTCGATGCCGTCCTGGGAGCTCTTCGACGAGCAGCCGCACGAGTATCGGGACAGCGTCCTGCCGCCGGAGGTCACGGCACGCGTGGCGGTGGAGCAGGGCACCACTCTTGGCTGGGAGCGATACGTGGGAGCGCGGGGTCACGTCATCGGCATGAAGACGTTCGGCGCCTCGGCGCCGCTCAAGGAGCTGCAGAAGAAGTTCGGCTTCGAGCCGGATCGGGTGGTTGCGGTCGCAAGGAGCTTGCTCGGCGGGAGATGAGGCGTGCCCGTCCGCGTCCTCTGCGTGAACAGCGGGTCGTCGTCCCTCAAGCTCGCGCTCTACGAGGACGAGGCCCCGATCGCGTCGAGCGCGGTCGAAGGGATCGGCCTCGGCGAGGGCCGTCTCACCGTCCGCGATGGGTCGGCGCGGATCCTTCGCGACGAGCCGGGCACCTTTCATGACGCCGGCGCGGCGCTTCGCAGCGCGCTCGGCGCGGCGCGGTTCCCCGCCCCTGACGCCGCAGGCCATCGCATCGTTCACGGCGGCGCCGACCATACTGCGCCAGAGCGTGTCACCCCCCAGCTCCTTGCCGCGCTCCGGACTCTCGTCCCGCTCGCCCCGCTTCACCTCCCCGCCGCTCTCAACAGCATCGATGCCGTGAGCGCCCACTTCCCCGGGCTCCCGCAGATCGCGTGCTTCGACACCGCCTTCCACCGGAGGATGCCGGCCGTCGCGCAGCGCCTGCCGCTCCCACGGGAGCTCCGCGCGAAGGGGATCCAGCGCTACGGGTTCCACGGCTTGTCGTACGAGTACGTCGTCGCCACCCTGGGCGCCGCTACCCTCGGCCGCGCAGTCATCGCGCACCTGGGCAACGGCGCCAGCCTCGCTGCCGTGCGCGACGGGCTTTCCGTCGACACGACGATGGGCTTCACGCCGACGGGCGGCCTCATGATGGGCACGCGGAGCGGCGACCTCGACCCCGGCGTGCTGGTCCACCTGCTCGCGCACGAGGGATTCGATGCCGGCGCGATTGCGCGCCTCGTCGACCACGAGTCCGGCCTCCTCGGCGCGTCGGGCAAGACCTCCGACATGAAAGTGCTCCTCGAAACCCGCGCGGCCGAGCCCCACGCTGCCGAGGCGGTCGAGCTCTTCTGCTACGTGCTCCGCAAGCACATCGGCGCGTTCGCCGCAGTGTTGGGTGGGATCGACACGCTCGTCTTCACGGGCGGGATCGGCGAACGGGCGGCGCCCGTGCGCGAGGAGACGTGCCGAGGCCTCGAGCATCTCGGGATCCAGGTCGATCGCGACCGGAACGCGCGGCACGATCCCATCATCAGCGCACCGGGCAGCGCGTGCGCGGTGCGAGTCGTGCGGACCGACGAGGACCTCATGATCGCTCGCCACACGCGCGCGTTGGTCACTCGCGCTGCAGTGTAGGACCTCGAAAACGTCGAACAACTACGCGGCTTCTGGCGGATCGAAGCGGTCTCGTATCGGCTGCGGGCGCTCAAGGCGGCGATGCGGGCTCGGCACCACACGGACGTCGAATGCCGATGGCCTCGGGGAGGCGCCGGCCGCGGCGCCATTGAGGACGACGAGTACGATCCACAGCAACACGCCGAAGGCGATCCGGGCGAGGTCCGCCGCCGATGCCAAGTCGAGTCCGAGCACCGCCGTGTATACGAGCGTGGGGATGTGAGTGAAGGACGCCATCGCTCACTCTTTCCGCAATCCGCGTGCCATCGCGCATCGTACTGGCTGCGCATCTCGAGACAACACCTCTGAGTTGAGATGCGCTCGACCCGGTCGGTGCAAGCTCTCCACCGGGCATGTCGAAAGGCCCGCGACTCCCAGGCTACTGCCGCCACGGCTAGCTGACCGCTCGTCAAAACTGCCGAGGCATCGGCATGGGGGCGTCCGCCGCGAACGACGTTCGGTCGTAAACGGCCGTGTACCCGAGTCCTCGTCTCGGCGCCCATCCCGCCGCCCAGTGGCACGGCGGTTGCGAAGCAAGGAGGCATGATGAAGCCCGAGACAGATCCGCTCTCCACCGACGAACTCCGCAAGATGAACGCCTACTGGCGGGCGGCCAACTACCTGTCGGTCGGCCAGATCTACCTCTACGACAACCCGCTGCTGAAGGAGCCGCTCCGGCGGAAACACATCAAGCCGCGCCTCCT
>DATILR010000081.1:0-2557 GCA_035476275.1 Binatus sp. (SeqCode) | reverse complement strand
GTCTCTTGGCTCACTCGTCACTCAGGATGAGGGGCGTCTGCGCCGTGGGCTCGGCGATGGCCATGCCCGCCTCCCAGTGCGGGCTGAATTGGGTCGGGATCCCGAACCAGCTCACCCATTGCTCGCGCATCGCCGCCGGCTCGTCCGCCGGCCAGAGCACATTCAAGGGGAGAGGTCGGAGCGGCGGACGGAAGCTCGGCAGCGGGATCCGATCGATGGCGAGACCCGCGGCATGGGCCAGGAGCAGGGCGACTTGCTCGCGGCACCGGCGACCCTGGCAGGGTCCCATGCCGGCGCGGGTGAGCCGCTTGATCTGGTCCTGGTTGACCGGGCCGTCGCGCCGCAGGGTGTCGAGACTCCGGGCCTCCATCTGCGGAGACTCCCAGTTGAGATAGCGCGGCGGCTTGACCTCGACGAGCTCGCGTCTCGTGACTTCTTCGCACTGGCAGATATTGATCTCCCAGCCCCCGGCGTGGATCAGCGACTGGAGCCAGGCGTGCCAGTAGGCGTAGGCGTCCGCCCCCTCCCTCGGCCCGCTCCCTCGAGGAGGAACCGGGACACGATTCACGCGGAGGGACTCGGCCGCGGCCATTCCGGCCGCGCGTCCCTGCCCGCGCGCGATGTCCGGGTCCGTGAGCATGGCGTCGTGTACGCCCGCACAGTCGCCTGCGGCGAACACCGCCGGCACGCTGGTCTGCATCCCCTCGGTGAGCTGGGGCACCCAGCCGCCGCGGGCCGAGACGAAGTCGAGTCGGGCGCCGACCTGGTGGAGGAGCTCGACATTCGGCGCGAGCCCAAGGGCGAGACAGATGGTGTCGCACCCGATCTCACGCTCGCTGCCGGGGATGGGCTTGCGCGTGGAGTCCACCTGGACGACGACCACGGACTCGACCTCGCCGACCGTGCCGCGCGCTTCCCGCAGGGTATGGGAGGTGTAGATCGGCACCCCGCGGTCGGCGAGCCTCGCGGCGGCTTCGGCCTCGCCACGCACCGCCTCGTCCACCTCCACGATGCCGGCGACGTTGACGCCGTGCTGGAGCGCGAGCGCCGCCGTGCCGAGGCCCAGGCTCCCCGATCCGAGGATGACCATGCGCTGCGAGGCGAGCGCGCGATAGCGGGTGAGGAGGGAGAAAGCCCCGTTGGCTCCCATCGCACCGGCCCGCTCCCACCCGCGGAAGCCCATGACCACATCGCGGGCGCCGGCGGCGACGATCAGGCGGTCATAGCCGATGAGCCAGGAGCGGCGGTCGTCCGCGAGACCAAGCATGGGCCCTTGAAGCTCGCGCACGGTCGGCCCGTTGACGAAGGCGCCCCAGATCGAAGTGGCGAGCTGGACGTCGACGCCGGCCTCGTGCGCCTCCGCCAGCTCGGGATTCGCCTGCACCATGCGCTCCATCATCAGGGTGCGGTTTCGGACCGTCGGCTGCATGCGCTGGCCGAAGTAGAGCGGCACGTCCATGGCCATCAGGTCGTGGTCGATCGGATTCTCGTCGACGAGCAGCACCTCCGCGCCCCCTCGGGCCGCCGCGATCGCCGCGGCGACGCCGGCCGTGCCGGCTCCCACCACCACCACGGCGACGTGGCGCTCGGGCCGCGGCGCCTTGTCGGCGACGGACCGCGCATCGATCTCGCGCGTCACCTCGCTCCTCCGGCCGCCGCCTCGATGACGGCGGGGCCCGGGATCCATCCGACCCGCTCGCGCCAGTCCGGGGGCGTGTCGGCGAAGCGGCTCAGGGCCAGCGCCGACAGATCAGCGAAGAGGCAGCGCCCGTGCAGCACCAGTTCGCTGAGTGCCTTGCCGACGGCGGGGGACAGGCCGAATCCGACGCTGGACATGGTCGCGAGGATCGCGTTGTCGGGGGAGGCGAGCCGATCGATGACGGGGAGCCCATCGGGCGTGTTTTCGACGATGCCGCCCCAGGATCGAATCACGCGGAGATGCGCGGCGCCGGGCAACAGCTCGGCGAGCCGGCGGGCGAGGTTTCTCACCAGCGGCGTATTCGGGTGATCGGGTGTGGCCATGTCGGGCACATTGATCCACTCGTGCGGACCGCCGCCGTAGACGAGATTGCCCCGCAGGGTCTGTCGGCCGTAGAGGCCATTGCCCGCCACGCCGCCGTGACGCATGGGCGGGAGGGGCTCCGTGGCGATCATCTCGACGCGCGCAGGGGCCAGCGGCAGCGTCACGCCGAGCATGTCCGCGAAGAGTCCCGTCTGCGGCCCCGCCGCGATGATCACGGTGTCGGCCCCGAATGACCCGCGCGTGGTCTCGACGGCGGTGATACGACCGCCGCGCCTCGTGAGTCCGGTGACGGTCGTGTGCTGGAGGATCTGGCCGCCGTGGTCCTGCAGTGCCCAGGCATATCCTTGAACCGTGCGCTGGGGATTGGCGTGGCCGCCGAAGTGCAGGTAGGTACCCCCGATGGCGTTGTCGCCGGCGATCGGCACGAGCTCCTTGAGCTGCTGGCGATCGAGCCGCTCCCAGCGGAATCCCCGCGCCTCGCCGATCTCGGCCCAGCGCCGGGCCAACGCGAGCTGCGCGTCGCTCAGCGCGATG
>DATILR010000080.1:0-11320 GCA_035476275.1 Binatus sp. (SeqCode) | reverse complement strand
GCCGGCGCGCGTGCTGGTGTGGTTGATCGGGTTCAGGATCGTGAACAGCTCGCCCGCCTTGTCGCCCTCGCCGAGCGCCGCGAACGCCAGCACGGCCCAGAGTGCCGCGTGCGTGTATTGGCCGCCGTTCTCGCGCACGCCAGGGAGGTAGCCCTCCACGTAGCCCGGATCGCGCGCAGGGTGATCGAAGGGCGGCGTGAAGAGGAGGACCAGGCCGTCGCCACGCCGCACCAGGTACTGCTCCACCGCCGCCATGGCGCGAACCGCGCGGGCGTGGTCGGCGGCGCCGGAGATCACCCCCCACGACTGCACGATCGAGTCGATGCGGCACTCGTCGTTGGTGACCGAGCCGAGCGGAGTGCCGTCATCGAAGTAGGCGCGCCGGTACCAGTCGCCGTCCCAGGCCTCACGCTCGAGCGCCGCGTGGAGGGCGGACCCGTGCCGCTGCCAGGCGTCGGCGCGCGGGTGCTCGCCGCGCAGCTCGGCCAGCCGGGCGAACTCCCGAAGCGTCGCGTACAGGAACCAGCCGAGCCAGACGCTCTCGCCCGCGCCCTTGTACCCAACGCGGTTCATGCCGTCGTTCCAGTCGCCGGTGCCCATGAGGGGAAGCCCGTGGCTGCCGACGCACAAGCTCCGGTCGAGCGCCCGGGCGCAGTGCTCGAAGAAGGTGGCCCGCTCGCGTGCCACGTCGGGCTCGAAGTACGCCTCCCCGTGGCCGGCGGCGAGCGCCGGCCCCTGGAGGAACGGCACGACCTCGTCGAGCAGGCCGTGGTCGTCCGTCACGTCGAGGTAGTGAATGGTCGCGTAGGGCAGCCAGACGAGGTCGTCGGAGATCCGGGTGCGCGTGCCGCGTCCGGACGGCGGATGCCACCAGTGCTGCACGTCTCCCTCGACGAACTGGCGGCTGGCGGCGCGCAGCAGGTGCTCGCGTGCCACCTCGCGCTTCGAGACCACGAGCGCCATGACGTCCTGGAGCTGATCGCGAAACCCGTAGGCGCCGCCGGCCTGGTAGAACGCCGAGCGCGCCCAGACGCGGCAGGCGAGTGTCTGGTAGAGGAGCCAGCGGTTGAGGAGTAGGTCCATCGACCGGTCGGGGGTCTTCACCTGTACGACGCCGAGGATGTCGTCCCAGCGCGTAGTGACGGCGCGCAGGATGGCATCGAGATCTGCCGCTCGGTAGTACGTGACGAGCGCCCGCACATCCTCGACCGTGTCTGCCTGTCCGAGGAGGAAGACGACGATCGCCCGGTCACCCGGGCGCAGCTCGACCGCCGCCTGGAGCGCGCCGCACGGGTCGACCCCGGCCCCGACCCTGCCGGAGAGCGGGATGCCGCGCTCGAGCGCCGCGGGGCGATCGAGCGTGCCGTTGCGGCCGAGGAACTCGGTACGGTCGCCGGTCCAGGCCGTTTGCCGTCCGCCGAGGTCGGCGAAGGCCACCCGGCCCGCGAACTCGCCATTCCACGGGTTTCGCGCCAGCAGGGCGCCACTGCCCGCGTCGATCTCGGTGACGACGTGCGGCGACGAAACGCTGCGGGAGGCGCCCAGCACCCACTCGACGTACGCCGTGACCGAGAGGCGCCGGGCGCGGCCGGAGCGGTTCTCCATCACCAGCCGCGATACCTTGACCGGGTCGTCGAGGGGGACGCACTGGAGCAGGTCGAGCGCGATCCCGTGCGAGGTATGCTCGAAGTGGCTGTAGCCCTGGCCGTGGCGGACGACGTAAGGCGTCTCCTCGCGGATCGGGAGGACCGTCGGGCCCCACAGCTCGCCGCTCTCCTCGTCGCGGACATAGAGCGTCTCGCCCGGAGGATCGCAGACGGGATCGTTCGACCACGGCGTGAGCTGGTTCTCGCGGCTGTTGACCGACCAGGTGTAGCCGCCGCCCGACTCGGAGACCTGGAAGCCGAAGCTCGGATTCGCCACCACGTTGACCCATGGCGCCGGTGTCCACTGCCCCTCGCCCAACACGGTGACGTACTCCCGTCCGTCGGCCGCGAAGCCGCCGAGCCCGTTGAAAAACTCTAGGTCCGGTCGCGGCGGTGGCGCCTCAGGCGCGGGGCGGGTTTGAGCGCGCCGCACCGCAGGCACGGAGGGCAGGGCCTCCGCGCGCTCCACGCGGGTCACCTGCTCGGCGAGCGTGCCGTGCCGGCTGAGGAGCACGGCGCGTGCTGCGGTCTGCAGCAGGATCCGATCGGCGGGCGAGAGCCGGTCCCCGCGCAGGATGAAGACCCCCCCGCGCGGCTGGTGTCCCTCGCTACCGAGCTTCGACTGGCTCGCCCGGACGAGGGCTTCCAGCGCCGCCTGGAGCTCCTGGGCATAGGAGGCGCCCTGCTCGTTCACGATCACGAGGTCGACAGCGAGCTGCTTCAGCCCCCAGTACTCGTGGGCGCGCAGGAGCTGGCGCACGATCTCCTGGTCCTCGGCGTGGTCGATCCGCACCAGCACGATCGGCTGGTCGCCAGAGATGCCGTGCGGCCAGAGGCCGGACGGACCGCCGCTGGCGCGTCGCAGGACCTCGGGCGAGGGCCGCAGCGACGGGTCGGTGTAGAGAAGGCGGTTGCCGAGTCGCTGGAAGAGGTGGCTTTCGTCGCGCTCGATGCCGAGGTGGCGGAGCTGGACCTGGGCCTGGGTGCGGGCGAGCGTGACCACGCGTTCGAAGGTCGCCGGGTCGCGGTACTTGTCGGCGATATCGACGACGGTCTCCCGCGAGGCGGCCATCACCGTGGAGAACGTGATGCGCGCGCTGGCACCGGCGGCGAGCCGGATGCGCAGCCGCAGGCTGAAGATCGGGTCGAGCACCGGGCCTGCCGTGTTGGAGAGCGGGCGGCCGTCGATCACCGAAATCGGGGCGCGAATGCTGCGCCCGCGGCCGAGGAACCGGGCCCGATCGGTCTCATACTGGATGCCGCCCACCCTGTGCTCGTCGACCGCAACGACGTGCGCAGCCCAGACCGGCGGATCCTCGGGGGACCGCGGACGGCGGGTCGCCAGCAGCGTGTTCAGCACCGCGTCGGCTTCCGTTTGGACGAAGAGGTTCGAGAACACGGGATGGACCGCGTCGGCTGCGGGCGGCGCAAGCACGACCTCGGCGTACGAGGTGAGCTCGATCTGGCGGGTTCGGCCGCCGAGGTTCGTGATGGTCACCCGACGCACCTCGGCGTCGTCCTCGGGGGACACCACCACCTCGAGCGTCGTAGCGATCGCACCGTCGCGTCGTCGGATCTCGGCGCGGTCCTCGGAGAAGATGGCCTCGTAGGCATCCGCCTCGACGCCGCTCGGCTGGTAGGCCGTTGACCAAACCTCGCCGCTGTCCGCGTCGCGAAGGAAGATGTACTGGCCGTACGCGTCGCAGGTGACATCCTCGCGCCAGCGCGTGACCGCGAGGTCACCCCAGCGGCTGTAGCCCGACCCTGCCGCCGTGATCATCACCGCGTAGTGCCCGTTCGACAGAAGATGCGTCCGAGGCACCGGGTGGTGCGGCGAGGTGAAGCGCCGCACCAGCGGCCCGACGAGGTCGCGGACGTGGGCCGCCGTCTTCACCTCCTCGGCCCGCGGCCGGGCAACCGCGACGTCCCGCGGTGCCCGCTCCTGGAGCAGCAGGTCGGCGGCTTTCACGATGGGCTCGGCGTGAAAGCGCGCTCGCATGGCGCCGTCGTGCAGCACGTTCGCGAGGGCGACCACGGACATGCCCTGGTGGTGTGCCATGTACGCGCGCACGAGGCCGACGTCGTCGCCTTCCGGCAGACGGCTGGCCGTGTAGTCCAGAGCCTCGTAGAATCCGTAGGCCCCGCTGGCCCCGAGGGTGGCGAGGCTCCCGAGGTTCTCGGCCGCCGCGGCGGGGTCGATCATCGCCGCCAAGGCGGTCGCGTAGGGCGCGATCACGAGGTCCTCGCTGAGGCCGCGCTTGAGCCCCAGGCCCGGAACCCCGAAGTTCGAGTACTGATACGTCAGCTCGACGTCCCGCGCGTTGAAGGCGGACTCGGAGACGCCCCAGGGCACACCGCGTGTCATGCCGTAACGCACCTGGCGGCGAACGACGAAGCGATAGGTCTGCTCGAGGAGGCTCCCGGGCGGTGACCGCATGACGAGCGCCGGCATCAGGTACTCGAACATCGAGCCCGACCAGGAGACGAGCGCCGAGCCCCGGCCGACGGGCGTCATGGCGCGCCCGAGCTGGAACCAGTGGGAGGCCGGGACGTCGCCCTTGGCGATGGCGATGAAGCTGGCCAGTCGCGCCTCGGAGGCGAGAAGGTCGTAGCAGTTCGGGTCCGGATCGCCCTCGCGCACGCGATAGCCGATCGCGAGCAGGTTGCGCGTGGGGTCGAGGAGAAAGCCGAACTTCATGGCCTCGAAAAGCTCGCGCGCGAGCCGGGCGAGGGCGAGCAAGCGACGAACGAGCGTACCGCAGGCATCGGTGGCGCGCTCGAGGCGCTCGCCGAGGGTGACGTCCCCGGCGCGGCCCTCCAGCTCGGCGAGCACCACCGCGCACCGGTCTGACATCTCGATCGGTGCGGGCACCGTGGCGAGAAAGCTCTGGTCGCCGTCGTCTTCCCCCCCGTGACGCGCCAAGGGCAGAAGGGTGTCCATGTCACGCGCGTGACTCTGCACGGTAGCGGCGACGGCCCGAGACCACGCGAGGAGCTCCGCCGCGGCCCCGTCACCGCGCTCGGCGTCCAGTGTCTGCGCTACGTCGACCAGGGTGTGGGCCAAGCCATCCATCTGGCGGAGGCAGCGCGCCCAGCCGGCGAGCGTGTTCGGCGCCGCGCCGAGCGCGGTCGCCAGGGCCTCGACCGCGTCCGCGAGCTGCCAGCGGGTGACGGTCTGCGTGCGCCGATCGTCGGGGAGCGCTGCGGCGGACTCACGCACGAGCCCGAGAGCGTCCTCGACGCCCGCCAGCGCGCTCGGGACGAGCAGCGGGCGCTCGGTCAGCTCCCGGCAGGCCTGCGCGAGGGTGAGGAGGTGACCGGCAAGGTTCCCGCTATCGACGGACGAGACGTACGGCGGCTCGAGCGTACGCAGCGTGCGGGTGTCGTACCAGTTGTAGTAGTGCCCGTGAAACCGCTCCATGCGTACGAGGGTCTCGAACGTCGCCTCGATGCGCTCGACGGTGTCGAGGAGGCCGAGCCACCCGAAGTCACGGGCAGCGATCGTGGAGAGAAGAGAGAGGCCGATGTTGGTGGGCGAGGTCCGGTGGGCGATCACCGGCTTCGGATCTTCCTGAAAGTTGTCGGGCGGCAACGCGTGGTCCTCCGGCCCCACGAAGGTCTCGAAGAAGCGCCACGTCCGCCGAGCGGTGAGACGGAGGAGACGCGCCTGGCGCGGTGACAGCGGCTCGTTCGCCGTCGCTCGGGGTGGCAGGCTGATGCGCTGGGCCACGAGCGGTGAGAGAACCCACAGGACGAGGAACGGCGCCGCCAGCGGCCAGGTCGCCGGCCGGACGACGGCAACGAGCGCGGCGGCCCCGAGCGCGAGCGCCACGGCGGTGGCCATGCGGCGGTAGAAGCCGGCCAGCTCGAGACCGAGGCCGGACTTCGCTTGCGCGGCGGTCACCCACTCCAGAAGGCGCTGCCGCGTTCCATAGAGGCGTACCAGGGTGCGGACGATCGCGTCCACCATGACGCATGCGTGATGGGCCAGGAGGGTAACCGTCAGCGTCACCTGCGCGAGGCCCCTCGCCAGGTCGGCGCCTATGCCGCCCACGTGGCTCCGCTTCGAGATACCCCGCCGGCGCGGCACGAGCCGGGTGAGGATGGGCACGAGGGCCGGGAGGGTGATCACGGCAAGGATGAACGTCGTCCACGTCGCCGCCAGTGGGGTGACTGTCCACGCCGCGAGGAGTGTGAGGACCGCCGAGGGCGCCGAGAGCGTCCGGCGGAGGTTGTCGATCATCTTCCACCGGCCGAGGAAGGGCACGCCAGCGGCACGCCGCCCGACGATCCATGGGAGGAGCTGCCAGTCGCCGCGCGCCCAGCGGTGCTGGCGGAGCGACGCCACCAGGTAGTGGGTCGGGAACTCCTCGAAGAAGGCGATGTCCGTCACCAGCCCCGCGCGCGCGAAGACCCCCTCGAAGAGATCATGGCTCAGGATGGCGTTCTCCGGCACTCGACCGGCGAGTGCCGCCTCGAACGCATCCAGGTCATAGATGCCCTTGCCGGTGTAGGATCCCTCGCCGAAGAGATCCTGGTAGACGTCCGACACCGCCGAGGCGTAAGGATCGATCCCGCACGGGCCGGCGGATATCCACTGGTACACCGAGCCCTTCCGGTCGGCGGGCAGTGTCGGCGTCACGCGCGGCTGAAGCACCCCGTAGCCCTCGACTACGCGCCCCACGCGCTGGTCGAACCGTGCCCGGTTCAAGGGGTGCGCCAGGGTGCCGATCAGCGCCCGCGCGGCACCCACGGGGAGCCGGGTGTCGGCATCGAGCGTGATGACGTAGCGGACCCCGGACGGCGGGGCCATCGGCTGACCGCCCACCACCACGAAGCCGGTGTCCGTCGCCCCGCGCAGCAGGCGGTTGAGCTCATGCAGCTTCCCCCGCTTGCGCTCCCACCCGATCCACCCTCCCTGCAGCTCGTTCCAACGCCGGGCACGATGGAAGAGGAAGAAGCGCTCTCCGTCGTCGGACGCGGGACCATGCCGCGCGTTCAGACCCGCGATCCCCTCAGCCGCCGCCGCGACGAGCCCCTCATCGTCGGGTCTCGTCTCGGCCGGGTCGTCGGTCCAGTCCGAGAGGAGGGCGAAGCGGAGCTCGCCATCGGGGTTGGCGAGGTAGTGCACCTCGAGCTGGCCGATCAGCTCCTCGACGTGTCCCTCGCCGGTGAGCAGCGCGGGCATCACCACCAGCGTCCGCAGCTCGGCCGACACCCCGTCGCGTAGCTCGAGCTTCGGCAGGGGCCGGGGGCCGATCCGCTCGACGACCCCGAGGTTCGTGAGCGCGATGGCGAGGTCGGTGGCCGGAACGAGAGCGAGCAGGGCGAAGAGTAGGAGACCGGTAGGGCCCAGGCCGGCGTGCGCGGCGAGGATCAGGGGCGGGGCGAGGACGAGCGCGCTCAGCAGCGCGACCGTCCCCAGGTAGGCCGGCATGGCCGCGGCGAGGTAGGCGCGGGTCAACCACCGCCCCGGGCGGACGCGAAAGCCGAGCTCCTGTTCGAGCGCCGCGCGCCCTTGCGAGAGCAGGTGATATCCGGGGTCACGCCGGCGCTCGTGCCCGGGATCGTTTGCCGCGGCAGCCTCCTTCGTACGCGCCACCACCCGGCAGGCCACCTCGACCTCCGAGCAGCGGGAGCCCCGCGCCAGGTCCTCGATCGCGTGGCGGTAGCGGTCGCGGGTCGGGAAGTCGAGGGCCGCGAAGTCCGTGCCGGCACGGAGTACCTCGTCGACCCGGCTGACGTCCTCGAAGAACTCTTTCCAGTCGAAATTCGACATGAGGCGCATGCTCGTGATGATGTTGCGGACGGTCACGTTCATGGCCCCCTGCCGGTGGTGCTCGAGGCGCACGATCTCTTCGCTCGTCGTGCCCTGGGCCGCGAACCGCTCCTCGAGCCAGCCCAGCGCGGGCACGACGTCCGGATCTTGCTCGCGCAGGCGCTGGACGAGCTGCACGGCGAAGGCCGTGGGCAGCCGCTGCTTCTCGACACGGGCCAGCGCCGCAGTCGCATCCGCCGGCGTCCGTCCACCGAGGCCGAGCAGCCGGTCGGCGAGCTCGTCGGCCTCTTGACGGGCCGCTCGGTCCCGCACGATCCGCTCCGCGAGCCGCCGGAGGTTCTCGACCAGGAGGATGCGCAGGGTGATCGGGACCGCCCACAGCTCGCCGATCATGAGCGGCTGCACGCGCTGGTAGGCGCGCACGAAGCGCCGCAGGGCCTCGGGCTCGAAGCGGCTATCGGTGTGCGCCACGAACGCCCAGGCAACGCCGAAGACCCGCGGGTAACCCTCGAGGAAGCCGGGGGCGAGCTTGGGCAGCTCGCGGTAGAAGCCGCGCGGCAGATCCTCGCGGATCTGGCGGAGCTGGTCGTCCACGATGTGGAAATTGTCGACCAGCCACTCGGCCGCCGCGGTGATCGCGCGCTCCTCGCGGATCGCTTCCGCGATGGTGCGGTAGGACGCGAGGAGGGCGCGGCCGTTGTCGACGAGCCGCGGCAGCAGGCGCCACCCGCGGCGCGGGTCGGCGGTTACGCGCTGCGCGGCCGCGAGGCTCTCGGCGTGCTGCTCGAGTCGCTCGACGCTGAAGAGCTCAGTGCGGATGGGCTCTTCGGGGTCCGGGAGGGGATCGACCGAGGGACGGAGGTTGCCGACAAAGCGTAGGATACCTGGGGCTTCTAGCACGCGGGCACGGAATGAGCGATCTTGTTCGTGCGCGCTCAGACACGCGTGCCGGTGGACGCCGCCGAAAGGTGCCTCAGTAGGAGCTGAGTCGGCGCGATCCAGCGGTGCTGCTTCCCCATCCGGCAGGGGAACGAGGTCCTGTCCGTCGCCCCGGAGACCGCCGTCTTCGAAGCATTGCAGCTCAAGGCCGACAAGAACGTCGGGGCAGTGCTCGTGCTCGAAGGTGAAAGGCTGGTGGGTATCTTCTCAGAGCGAGACGACGCGCGGAAAGTCATCCTCAAGGGCAAGTCCTCCAAGGAGACCATCGTCCGTGAGATCACGAGCTCCCACGTTCTCTACATCCGTCCGGAGCAGACGCTCGAGGACTGCATGGCGCTGATGACTGACAAGCGCGTGCGACACCTGCCCGTGCTGGAGGAGGAGCAGAGGGTCGTCGGCGTGATCTCGATCGGGGACGTCGTCAAGGACATCATCTCCGAGCAGGAGTTCATGATCGAGCAGCTTCAGAACTACATCACGGGGCGGTGACCGCGTTCCGGCCGGGCATGGTCAGCACCGAGTTGACGCCACTGCGGGGCAGCATGAGGTTTGGAGGTCGGGGCGAGAGCGCAGTCGGCCAGCGAGAAGGCGCCGGCGATCGCGTAGGGCCCCGTCGAGAGCTTTGACTCGAGCTGGTCGCGCCGGGGTTGGCTCGGCTAGCTTCTCAAGCTAGATCTTCAGGTAGTTGTCGACTTCAAGTCGCCTGCGGGGATTGGAACGAGGCCGACTTCGTACCGCTGCCGTCCGACGCGGGCTTGGACTTCCCCTCCGACTGGCCTTCCGACGCGGTGGAGTCCCTGCCGCTGTCCTTCCTGGCGCCGTTCCCTCCTCCGGCGCGGGCGTAGTCGGTCACGTACCAGCCACTGCCCTTCAACTGGAAGCTCGTGCTCGAGATCAGCCGCCGGACTTTACGGTTGCACCGGGGGCAGCGCGAGCGCGGGGGATTGGTGATGCGCTGCATCTCCTCGAAGTCCCCGCAGTGCCCGCAGCGGTACTCGTAAGTCGGCATCCAGGATCGTCTAGTCTGAGATAGCGACGCCGCCTCTCAACGGCATGTCATCGTATGGGCACCAGAGCTTGTAGGGTTTGGGCTCCTCTCGTCACCAGACGGGCAAAACGACTTCCACCTGGAGACCGCGAACGGAATTGCCGAAGGCCACGAGCGCGGGTTGCGCGTGATACGTGGTTGCGGCTGTCGGGAACGAGCGGGCCGACGAAGCCGACCGTGGAGGAGAGAGTGTCCCCGTCGACCTGATCGACCGCGATCTGAAGACGGCGGCGTGCTTGTCGCTCGGCACGCCGCACGTACCAGATCGCGTACGACGTAAGAGGTATCGACCAGACCACTGCCATGACGATGAAGCCCAGATGGGGTTTCATGGCGCTCCTTCTCGGGCCCGGTGAATCTGACTGGGCAAGGCGCCTAGTGCGCTACTCGGTGGTGCGCCCGTGCGAGCCGCCCGCGAGCGTATCAGGGAGCAAGACCTACCCTACACCCGGGGCAACGCGGGGGCCATCCACCCCCGGTCGCGCCCCATTTTGGGTCCTAGTTGTTATACGCGACCTCGACCCTGGCCGCTTTGGCCTCGGGACGCTTCGCGATCGTTACTTCGAGCACGCCATCCTTGTACGCGGCCTTGATGCCGTCGTGACCCACATCGGCCGGAAGCCTGAAGGCCCGACGAATTCGGCCGTAGTGGCGTTCGGCGCGATGAACCCGCGTGTCCTTGGCACATGTGGGCTCGTTGCGCTCGGCGTTGATCACCAGGGTGCCATCCTCGACCTTCACCTCGAGCGAGTCGGTCTTCAAACCGGGCAGATCGATGCTGAAGCGATAGCCGTCATGATCTTCGACCACATCGACCGGCGGTGAAATCGCCCCGGCCTCGCTCGCCAGCCCGTTGAAGAGACCGTGCACCCTGTCGAACAACCACCCACCATTCACGAAACCATTTTCAACCAGCAATTCCATTTTTCATCGCCTTTCCGCCTGTGGAGCTCGCTGACCCAATCCTCTCGTTTGCTAGCGTAAGGTAAACACGAACTGCAGATCGTCAAGCGGTCCCGGAGTGCACCGAACGGCGAAGGAAGTCGGAGATGGGTCCCAGCACATTGACTTCCTCATCTCCCCAGCGGATCGTGACGCACGAGAAGAGGCCGCTGAGAGGCGACAGGCCGAAGCGAGGGCTCGGGAATGATCTACGCCGTCGAGTGCGTCCACTGTCAGGAGACCTTGCTCACGACGGCGCAGATCGGGGACGCCGAGGCACGCATCGTCGCAGACCATCTGGAGACCCGGCACCCTGCGATGCTCGACGGGACGGTGGACTTCGACGACCCCGGCCTGGCGGACATACTCCTCCACGTCCGGGTGAAGAATCGCTGACACGCCGCTGGTTTCGCCGACCTCATCAGGCCACGACCTCATGAGCCGACTGGCCAGCGTCCGGTTCTCCGATGGAGAGCTCCCCGAGGTGATGGACGTAGTCCGCCTCGCCAGCATCCTCTTCGCCGCCGGGCAGGAGACGACGACGCGCCTGCTCTCCGCGGGAATGCGGGTTCTCTGCGAGCAGCCAACCGTCGCCCAGGAGCTCCGAAGCCATCCCGGGGCGATTCCGAACTTCGTCGAGGAGTGCCTGCGCCTCGAGAGTCCCATAGAGGGCGATCACGAGCTGCACAAGTACGGCTCGAAGATCAAAGACCACAAACTCCGGATGCTGCCCAGCGAGATCTTCGCGCATCAGGTGTTCACCACCTACGAGGACGAGAAGCTCGGAGTCGAACTGATCCCACGCATCGGCGCCGACAACGTGATGTGGGCCTCGGACTACCCGCACGGCGACAGCACGTGGCCACACTCGCGCAAAGCATTGACCGAGTCGCCGCTCGCGCTCCATGGCCCCGCAGTCCTGCGCAAGGTGACCTGTGAGAACGCCGCGCGTGTCTACGGCTTCCA
>DATILR010000079.1:0-4034 GCA_035476275.1 Binatus sp. (SeqCode) | reverse complement strand
TGAGGGGCGCCGCGTCGGTGGCGCGCGCCGCGCACGCCACGTCGGCGCCCGCCGTCGCGAGCGCGATGGCGAGGGCGCGTCCGACACCCCGGCTGGCTCCCGTGACGAGCGCGACCGCCCCCGCGAGGTCCATGCGGCTCGCATAGCACGGTCGATCGGTGGTCCCAAATCCGATAGCGCACGACCGTCGCTCGCCGCGGGCCGCGCGTGCTAAGCAGGGCGTCGTGCGCCTCAAGGACCGGGTCGCGATCGTCACCGAGTGCGGTCGGGGAGAGACCTACGGGGTCGTCTGGGCTCGCGCCCTCGCCCGCGAAGGGGCCGCCGTGGTGGTCGCGGACGCCGACCTCACGCGCGCGGTGGCGGTGGCCGACGAGCTCCGTGCGGCCGGCGGCCGGACGGCTGGGACGAGCGTCGACGTCGGCACCACGACGAGCTGCGAGGCCCTCGCCGCCTTCACGCTCGAGCGCTTCGGGCGCATCGACGTGCTCGCCAACACGCACCACCTCTGGCACGACCTCCGCCGCGACGACACGTCGGACGAGTACCTGCACCAGGTGCTCGATTACAACGCGGTCAGCATCCTGCGGACGGCCCGCGCGGTGCTTCCCGCGATGCGCGGGAGCGGCGGCCGCATCGTCTCGCTCTCCTCGATCGGCGCCTGG
This sequence comes from Binatus sp. (SeqCode), assembly GCA_035476275.1. Taxonomy (GTDB): domain Bacteria; phylum Desulfobacterota; class Binatia; order DP-6; family DP-6; genus DP-23. The sequence goes on along the minus strand of DATILR010000079.1, from coordinate 3,372 downwards.
TACCTGGGCGGGCGTCCGGCCGAGCAGCTCCGGCAGACGGGCGAGCTCCCGAGCTTCGCCTACCCCGCGTCGAAGGTGCTCGAGAACGGCCTCACCCGGCTTCTTGCAGGTGCCCTCGGCGTCTACGGCATCACCGTGAACGCGATCGCGCCGGGGATGATCGCGTCGCCGGCGACCATGGAGCGGCTCTCGGCGCCCGAGCGGCAGGCGTTCGTCGAGCGGACCGCTCTCCGGAAGCTGCTCGCCGTCTCCGATACGGCCGGGGCGCTCCTCTACCTGGCCTCGGACGACGGCGCGCACGTGACCGGGCAGGTCCTGGTGGTGGACGGCGGCCTCGTCATGCTCGGCTAGCGCGACGGCGGGCTCGATGCGGCTCCTCGCACTCTGCGCCCTCCTCCTCGCGGCGGGCGGCGCCGCCTACCACGACAGCTTCTCGGGGAGCTTCCACTACGACGATCAGCCCAACATCGTCGACAATCCGGGCATCCGCAGCTTCGCCGCCGCCCTGCACGACAGTGCGCCTGGCCTGCGGCACCGCCCCCTCGCGCGTCTCTCGCTCGCGCTCAACTACACGCTCGGCGGTCACGACGTGCAGGGCTACCACGTGTTCAACCTCCTCGTGCACCTGCTGGCCGGGCTGCTGCTCTTCGACATCGTGCGGCGGACGCTTCTCCTGCGCCCGGCACGCGCGGCCGGCGACGCGGAGGCCCCCTGGCTGGCCTTCGCCGTGGCGCTCCTCTGGATCGTCCACCCGCTCCAGACCGAGAGCGTCAGCTACATCACCCAGCGCCTCGAGGCGATGGCGAGCCTGTTCTATCTCGCCTGCCTGTACGGCGTACTGCGCGGCTCGCAATCGACACACCCACGCGCCTGGTACGCGAGCGCCGTCGTCGCCTGCTGGCTCGGCATGGCCACGAAGGAGATCCTGGTCACGGCGCCGCTGGTCGTGCTGCTGTACGATCGCGTGTTCCTCGCCTCGTCGTGGGCGACGGTCGTGCGTCGTCGCTCGGGCGTGTACGCGGGCATGGTGGTCGGAGCGGCCGCGCTCGCGTACGCGACCGCCGACACGCTCCACGAGCGCCGGGACTTCCCGGCCGGGTTCGGCTTTCGCGGCGTCAGCCCGTGGGAGTACCTCTCGACCCAGCCGGGAGTGATCCTCCACTACCTCCGCCTCACGCTCTGGCCGGCGTGTCTTTCGATCGACTACGGCTGGCCGGTCGCGCGCACGCCCGGCGAGGTGGTCTGGCCGGGCATCGCGATCGTGACGTTGCTCCTAGCGAGCCTGGTGGCACTCGTGCGCTGGCCTCGGATCGGCTTCCTCGGTCTGGCGTTCTTCCTGCTGCTCGCACCCACGTCCAGCGTGATGCCGAACGCGTTTCTCGCCGTCGAGCATCGGATGTACTTGCCCCTTGCTCCCCTGATCGTTCTGGCAGTCCTCGGCGCGCATGGCCTGGCGGGCCGGATTCTCCCGGATGTCGGCACGCGGCGGGCGCTCGAGGCCGCCGTCCTGGGTGTCGTCGGGCTGGGGCTCGTTCTGCGCACGATCGAGCGCAATCGCGATTACCGTGACGAGATCGCCCTCTGGTCGAGCACCATCGCCTGCATCCCCGAGAATGGCCGCGGCCACTTCAACCTCGGCACGGTGTACCTGGACGCCGGACGGATCGACGAGGCGATCGTCGAGCTGCGGCGCGCGGTCGAGCTGCAGCCGACCTTCCCGGACGCGCGTTTCAGCCTGGGGAACGCATTCCGCCTCAAGGGTGACGTCGAGTGGGCGGTCGCCGAGTACGAGCGGACGCTGCGGCTGGATCCGCGCCACGCGGGGACCCACAACAATCTGGCTGTCATCCTCGACGACCGGGGCGACACCGCGGCGGCCGTTCCCCACTACCGCCAGGCGCTCAAGGGAGACCCGCGAAGCGCGCAGCTGCAGGCGAACTATGCGGGTGTGCACGCACGCGCCGAGGACTGGGCGGGAGCGACCGCGCGGTACCGCAAGGCGATCCGCATCGATCCGTCCTACGCGCCGGCCCACCTGGGTCTCGGCCTGTGCCTCGAGCAGCAGGGCGAGACGGCGGCGGCGATCGCCGCCTTGCGGACGGCGCTGCGCCTGGAGCCCGATCTGCTGGAGGCCGAGAAGGAGCTCGTGCGGCTCCTGGCGACGGCCGAGCCGAAGACGCTCAGAAGCTCGGGGGAGGCCATTCGCCTGGGAGAGGACCTGGTCCGGAGAAGCGGCGGCGCCGATGTGGAGAGCCTGCTCGCCCTGGCCACCGCCTACGCCGAGGCGGGACGGCCTCAGGACGCGATCGCGACGGCAGAGCGGGCCTATCAGCGCGCCGTCGCCAGCGGCGAGGGGTCCGAGGTGCAAGAGGCGGCGGACCAGCTGGGTCGCTACCGGGCCGGGATGCCCGCGCGACAGTGATTCCCGCAACGACGCCGACCGTGTCGGGTTCCGTCCCCGCCCGAAAGGGTGCCGGCGTGGTGGCCGACTGACCATGCGGCGCATCTGCGTCTTCGCCGGCTCGAGCGTCGGTGCCCACCCGGAGTACGCTGCCGCCGCGCGTGCGCTCGGCGGCACGCTCGCGGCGGACGGGATCGGGCTCGTCTACGGTGGGGGCAGCATCGGGCTCATGGGCGTTCTCGCCGACAGCGTCCTCGAGGCCGACGGCGAGGTGATCGGCATCATCCCGCGGCGGCTCGCCACCCGGGAGATCGCGCATCAGCACCTCGCCGATCTCCGCGTCGTCGGCAGCATGCACGAGCGAAAGGCGCTGATGGCCGAGCTCGCCGACGGCTTCATCGCCCTCCCCGGCGGTTTCGGCACGCTCGACGAGCTGCTCGAGATCACCACCTGGGCGCAGCTCGGGCTGCATGCGAAGCCCATCGGGCTGTTCGACGTGCGCGGGTACTTCGCGCCGCTCGTCACGCTCGTCGAGCGTGCCGTCGTCGAGGGGTTCGTCGCGGCGGAGAATCGCGGCCTGCTCGTCGTCGCATCCGACGTCCGTCATCTCCTCGCGCAGATGCGCACCTATGTCACGCCGCGTGGATTCCGCCCGCTGATCCGTCCCGAGGAGACCTAATCGCGCGAAAGTGCTCCGCTTCGGACGACGGTCCAAAAAAATCGTCGATCCCGGGGTTGTTTGACGCGCCGCGTCTGGTATGAGTGAACCATGGGGTCCGGGATGAGGCTCGACGGCCTCCGGGAGACCCTGGGCGCCCTGTGGGACGCCTTGGTGTTGCGGGTCGCGCGGGGGGCCGTCGATGCTGTTCGCTATCAACCACGTCATCTTCCGCTCGTGCTGGTGTGCGGTGCGAGCCAGCCGGGCGTACCGCAGCCGCTCGTCCACTGGTGGGCCGACACCCGCGTCCGGC